>NZ_JBITGT010000008.1:0-304808 GCF_044457285.1 Streptomyces sp. NPDC050560
TCCGAACCCGGAAGCTAAGCCCTTCTGCGCCGATGGTACTGCGAGGGGGACCTCGTGGGAGAGTAGGACACCGCCGAACTCTTTGTGAAGAAGTGTCCCGCACGGGCCCCTGATTGGGGAGCCGGTGCGGGGCACTTCTGCGTTCTCTGACGGTTCCCGGAAGTGCGGTCGAAGGGCTCGGGTTCGCCTCCGAGGCGCTGGCGTAAGGTGCTCGTGGTATCTGCGGCACATACAGCGGGTGGTGAGGCAGTGCAGGGGAGACCTGTGGAGCCGGCGGAGGAGTCTTCCCCGTACGACATCGGCGAGGGCCCTGAGCCCACCGAGCGCGGGGTGCTGCGCTGGGCGTACCAGCAGCAGCGCCGGCCCATCAGGGCCGCGATCGCGCTCACCGCGCTCCACCAGATGTGCGAGGCGGCCGTCCCCGTGCTGATCGGTGTCATCGTCGACCACGCCGTGCGCCGCGGACACATATCCGACCTGGTGCTGTGGACAGCACTGCTCGGGGCGCTCTTCCTCGTGCTCACCAGCAGCATGCGGCTCGGCGGACGCTACAACAGGCGCGGCAGCCAGGGCGCCGCCCATGTGCTGCGGATGGCGGCCGTGGCCCGCATCCTCGACCCCCGCGGCTTCGCCAAGGGCGCGGAGGGCTCGGGCTCGCTGCTGTCCACCGCCACCTCCGACACCCTCCGCATCGGCCTCGGCAACCGCGCCTGGGTCATCGGATCGAGCGGGGTCGCCGCCCTCGTCTTCGGCGCCGTGGCCCTGCTGATGACCTCCGTACCGCTCGGGCTGCTCGTCCTGTGCGGCCTCGTACCGCTGCTCGCGGCCACCCGGTTCCTCGCGAAACCCCTCAGCGAGCGCGGCAGCGCGGAACAGGCGCAGGTCGCGCGGGCCACCGGCACCGCCGCCGACCTCGTACGCGGCATCCGCGTCCTCAAGGGCCTCGGCGCCGAGGCCGCAGGGGTGCGGCGCTACCGCGCGGCGAGCAGGGCCTCGCTCGCGGCCACCGTGCGCGCCGCGCGCTGGGAGGCCGGATACCAGGCCGTCACCCTGCTCCTCAACGGGCTCTTCCTGACCGTCGTCGCCTGGGTCGGGGCCCGCTTCGCCATCGAGGGGACCATCACCGTCGGCGAGTTCGTGGCCTCCGTGGGGCTCGCACAGTTCCTCGTCGGACCCAGCAACAGGTTCGGCATGGCGATGAGCGTACGGGCCAGGGCCCGCGGCTCTGCCAGGCGCCTCGCGGAACTCCTCGCCGCGCCCTACGCCACCGAGGGCGGCAGCCTCGACACCCCCGCACCCGAGCGCCCCGCCCCCGCCGAACTCACCCTGCGCGCCGTCTCCGGCGGGCCGCTGCACGGCGTGGACCTGAGCGTGCCAGCCGGGGCCACCGTCGGCATCGCCGCCCCCGACCCCGCGACGGCGGCCGCCCTGCTCGACGTCCTCGCGCTGCGCGTACTGCCCGAGTCGGGCCGCGTCGAACTCGACGGACTCGACCTCGGCGACCTCAGGCTCGACGCGGCCCGCGCCGCCCTGCTCGTCGCCGACCACGACGGGGACCTCTTCGACGGCACCGTCGCCGACAACGTCGCGGCACCACAAGGCGGCGACGACCCGGGCACCGCGCCGCACGCCGACGCCGCGCACCTCGCCGCGGCCATGGCGGCGGCCGACGCCGACCAGGTCGTCGAGGCGCTGCCGCACGGCGCCGAGAGCACCGTCGGGGAGCGCGGCCGAAGCCTCTCCGGCGGCCAGCGGCAGCGGGTCGCACTCGCCAGGGCACTCGCCGCCGACCCCCCGGTGCTCGTCCTGCACGAGCCCACCACCGCCGTCGACGCCGCCACCGAGGCGAAGATCGCCGAAGGGCTCGTCACCCTGCGGGCCGGCCGCACCACCGTGCTCGTCACCACGAGCCCCATCCTGCTCCAGGAGTGTGAACGGGTGTTCCTGCTCGACGACGGCGTGGTACGGGCCGACGGCACCCACCGGGAGCTGACCGACGGCGAGGTCTCGTACCGCACGGCGGTGATGGCGTGACCACCCAGTCCAAGAGCACACCGGAGACGGGCGGCGGCCGTCCCGCGGTGCCCGCGGCGCGGCAGGCGCCCGACACGGCGGGCGCGGGGGCGCGGGAGCTGCTGCCCACGGCGAGCGCGGCCGAGGTACGGGCCGAACTCCTCGCACGGCTGCGGGCCGCACCGCTGCGGCCCGTACTCGCGCTGGTCCTCGTGGTGGCCGGGGTCGTCGGCGGGCTCGTGGTGCCGCGGGGGCTCGGCCGGGTCGTGGACCTCGTCGCCGAGGGCGGCCACGGCACGTCCGCGATCACCGCGCCCGTGCTGCTCGTCGGCCTGGCCTGCCTCGCCCAGGCCGCCTTCGGCGGCTGGGGCAGCGCGCTCGTGGCGCGCACCGGCGAGGAGGTGCTGGCCGGGGTGCGGGAGAGCGCCCTGGAACGGGCCGTCGAGACACCGCTCGAACGGCTGGAGAAGTCCGGCTCCGGCGACCTCGTCTCGCGGGTCAGCAACGACGTGTCGACGCTCGCGGAGGCCGTACGGTCGCTGGTGCCGCAGCTCGCCGCCGCCGTGCTGGAGATCGGGCTCACCCTGGTCGCGCTGCTGCTGCTCGACTGGCGCTTCGCGCTCGCTTCGCTGCTCGTGGTGCCGTTGCAGGTGTACGCGCTGCGGTGGCTGCTGCGCAACGGGCGGCCGGTGCGGCGCGGCGAACGGCTCGCGCTCGGCGAGCAGGCCCAGACCATCCTGGAGTCCGTGGACGGCGCCCACACGGTGCGCGCGTTCCGGCTCGGCCCCGCCCGGCTGCGGGCCGTGGGCGCCAAGTCGCGGGTGACCCGGGACCTCGCGCTGCGCGCCACCCAGATCGCGACGCGGTTCTTCGGCAAGCTCAACGGCGCCGAGTGGGTCGGCCTCAGTGCCCTGCTCGTCGTGGGATACGCGCTGGTACGGGCCGACGCCGTCGGGATCGGCGCGGCCAGCGCCGCGGCACTCTACTTCCACCGGCTCTTCGACCCCATCAACGGGCTGCTGTCGTCGTTCGACGAGGCGCAGTCCGCCGGGGCCGCGGCGACCCGGGTCGTCGGGCTCGCCAGGCTGCCGCGCCGCGCGCCTGCGGGCGACGGGGCCCCGGGGGCCGTCGGCGGCGGGGGTACGGGCGCCGTCGTCGAGCTGGCCGGGGTGGGGCACAGCTATGTGCCGGGGCACCGGGTCCTCGGGCCCGTGGACCTGCGGCTCGCCGCCGGGGAACGCGTCGCCGTCGTCGGGACCACAGGCGCGGGCAAGAGCACCCTGGCGCGGCTCGTCGCCGGGGTGCACCGGCCGACCGAGGGGCGTGTACTGCTCGGCGGTACGGCGTACGAGGAGCTGCCGGACGAGACGCTGCGCGGGGCCGTGGCGCTGGTCAGCCAGGAGACCCACGTCTTCGCGGGCACGCTCGCCGAGGACCTGCGCCTTGTCGCGCCCGACGCCGACGACGCGGCGCTGCACACGGCGCTGGAGACCGTCGACGCGCTCGGCTGGGCGCGTGCGCTGCCCGACGGGCTCGGCACCCGCGTCGGACAGGGCGGCGCGCGGCTCACCCCCGTACAGGAGCAGCAGCTCGCGCTGGCGCGCCTGGTGCTGGCCGACCCGCCGGTCGCGGTGCTCGACGAGGCGACAGCGGAGGCGGGCAGCGCCGGGTCACGGGCGCTTGAGGCGGCGGCCGAGCGCGCCCTTGAGGGCCGTACGGCGCTGGTCGTGGCGCACCGGCTGACTCAGGCGCGGCGGGCCGACCGGATCGTGGTCGTCGACCGGGGCCTCGTGGTCGAGCAGGGCACCCACGAGGAACTGGTCGCCGCAGGGGGCGGTTACGCGGCGCTGTGGGCGGCGTGGTCGGGGGCGCGGGTGTAGCGCGCGCCCGGCGTACGCAGGCGGCGTGCGCTCCGGCGCTTCGGTGTCCGGGTGCTGCCGGGTGCCGGTGGGAACCGGTCGGGTCAGGTGGGGAGTTGGTCGGTCGGCCAGTCGGGCCAGCGGGACCTGGCCTGTTCGCGGGAGCGCAGCAGGGCGAGCGTGGGCAGGCCCTGTTCCGCACCCGAGGCGAGGAGCGCGGGGAGTTGGGGGAGCGGGGCGACCGCGGCCACGTCGTCGAGGACGAGGGAGAGTGGTGGGTCGAGCCGACCGGCGGATGACCGTTCGGCCATGCTCCGGCCGTGCTCGACCACGCTTGCCGCCAGTGCCGTCAGCAGTGGCATGGCTTCGGGGCGGGACTTGGGCTCCTCGATGGCCTCGCCCACCACATAGAGCGTGCCCCCTTCCGCGACGAGGGAATCCAGCGCGGCGGCGTCGCTTCGGCTCGGTGTGCAGGAGTCCCTGATGTGGACGGAGCCGAGCGCGGACAGGGCGCGGGCGATGAGCTGCTGGGCGATGTCGCGGCGTTCGGGGTGTGCGGTCAGCGCGCCCTCAAGTTCGCCCGCGGCGCCCGGCGCGGCCTTGGCGTGGGTGCGCAGCACCCGTACCGCGTCCTGGACGCCCTTGCCCTGCGCCCAGCGGTGCACATGGCGCAGTTGGCGGCCGTCCACGGCGGCGGCGTGCAGGAAGCAGCGCAGCAGGGTGTGGGCGGTGTCCACCACGGCGGCGTCGATCTTCGCGCTGGGGCGCACGGGGGCGAGCAGCGCTACGGCGCGCGCGCCGGCGGCCGTACGGTCCTGGCACCCGGCGGTTGGCGACCAGTGCATGCGCGCCGGGGTCTCGCAGAGGTGGGTGGGGTCGTAGAGGAGTACGGGGCCCAGTTTGGCGCGGGCGTCCTTGGTCTCCTCCCACAGGGCGGTGTCGGAGGTGATCACGAGCGCGGGGCCCTCGGCGTCGCGTACGGCCCGCAGCGCGGCGGGGCGGCGCACCTCGACGGGGCCGAGGACGGTGCCGCGGGGTGGGGCCGGTGAGGCGACGGGGGCGGCGGGGGCGGCCTCCACGGGTACGGGGTCGCTCGGGGCGGGCGCTGTCGGCGGGGGCGGCTCGGGGGTCGGCCGTGGGGCCGCCTCGCTCTTTGCCCGCAGGGGCGTCTCGGGCGGGGCCTGGTGGCCGCCGTGGGGGCGCGGTGCGGTGGGGCGCGCGGGCTTGCGGGGCGCGGGGCGGCGCTCGTACGGGTCGCGGCGGCGCGCGGCGGGCGCGGGGCGCTGTCGGGCGCGGCGTGCGCGCTGTCTGACGGCGCGCCAGCGGGTGACGGTGCCCATGACGAAGAGCGCGAGCACAAGCGCCACCATCACCTGGCCGATGAGCAGCCCCCACATGAGGCCGTAACCCGAGAGCTGCGTCGGCGGGGTGTCGGGCCAGGCGCCCGCTAGGTCGTGGGGGCTGCCGATGAGCTGGCGGACGGCGGCGGGGGTGTGGGCGAAGGTGACGCCCTTCGGCCAGGAGCCGTGCGCGAAGAGCCCGGCGAGGCCGGTCGCCGTCCAGATGAGGGCGGTGATGCCGAGCAGGAACGCGAGGAAGCCGACCAGCAGTCCGTCGGGGACGCCGCCGCGGCGCGGGGCCTCCGGCTCGGGGCCGGGGCGCCGCGCGCGGGGGCGCGGGACGGGGCGGCGCGGGGGCTCGTCGTACCAGTCGTCGGGGTCGTCCGGGGCGTCGAGGCCGTCCGGGGCGTCGGGGTCGTAGTACCCGTCTCGCCCGTCTTGCTCGTAGCGGCCGTGGGGCCCCTCGTGTTCGTAGCGCCCCTCGCGCCGCCCGTAGCGGTCGTCCCGCTCGTAGTGGTCGTCCGGGATGCCGGGGGCTCCGGCCCCGCGGGGGTCGTGCTCGTACGCCTGCCCGTGCTCGGGGCCGTTGCCGTGGCCGGGCCCAGGGGCGGGTTGTGGCCTGCGGCGGCGGCCCTGGTCGCGCTTGCGGTCCCGCATGTCAGGGCACCCCTCAGGCCACCGTGGACTCGGGGGAGTCGGTCAGCCGTTGTTCGACGAAGGCGGCCGCGCGCTCCTCGGCCTCGATCTCGGCGGCGCGCAGGGCGTCGTCGGGGCGCGGCGCGGACTCGGTCATGGCGCGGTCGGTGAAGACGAGGGGGCGCTCGGTCTCGGTGACGAGGTGTTTCACCACTTGGACGTTGCCGTTGACGTCCCAGACGGCGATGCCGGGGGAGAGCGTCGGGATGATCTCCACGGCCCAGCGCGGCAGGCCGAGTACGCGTCCCGTGGAGCGTGCCTCGTCGGCCTTCTGGGCGTAGATGGTGCGGGTGGAGGCCATCTTGAGGATGGCCGCCGCCTCCTTGGCTGCGGCCCCGTCGACCACGTCGGACAGGTGGTGGACGACGGCGACGAAGGAGAGTCCGAGCCGGCGGCCGAACTTGAGCAGGCGCTGGAAGAGCTGGGCGACGAAGGGCGAGTTGATGATGTGCCACGCCTCCTCGACGAGGAAGATGCGCTTCTTGCGGTCCGGCCTGATCCAGGTGTGTTCCAGCCAGACGCCGACGATGGCCATCAGGATCGGCATCGCGATCGAGTTGCGATCGATGTGGGAGAGGTCGAAGACGATGAGTGGCGCGTCGAGATCGATTCCGACCGTGGTGGGGCCGTCGAACATGCCGCGCAGGTCGCCGTCGACGAGCCGGTCGAGGACCAGGGCGACATCGAGGCCCCAGGCCCTTACGTCGTCTATGGCGACGTTCATGGCCTCGGCGGACTCGGGTTCGGGGTGGCGTAGCTGCTCGACGATGTCGGTGAGGACGGGCTGGCGGTCGACGATGGTCTCGTTGACGAAGGCGTGGGCGACCTTGAGGGCGAAGCCGGAGCGCTCGTCGAGGCCGTGGCCCATGGCGACCTCGATGATGGTGCGCAGCAGGGCGAGCTGTCCGGTGGAGGTGATGGCCGGGTCGAGGGGGTTGAGCCGGATGCCGTGGTCGAGGGCGGCGGTGGGGTCGAGCCTGATGGGGGTGATGCCCAGCTCGTGCGCGATCAGGTTCCACTCGCCCACGCCGTCCTCGCCCTGGGCGTCGAGGACGACGACCTGCCGGTCGCGGAAGCGCAGTTGGCGTAGGACGTAGGTCTTCTCCAGCGCGGACTTGCCGTTGCCGGACTCGCCGAGCACCAGCCAGTGCGGGGCGGGGAGCTGCTGGCCGTAGAGCTGGAACGGGTCGTAGATGTAGCCCTTGCCGGAGTACACCTCTCGCCCGATGATCACACCGGAGTCGCCGAGTCCCGGCGCTGCGGTCGGCAGGTAGACGGCCTGGGCCTGGCCGGTGGAGGTGCGTACCGGCAGCCTGGTCGTCTCCACCTTCCCGAAGAGGAAGCCGGTGAACGCCTCCGTGAGCATCGACAGCGGGTCTCGCATCAGAACATCAGCCCCTACCTGCGGATACCGGTCGCGAACGGAAGCGTGTTGACGAAGGCGCGGTGGTGCTCGCGGTCGCACCACTCCAGTTTCAGGTACGACTTCCCGGCCGAGGCGCGGATGGTCCGCTTGTCCCTGGCCAGGGCCTCGGGGGAGCGGGACGAGACGGTGATGTAGCCGACCAGGTTCACCCCGGCGGCGCCGCTGGCGAGGTCCTCGCCGCGCTGGTCGAGACGGTTGTGGGCGGCCATGTCACGGGGGTCGACGGTGCGGTTCATCTTGGCGGCGCGGCTGGCCTCGGCCACGTCGTTGGTCTTCTCGGTCAGCATGCGCTCGATGGCGATCTCGGTCGGTTCGAGATCCATCGTGACGGCGACCGTCCTGATCACGTCCGGGGTGTGAACGAGCAGCGGGGCGAGGAAGTTGACCCCGACCGGGGTCATCGGCCACTCCTTGACCCAGGCCGTGGCGTGGCACCACGGCTCCCTGGTGGTCGACTCGCGGGTCTTGGCCTGGAGATAGGTGGGCTCCATGGCGTCCAGCTCGGCGGGCCAGGCGTTCCGTTCCGACATGGCCTGGATGTGGTCGATCGGGTGGTCGGGGTCGTACATGGAGTGGATCAGGGACGCGAGCCTGCTCTGCCCGAGCGGCTGGCGCACCCGGATGTCGGCCTCCTGTAGCCGGGAGCAGATGTCGGTCAGCTCACGCGCCATCACCACGGCGAGTCCTGCGTCCCGGTCGAGCCTGCGGCCCCTGCCGTTTCTGGCGGCCCTGGCCATGGCCTGGGCCTCGGCGGCGAGGTCCCTGTTGTAGTGCATACAGGCGACGAGGTACGCGCGGTGCTGCTCGCTGCTCGTCGAGACCATCGACTGGAGCTGGTCGTAGGAGTGCTGGAGCCAGACGAGCGAGCGGTCGTCGCCGCGGGCCGCGACGTCCTTCGCGTGCGCGTCCGGGTCGGCCGGCAGGGTGCGGGCCAGCATCTGGAGCCGGGTGACGAAGCCGTCCCCGTTGGCGACGTGCTTGAGCAGCGTGCCGAAGCGGTCGACCAGCGCCTCCTGGTCCTCCGAGTCGCGGAGGCCGACGCCCGGGCCCTCGATCTCGATGGCGGCGGTCACGGTCCTGCGGTCGGCGTGCAGCAGCACGGCGATCTCGTCGGGGCCGAAGGGCGCGGCGAGCCAGGAGATGCGGCCGATGCCGGGCGGCGGCCCGACCTCGACCTCGCGGCCGTCGAGCGCCGTGCCCGCCTCCGCCACGTCGGAGCGGTAGGTGGCGCCCCGCCTGGCCTGCCGCTTGAAGCTGCGGTTGATCTCGAACCAGCGGTAGAAGGTGCGCCGCTTGTACGGCACGTACACCGCGGCGAGCGCGAGCAGCGGGAAGCCCATCAGCAGCACGATTCTCAGGCTGAGCACAGGCACGAGGAGCCCGCACATCATGCCGAGGAACGCGCCCCCGATGATCAGCGCGATCTCGCCCGTCTCGCGGTTGCGGCCGACGATCGCGTTCGGCCGCGCACGGCCGATGAGATACGTGCGGCGCGGCGAGACCGGGTGGGACAACTGCGAAACGTGTGGCTCCGTCGTCAACGCCCGTCACCTCCTGAAGTGTTGCCGGTGTTGCCTCCCGAGCCGCCTCTGCGGGTGGCGGCGTGCGGGGTGTTCAGGGGGCTGCTGCGCGGCGGGGGCGCCGCGGGCGTGTCGCCGCCGCGTGAGCCGTGCGCGGCCATGCCGCCGCTGGCCGGGTTGGCTGGTTTTGCGGGACTCGCCTGGCCGCCGGAGTCCTCGGCGCCGCGGGCGCTGTGGGTCTTGATGCCCTGGGAGACGAGGGCGGCGGGGGAGCTGATGACGGCGGCGGCGCGGCCCTCCGCGCCCTGGTGGATGCGGTTGCTGCGGACGTTGGCGATCTCGTCGCCGAAGCCGGGGACGAAGCGGTAGATCACGGCGCTCGCCATGATCGCGAGGAGGATGATGGCGAGTCCGGAGACCACGGCGGAGAACGCGCCGGGGCCGTCGTCGGAGTCGCTGAGCGCGCCGGCGAGGCCGAGCACGATCACGATCACCGGTTTCACCAGGATGACGGCGATCATGATGCCCGCCCAGCGGCGTACGTGGCCCCACAGGTTCTTGTCGACGAGGCCCGCGTAGACGACCGTGCCGAGGAGGGCGCCGACGTAGAGGAGGGCGGCCCTGATGACGAGTTCGAGCCAGAGGACGCCCGCGGCGATGATCGACACGAAGGAGACGACGATCAGCATGATCGGGCCGCCGCCGATGCCGTCGCCCTTGGAGAGCGCGGAGGAGAACGAGCCGAAGAAGACGTCCGTCTGGGAGCCGGTCGTCTTGGACAGCACCTCGGTGACGCCGTCGGTCGCGGACACCACCGTGTAGAGGATCAGCGGGGTGAAGGCGGAGGCGAGCACGGTCAGCCAGAGGAAGCCGACGGCCTCGGAGAGCGCGGTGGTCAGCGGGACGCCGCGCACGGCGCGCTTGGCGACCGCGAGCAGCCACAGCAGCAGGGTCAGCACCGTGGAGGCGGCGAAGACGACGGCGTACTGCTGGAGGAACTTGGGGTTGGTGAAGTCGACGTTCGCGGTGTTCTCGACGGCCTCGCTGAGCTTGCCGATGGTCCAGGAGGCGGCGTCGGAGCAGCCCTTGGCGAGGGAGGAGAGGGGGTCGAGGGGGTTGGAGGTGCCGGGGGGGAGGGTGCCGCCTCCGCCTCCGCCGCCTCCGCTGCCGGAGTCGTCGCGGGAGCAGTAGTCCTTGGCGGGGCCGTGAATCAGGTCGCAGGGGTCGCTGCTCGGATCGGGAGCGGCGGCAACCCGGGTGGCCGCGAGGATCACCACCGTCTGGACGGCTGCGACCGCCGCCGCGAGCTTGGCGCCGCGGTGGTTAGCGCGCATAAGTGAACCCTCCGTACCCCTCGACGGCCTTGGCGATCTCGTCGGAGTCGGAGGCCCGGTCGTCACCCGGGACCGGCGTGGGGCCGTCCTTCTGCGAGTGCGTGATGATCTTCCAGTCCTGGCCCGTCCACGCCATCGTCATGCTGATGGTGAACCAGCTGTTGGTGACGGGGTTGGTGGACTTCTCCCCGGCGAGCCCGAGGAGCCCCTCGCACCAGACGCTCACGGTGGCGCGATCCGTCGAGTAGCTCGCGGTCTTCGTCCCGATGGGCGAGGTGCGGGAGACGAAGGTGTAGCCGCTCGGGGCCGAGCCGTCGGACTCAAGGCCGAGGGCCTTGTCGAAGTCGGCGGAGTACGCCTTGTCCAGCGACTGCTTGAAGTCGCTCACTCGTGAGGGGGTGATGATCGACTGGAGGATGCCGTCTCTCTTGCCCTTGTTGAACATGTCCGCCGACCCCAACGCCACCGCATAGTTCGCCGCCGCACTCTGCGCCCCCCTTTCGTCATGGGAGAACCCCGCCGGAATGCCGCCCGAGTCGGTGGGGACCGGGCGGTCGCCGCTGGCGGACGTGGGGGCCGTGTGGGGCTTGGCGCTGTCGTCGGACGACGAACCGGAATCCCCGCCACCACGGTTCGCGAACGCGATCGCGGCGATCAGCAGGACCGCCACGCCCACGATCGTGACCAGACCGCGCGGAGAGGTGCGTGCGGGGCGCGCGCTGCTGCCGCCGCGCTCCGGGAGCCGGGTACGGGTCTGCCCCCGGCCGCCGACCTCGCCGTCGCGCCCGGGGTCGCCCCCGTACCCGTGGTCATCGCCCAGACTCATGCCGCGTTCGCCCCTTCAGCCGTCTGCCCGACCCCGTAGTACGACGGTAGCCGTGCGCGCCGTCGCAGGGGCGTGGTGTGGTGACTCGACATCAGGGAAACGCAACCTCGGCCGGTGGGCAGGCGGGACGGGTGGGGTGGGAGGTGGTTGAGGAAGTAAGGGAGGAAGGAAGAGGCGGGAGAAGCAACGGAGGGGCGGGAGGGGATAAGTGGGGTGATCGGGTAAATGGGGGGACTTGGTGGAAACAAGGGGTCCCGGTGCCCGGGTGACGGTGCTTCGGCCGCTCTCGGCGGCCCGGCCGAGGCGCCGGGCTACACGGCCATGCCGTACACGATGGTGAAGAGCGTGCCGAGCGAGCCGATGATGAACACTCCGGTGAGCCCGGCGATGATGAGGCCCTTGCCCTGCTCCGCGCTGAAGGTGTCGCGCAGCGCCGTGGCGCCGATGCGCTGCTTCGCGGCGCCCCAGATCGCGATACCGAGACAGAGCAGGATGGCGACGGCCATCACGACCTCGATCATGACCCGTGCTTCGCTGCCCAGGCTCCCGAAGGGCCCCCAGTCCGGGGCGATCCCGCCGATGATGGTGGTGATGTCGCCCTTTTCGGCTGCCATAAGCATGTAACTCACCGCCCCTGTTGGGTAGTTTCACTCCCCCTGCCATCCGCAGAGGTCGCGTCCATTCTCACCGACAATGATGCCTGCGTATGTCGACTTGACGTCAGCGATTGGCGGGTTTCGTACGGAACCGTTGTACGGGGGCGCCTCTGGTGGGCCGTCAGCGGGCGCCTTCGTGGGGCGCGCCAGCGCCGAGCCGGGACGCGGACCGATGTGCGAATGAACGTATCGTCACTCTGTGTATCACGCGAGTGGACCCCGAGCAATGAGGAAAAGGGAACACGCCGGGTGCGGGGGGCGTGACCTTTGCCTCATCGTTCGGGGTCGGGTGACGGGATAGGGCCGTCCTGGCGCGGGATTCCGGGCGCGTGGCCGCGCGGACGGCGCGGCCCCCGGGCTCCGGAACGCCGGAGTCCGGAGGCGGGAGAGCGGTTACGAGTCGTAGCCGTCGCCGCTGCCGTCGCCGCCGCTGCCGTAGCCCTGTACGACATAGGCGCACTCGGTGTACGTGTAGCCGGACTCGATCTTCGCGGTGTCGCTGCCCGCGCTGCCCGAGGTCGGCTTGTGCAGGAAGTACGTGGTGCCGACGGGCAGGTGGAGGGTCTTGGACGGGTAGTGCTTGCCGCTGTCCTTGCAGGCGTCGAGCGCGGCCTCCGCCTCGCCCGAGTAGTGCGAGCAGCTTCCGCACGGCTTCAGCGTCAGCTTGCCGGTCACCGGCCCGGTGTAGAGCACCTCGATGGTGTCGGGGCTGTCGTTCTCGATGGTGACGGGGATGCTGCCGCCCTTGTCCGCCGACGGCAGGTGCTCGCCCGCGCCCGGCACGGCCTGGGCGACCTCGGCGGCGATGGCGATCCGCTTGGCGGACGCGGCGTTCTTGTCCTTGCCGTAGTCCTTGACGAAGCCGTTCAGGGTGTCGAGGGCGGACTCGAAGTCCTTCTTCTTGAACTCGTCGACGCCGCAGGCGTAGGTGCCGCCAGGCACCTTGCCGCGGGCGCTGCCCGCGTCGTCGTTCAGGGCGCCCTTGCCGTCGCCCGCGTCGTCGGCGAGCGCGGACGCCTGGGCGTCGAGGGTGCGCAGCCGGGTGGCGGCGGCGCAGGGGTCGTCGCCCTTGACGTCGCCCGCGGCATCGTCGATGGCCGCCTTGAAGGCCGGCTCGACCTTCGCCGCCTGCCCCGATTCGGGGAAGGTGGTGAGGAGTTCGGCGAGGTCGCCGTTCTTCGGCTCCGCGTGCGCGTCCACCCCGATGTCGGCCGCGCCGCACTCGTACAGCGAGGTGGCGAGCCGTTCGTCGGGCCAGTCGGCGAGCGCGCCGAGGGTCTTCTCGTCGATCGTGTCGGGCACGTTGCGCAGGTACTTCAGCGGGTCGATCGCGTCGCAGTACTTCTTGTCGTCGTACGGTGCGCCGACCGCGCGGTAGTACGCGTCGAGCCGGTCGGGGACGAGCTTGCCCGCGCGTGAGTCCCGGTGGCCGCCGTCTATGTCGCCGTAGGTGTCGAGCGCCTTGGCGTAGTCGGCCTTGACGGACGTGAATGGCTGGTTCTTTGCCTTCTGTACGAGGGTGTCGGCGTCGTGCAGCCGGTCAAGGAGCGCCTGTTGGGTGGCCTCGTCGCGGGCGCCGTCGTAGAGGTAGGCGCCGCTGACCGGCACCGCGAGCAGCACCAGGCCGAGCAGCGCCGCCACCGGCGCCTGCGGCGGCCAGGCCAGCGGGGAGCGCAGCGCGCGTATCGCGCCGTGCACCGCGGCGACCACCAGCACGGCGGCGTATCCGGCGAGGACGCCGGGGGCGACGCCGTCGGGGTCGGCGGGCAGCGCGAGCAGCAGCAGGAGGCCGGTGGCCACCAGGCAGACCGCCAGGGCGAACCAGCGGCGCAGCAGTGCGTAGCCGATGCCGAGGCCGCTCAGGTTGAGCAGCGCGACCGCCGTGGCGCGCAGCGGGTCCGCGGGGCCCCGCGGCGGCGGTGGCGGGCCGGGCGTGACCGTCGGAAGCTGGATCGGCGGCGGCGCCCCGTACCCGGAGCCCTCGCCCCCGTCGCCGAACCCGCCTCCCGAGCCCTGGCCATAGCCCCCGGGCCCCTGCCCGTAGCCCCCGCCGCCGTACCCGTAACCCCCCGGGCCGCCCCCGTACGGGCCGCCGGGCGCGCCGTAGCCGTACCCCGGGCCGGCCCCCTGGGAGCCGCCGGAGCCGTCCGCGCCGCCGTAGCCGCCCGGCGGGGGCCCGAAGCCGCCGCTCTCACCCGGGGGCGGTCCGAAGCCCCCGCCGCCTCCGCTGCCTCTGCCACCGCCCTCGCCGTCCCCGGACGCGCCCGTGCCGTCCCGCTTGTCCCATGCCATCGCGTCCCCCCGGTCCCCGGGGACACGGCCAGGCGCGTCCCCCGTCTCCACCTGGTTGTACGTTCCACGGTCCGAGCACCGCGGACATACGTCAACCGCGCCCCCCAGGCCACGCGCCCCTGGCCCGGGGCCCGTTCACTCTATGCGCGATGCGCCGGGACCCCTCCCGGTTTTCTCCCGGCCCCCAACGGCCCCCGGCAGCCACGGCCGCCCCGTGCGCCCCAGGCCGCAGGGTGCGAGTCCGGCCACGCTGCCCCGATGGCCGGGCGGGCGGCGCCCCGCTCCGCCTACACTTGCCGGGGTCTGTTGCCTTGGGGCGAAGGGCGGTTGACGGTGCGTAAGGCTTGGCTGGTGGCGGGCCTTGCCGGGAGTGGCGGGCTCGGCTTCGTCGTGCTGCTCATGGTCGGGACGTATCTGGTGGCCGGGAGCATGGAGAGCGGCGGTGGCGGCGGCACCGTGGCGCTCGACGGCGAGTCGGTGCCCGCGGCGTACCGCAAGAGCGTCGAGGACTGGGGCAACCTCTGCCCCGCCATCAACCCCGCGCTGCTCGCCGCGCAGCTCTACCAGGAGTCCGGCTTCAACCCCAACGCCCGCAGCGCGGCCGACGCGGAGGGCATGGCGCAGTTCATCCCGTCCACCTGGGCCGCGCACGGCGTCGACGGCGACGGCGACGGCAAGAAGGACGTCTACAACCCCTACGACGCCATCCCCTCCGCCGCCAGCTACGACTGCAAGCTCGCCTCCTATGTGAAGGACGCCCCGGGCGACCAGACCGCCAACATGCTCGCGGCCTACAACGCGGGCGCCTACGCGGTGATCAAGTACGGCGGCGTGCCCCCGTACAGCGAGACCCAGAACTACGTGAAGACCATCACGACCCTGGAGAAGAGCTTCGCGAAGCCGGTGACCAGGCTCCAGCCGTCGCAGCAGGCGGCGGGCGCGATCTACTACGCGCAGAAGAAGCTCGGCACCGAGTACCTGTGGGGCGGCACGGGCACCGGCGCCGAGGGCGGCCGCTTCGACTGCTCGGGGCTGACGAAGGCCGCGTACGACTCCGTGCACGTGGAGCTGCCCCGGGTGGCGAACGACCAGTACAACGCGGGCCCGCATCCCGCGCGGGGCGAACTGCTCCCCGGCGACCTGGTGTTCTTCTCCGACGACCTCAGCAACTCCCGGGCCATCAGGCACGTCGGGATCTACGTCGGCGGCGGCTACATGATCGACGCGCCGAGGCCGGGCGCCGTGATCCGCTTCGACCCGGTCGACACCCCTGACTACTTCGGCGCGACCCGGGTCACCAGCGCGGGCGCCCAGGCGCTCCCGTCCGACGGGCCCTCCACCGAGCCGCCCTTCGCCCCCGCGTCCCCCTCGTCACCAGCCTCGTCTCCCTCCTCGGGGGAGACGTCGGAGGCGTCGGAGGAGCCGTCAGGTTCGGCGACCGACGCGGCGGAGACGCCCGCGTCCGACACATCCGACGAGTCCAGCGCGTCCGGCGGCGGCTCGCCCTCCGGGCGGCCCGGGGTGCTGGGCGCGGCGGGTGCCCGATGAGGGCCGTACGCGCGCCAGCGCCGCCACGCCCCGAGCGGTGCGTAGCCCCGGCGCACCCGTGCCGGGAGCCGTCCGCCACGGTCCGTCTGAACTGCGAAGACGAGTCTCTCTTCGATAACGTCTGCGTGATCATCCGGTAGAGAGCGGAACGAGGGGAACCTGACTGTGCGTTCCTGTTGCTGAGGCGGACGCACACCACGGGGGCCGGTGGAAGGGCGCACGGCGAAGTGCGCCACATGAACGACGAGCAGAGCAGACGAAGGGGCCGCAGGCCATGGCTGGACTCGCAGCGTCCGGGTCGAACCCCGACGTCGACTTCCTCTACGACATCAACGGCCTCGGCCACGACGCCCCCCACTGGCTGGCCCGCGCCGTGGAGTTCGCGGGGCTCTGGGGGCTCCCGGCGGTCATGGCGCTGCTGGTGCTCGGCTGCTGGTGGACACAGCGCCGGGCCGCGGCCACGCCGGAGGCGGCGGCCACCTCCGCCGCGGCCGTCCTGTGGTCCCTCATCGGCGCGGGCGTCGCCGTGCTGGTCAACGTCCCGATACGGGACTTCGTCGGCAGACCCCGCCCCGCCTCGACCCACGACGGCGTCCATGTGCTCGCGGGCGGCCAGGGCGGCTACTCCTTTGTGAGCACACACGCCACGCTGACCATGGCGATGGCCGCGGGGCTCTTCGTCGCCCACCGCAGATTCGGCCTCGCCGGGATCGTGGTGGCCCTGGCCGACGGCTTCTGCCAGGTCTTCCTCGGCGTGCACTACCCGACCGACGTGATCGGCGGCCTCGCCCTCGGCACCGCCGTCGCCCTCCTCGGCGCCCCGCTGGCCGCCGCCGCCCTCACCCCCCTCACCCGCGCCCTCGGCCGCTCCCCCCGCCTCTCCCGGCTCACCACCTCCCGGGAGCGCGGCCCGTCGTCGTCACCGGCGACCGGCCGCGGGGAGCCCGCGGAGAGACCGGCACCGGCGCCCTGCGACCCGGACCGGGACCAGAGCGGGCCCAGGGAGAGCGACCTGGCCGCCTGACCCCGGGCTCGGACCCGGCCGCGGCACGCCACGGCGGCCCGCGGCCTCCCGCGCGCCGGACGCCCGGCGGCGGGGCAGCGGCCGCGCGGTGGCTCAGGTGCCCTGCGGGTATCAGATGCCCTGCGGGTACGTGAAGAAGCCGTCCGGGTCGTAGCGGTGCTTGACCTGTTCGAGGCGGCTCGCCGCGTCGCCGTAGTACGCCGGGCGCCAGTCCTTCAGGGTGGGGTCCGTGTAGTTCTGGTACGCCGCGCCCGAGGCGTGCGGGCGCATCGCGCCGTGGGTGCGGTCGAGCCAGTCCCCGGCGGCCGTGCCGGAGGTGCCCGCCTGCCAGGACGCGACGTACTGCGCCAGCATCCGGGACCTGCGGTGGACGAACGCGGTCGCGGTGGGCGCCACCCGGTTCACGGCGCCGCCGAGCGCGGTCAGCGCCACGCTTCCGGTGCCCGAGTCCACCGAGGCGAGGTGGTCGAGCAGGGTCTGGATGCCGTCCTTCGACAGCGAGCGGTCGAAGAAGTCCGAGCGTGCCGCGTACGTCTCGCGCTTCAGCGCGCCGCCCTCGCTGCGGCCCGCCGTGGGCCCCGGCAGATGGCACTGCTCCCCGCTGTACGTGGAGCAGCCCGCGTACACCTCCATGGAGTCCTCGTACGAGCGCCGCTTCAGCGAGACGCTGCTCGCGGGGCCGCCCGCGCGGTCCGCGAGCCGGTCGACCGCGTTCTGCAACTCGCCGTAAGTGCCCAGCGAGAACGCCGAGACGGTGATGCCGGGCACGCCGCCCGCGGCGTTCTCGATGTCGAGCGCGGACCATATCTCGTCGGGCTGGTCGGGGCCCCACTCCTGCCAGGCGGCGACCACGTCCGCCGCCCTGCTCCACGGCCACGACATATAGGCGGTGACGCCCTGCGGCGCGGGGTGGGTGCGAAAGCGCAGCTCGGTCACCACCCCGAAGTTGCCGTTGCCGCCGCCGCGCAGCGCCCAGAACAGGTCGGAGTTCTCCTTCGCGTCCGCGTGGAGCTGCCGCCCGTCGGCCGTGACCACGGTGGCGGCGGTGAGGTTGTCACACGTCAGCCCGTAGGCGCGGGAGGCGACGCCATGGCCGCCGCCGAGGGTGAGGCCCGAGACGCCCACGGTGGGGCAGGAACCCGCGGGGATGGTGACGCCCTTGGCGGTGAGGGCGCGGTAGACGTCGATGAGCTTGGCCCCGGCCCCGACGACCGCCTCCGAGCCGCTGACCCGGATCGAGGAGAGCCGGGACACGTCGACGACGAGCCGCCCGTCGCCCGACGACCAGCCCGCGTAGGAGTGCCCGCCATTGCGTATCGCGACATGTGTCTTACGGGCCCTGGCGTAGGCGAGCGCGGTACGGATGTCGTCGACGCCCGCGACATACGCGACGGCGGCCGGCCGCAGCCCGTCGAAGCGGGTGTTGTAGAGCTGGCCCGCGCTGGTCCAGTCGTCGTCGCCCGGCCGCACCAGGCTCCCGTCGAGGCCCTTGCCGAGCGCGGCCAGGTCGGCGGGCGCGGACACGGAGGGCGCGGGCGGCCCCGAGGGCCCCGCCGACTTCGAGCCCGATGGCGGGTGCGAGTCCCCGTTCGCCCCGTCGGACGAGCCGCCCCCGCCGCCGCACGCCGCCAACCCCGCGCCCGCCAGCACCGCGGCTCCCGCCCCCATGAACGCACGCCGTTCCATCACGCCCCGCTCCATGCCGCCTCCACCGTCAGGTTCCTGATTCCCCAGGGAAACGAGACGACGCCTGCGACACGCGGGGTTCCGGGGCGCGGGGAAGCACGGCGGGCGGTGCGGGCCCCCGCCGGGCCGTGTGTTCAGTCCCCGTGCGCCCCCGCGGCGTCCGCGAGATGCGCCTCGACGTCGGAACGCGCCTTGCTGCGCGCTCTGCGGGCGGGGCCGCGCCAGCCGCAACTGCACCGGGCGAGACAGAAGCGCCCCGCCTCCGCCGTGCTCGTGCGGTGTCCTTCGACGGTACGGGGCCCTGTCACATCGTCCTGCTGCGCCACCCCTTCACCGTACGCGCGCGCGGCCGGGTGAGGTACGGCGTGACGGCTGGCGCGGGCGGTCGTTGAGCGAGAGGGACCACGGGAACGGACCGGCGCAGGGGGTTGGCGGGCGATGGCGGCATGGCGAGTGGGGTCTCCTGCGGACGAGGGGACCCCCGGCCGGGTTGGTGCGAGGACGGGGGAGTGCCGGGGCCCCCGCGGGCGGAGGGGCGCCGCGGCGGTCACTGCGGCGGCGGTGGCCGGGCTGGTGTCCTGCGCCGCGGGCTGCTCGGGCGACGGCGCGGCCGAGCAGGGCAGCGGGACGGTGGGCGGCTCCGCGGAGACGGTACGGGCCGCCGCGGCGGTCCTGGTCGAGCAGGGCACGTCGAAGGCGCGCACGGCGATGGAGATGGCCTCGGGCGGCACCCGCGTCACCATCAGGGGCGAGGGCGTCTACGACTACCGGGCGCGTACCGGCAGGCTCAAGGTGCTGCTGCCGCCCGACCCTGGCGGCACCGAGGAGCACCGCCCGATCACCGAACTGCTCGCGCCCGGCGCGCTCTACATGAAGCACAGGGGCGCGGGGGTGCCGGACGACAAGTGGGTACGGGTCGACACCGCGTCGCTCACCGACGGCAATCTGGTGACGGGCGGCGCGACCGATCCGCTGACCGCCGCGCAGATCCTGCGCGGCGCCGGGCAGGTCACGTATGTGGGCTCGGTGGATCTCGCGGGGGTGCGGGTGCGGCACTTCCGGGGGGTCGCCGATCTGGGGAGTGCGGCGCGGGCCGTGGGGGAGGGGTCAGGTGGGGCGTCGCTCGCCGCGGCGGCGAAAGGGTTCTCCAGGACCCGGGTTCCGTTCGACGTGTATCTCGACGGGGACGGGCGCATTCGCAAGCTGCGGCATCGGTTCAGTTATGACAACGGGGAGGGGGCGCGGCCCGTCGAGGTGACGTCCGTTGTTCTTCTCTATGACTTCGGGGCGGGGGCCGAAGTGGCGTTGCCTGAGGCCGCGGAGATTTATACGGGGCGTGTTCAGGGGCCCTGAGGGGGCCTTCGGCTGGGGGGCCGGGGTGGGGGGTGCGGTGTCTTTCTTGGCTGGGGTTCGTCGTGGTTGGGTGCGCAGTTCCCCGCGCCCCTTCTGGGGGGGGGCCGGGGTTGTGGGGATTGGTGGCGGTTCGTTGTGGTTGGTCGCGCAGTTCCTCGCGCCCCTGGGGGGGGGGTGCGGTTTCGTTCCTGGGCTGGGGGTTCGTTGTGGTTGATTGCGCAGTTCCCCGCGCCCCTTATGCAGTTCCCCGCGCCCCTTATTTCGGGGGTTGCTTGGTGGGGGTGGTTCGGAGGGAGGGGGTGGGTGGGGGCTGGAAATGGTCCATCCGTGCCATGTGCGGTGTGTGGGGTGCTGCCTAGGCTTGGGGCCTGTCGTCGCGCTCCCGTCTGCCCCGCCGCGAGTGGGACGACTGGACCTTAGAGCCCATGGCGGCGTGGAGGGGTGAGGCGCGTGGCTCCGGTGCTGGGAACGGCGGTGCAGGATGTCATCGCCCTGGCCGAGATAGAGCTGTGCGGGGATCTGATCATCGCCGCCTCCACCGCCCGTGAGGAACGTCTCAGCGCGGCCCGTATCGACGAGGTGCTGGGCGTCTCCGAGGAACGGCTCGTCGCCCAGGGCCTCGGCTGCTGAGCGGCGCCCGGGGCGCCTGAGCGCCCCCACCCGGGCCGGTTCCGGCACACCTCTGCGCCCCCCGGCCGGGCGGCCGACGGGCCCCGGGCTCAGGTGCGCAGCAGGCGGGCGATCGCCTTCGTGGCCTCCTCGACCTTCTCGTCGATCTCGTCACCGCCCTTCAGCGCCGCGTCGGCCACGCAGTGCCGCAGGTGCTCCTCAAGGAGCTGGAGCGCGAAGGACTGGAGGCCCTTGGTGGAGGCGGAGACCTGGGTGAGTATGTCGATGCAGTACACATCCTCCTCGACCATCCGCTGAAGGCCCCTGAGCTGGCCCTCGATGCGGCGCAGCCGCTTCAGGTGCTCGCCCTTCTGCTTGTGGTAGCCGTGCACACCGCGGTCGTGGTCGGTGACCACGGCGGGCTCCGTGGGAGGCAGCGGCTCGTTCACCGCGTCGGTGCCGGCGGTCGTCATCCCGTCCTCCAAGGAACGCGCAAGGGCTCGCAGAGCCACTCGGTGGGCCAGGGGAACACCTGCTGGAGAGATATACCCCTAGTGGGTATATGGTACCGATTTCTTCCGGGTAGGGAACGCTTGACAGAACCCCCCGGTGGCCGCACTGTCCGATAGGCGACACTGGGGACGCCGGTTAGCCGTGGCTAGATGTTGCGCTTAGCATCAGCCTGTCCGAAAACCAAGCATCCGAGGACCCTACGTGCGCTTTCGTCTGACCCCAAGGGAGACGAGCTTCTACGACATGTTCGCCGCGTCAGCGGACAACATTGTCACGGGCTCGAAGCTCCTGATGGAACTGCTCGGGGCGGACACCGCTGCCCGTGCCGCCATCGCCGAACGCATGAGAGCCGCGGAGCACGCCGGGGACGATGCCACACACGCCATCTTCCACCAGCTCAACTCGTCCTTCATCACCCCGTTCGACCGCGAGGACATCTACTCCCTCGCCTCCCAGCTCGACGACATCATGGACTTCATGGAGGAGGCCGTCGACCTCGTCGTCCTCTACCAGGTCGACGAGCTGCCGAAGGGCGTGGAGCAGCAGGTCGAGGTGCTGGCCAGGGCCGCGGAGCTGACCGCGGAGGCCATGCCCAACCTGCGCACCATGGACAACCTGACCGAGTACTGGATCGAGGTCAACCGCCTGGAGAACCAGGCCGACCAGATCCACCGCAAGCTCTTGGCCCACCTGTTCAACGGCAAGTACGACGCGATAGAGGTCCTCAAGCTCAAGCAGATCGTGGACGTGCTGGAGGAGGCGGCCGACGCCTTCGAACACGTCGCGAACACGGTGGAGACCATCGCCGTCAAGGAGTCCTGAGGCGACGTGGACATCTTCGCCCTCGTCGTGACCATAGCGGTCGCGCTCTTCTTCACGTACACGAACGGCTTCCACGACTCGGCGAACGCGATCGCGACCTCGGTGTCCACCAGGGCGCTGACACCGCGGGCCGCCCTCGCCATGGCGGCCGTGATGAACCTCGCGGGCGCCTTCCTCGGCAGCGGTGTCGCCAAGACCGTCAGCCAGGGCCTCATCTCCACCCCGCACGGCGACCAGGGGATGGGCATCCTCTTCGCCGCCCTCTTCGGGGCGATCGTCTGGAACCTCGTCACCTGGTACTTCGGGCTCCCGTCCTCCTCGTCGCACGCGCTCTTCGGCGGCATGGTGGGGGCGGCGCTCGCCGGGGGCATCACCGTGTACTGGTCCGGGGTGCTCGACAAGATCGTCATCCCGATGTTCCTCTCGCCCGTCATCGGGATCATCGCGGGCTATCTGGTGATGTGCGCGATCCTCTGGCTCTTCCGCAAGTCCAACCCGCACAAGGCCAAGCGGGGGTTCCGGGTCGCGCAGACCGTGTCGGCGGCCGCGATGGCGCTCGGGCACGGGCTCCAGGACGCCCAGAAGACCATGGGCGTGGTGGTGATGGCGCTCGTCATCGCCGACGTGTCCGACTACGGCGACCCGATCCCGGTGTGGGTGAAGCTGGTCTGCGCGGTGATGCTGTCGCTCGGCACGTACGCCGGCGGCTGGCGGATCATGCGCACCCTGGGCCGGAAGATCATCGAACTCGACCCGCCGCAGGGGTTCGCGGCGGAGACCACCGGGGCCACGATCATGTTCGGCTCCGCGTTCCTCTTCCACGCGCCGATCTCGACGACGCACGTCATCACGTCGGCGATCATGGGCGTCGGCGCGACCAAGCGGGTCAACGCGGTGCGGTGGGGGGTGGCGAAGAACATCGTGCTCGGGTGGTTCATCACGATGCCGGCCGCCGCCGTGGTCGCGGCCGTCAGCTACTGGGTGGTCCTGCTGCTCTTCGGGTGACCTGGCGGCCCTGGCCCCGTCGGCGCGGGCCGCTGCGTGGGCGCGCGCCGTGACCGGTGACAGCGGGGGCCCGCCCCCTGGGAGCTTCGAGGGGGCGGGCCCTTGCCTCGCGGTGGCACCGCCATGCAGCACCGCGAGGGTCTGCCGGGACCCGCCCGAGGCGGCGCGTCCCGAGACGCTCAGCCGAAGCGGCCGGAGATGTAGTCCTCCGTCGCCTGGACCGAGGGGTTGGAGAAGATGCGCTCGGTCTCGTCGATCTCGATCAGCCGCCCCGGCTGGCCCACGGCCGCCAGGTTGAAGAACGCCGTGCGGTCCGAGACCCGGGCGGCCTGCTGCATGTTGTGCGTCACGATGACGATCGTGAAGCGCTCCTTCAGCTCCCCGATCAGGTCCTCGATGGCGAGGGTGGAGATCGGGTCGAGCGCCGAGCAGGGCTCGTCCATCAGCAGCACGTCGGGCTCCACGGCGATCGCCCTGGCGATGCACAGCCGCTGCTGCTGGCCGCCGGAGAGGCCGGAGCCCGGCTTGTTCAGCCGGTCCTTGACCTCGTTCCAGAGGTTGGCGCCCCTGAGGGACTTCTCGACGGTGTCGCCGAGCCGGCTCTTCTTGTACGAGCCGTTCAGCTTGAGCCCCGCCGCCACGTTGTCGTAGATCGACATGGTGGGGAACGGGTTCGGGCGCTGGAAGACCATCCCGACGGTGCGGCGCACCGACACCGGGTCGATGTTCGCGCCGTACAGGTCCTCGTCGTCGAGGAGCACCTTGCCCTCGACGCGGCCACCCGTGGTGACCTCGTGCATCCGGTTGAGGGTCCGCAGGAAGGTGGACTTGCCACATCCCGAGGGGCCGATGAAGGCCGTCACCGAGCGGGGCTCCACGGTCATCGAGATGTCCTCGATCGCCTTGTGGGAGCCGTAGTAGGCGGTGAGGCCGCTGACGTCGATTCGCTTGGCCATCTGGATCACTGCTTCTTTCGTCGCCGCGTCAGCGGCCGGTCTTGGGGGACTTCCAGCGGGCGATGCCGCGGGCCACCAGATTGAGGATCATGATGAAGATGATCAGGGTGAGGGCTGCCGCCCAGGCGCGGTCGTACGCGGCGCCCGAGCCCGCGCTGTTGGCGTACTGCTGGTAGATGTAGAGCGGCAGCGACGCCTGCGCCCCGTCGAAGGGGTCGTTGTTGATGAAGGGCGAACCCCACACCAGCAGCAGGACGGGCGCGCTCTCACCCGCGATACGCGCGATGGCGAGCACCACACCGGTGGTGATACCGCCGATGGATGTCGGGATCACCACCCGCAGGATGGTGCGCCACTTGGGGACACCGAGGGCGAGCGACGCCTCGCGCAGCTCGTTCGGGACGAGCTTCAGCATCTCCTCGGTGGAGCGGACCACCACGGGCATCATCAGGATCGCCAGGGCGAGGGAGCCCGCGAACCCGGAGGGGCCCATGTCCAGCATCAGAATCCAGAAGCTGAGGACGAACAGACCGGCGACGATGGACGGGATGCCCGTCATGACGTCGACGAAGAAGGTGACGGCCGCGGCCAGCTTGCCGCGCCCGTACTCGACGAGGTAGATGGCGGTCAGGATGCCGATCGGCACGGCGATCACGGTGGCGATGCCGACCTGCTCAAGGGTGCCGATGATGGCGTGGTTGATGCCGCCGCCGGGGTCGCGGTCGGCGACCACGCCCATCGAGTGCGTCAGGAAGTAGCCGTTGAGCACCTTGACGCCGCGCTCGATGGTGACCCACACCAGGGAGACCAGCGGGATCAGCGCGATGAGGAAGGCCACCCAGACGACGCTGGTGGCGACCCGGTCCTTGGCCTGCCGCCTGCCCTCGACCCGGTAGGCGACCGCGTACGAGCCGGCGACGAACAGCACGGCGGCGATCAGGCCCCACTGGATGCGGCTGCTGAGCCCGGCGCCGAGGCCGATGGCGACCGCCACGGCGACGGCGGCGACCGCGATCGCCCACGGCGACCAGCGGGGCAGCGTCGCGCCCTGGAGGGCCGAGTGCCGCTTGGGGGCGATGTCCTGGACGGTGCTCATGCGTTCGCCCCCGAGTACTCGCGGCGGCGGGCGATGATCGCGCGGGCCGCGCCGTTGACCAGCAGGGTGATGACGAAGAGCACGAGACCCGAGGCGATCAGCGCGTCCCGGCCCTCCTCCGTGGCCTCGCTGAAGTTGCTGGCGATGTTCTGCGCGAAGGTGCCGCCGCCCGGGTCGAGCAGGCTGGCCTTGATGTCCATGATCGGGGAGAGCACGGTGGCCACGGCCATCGTCTCGCCCAGCGCGCGGCCGAGGCCCAGCATCGACGCGGAGATCACGCCGGAGCGGCCGAACGGCAGCACGGCCATCCTGATGACCTCCCAGCGGGTGGCGCCGAGCGCGAGCGCGGCCTCCTCGTGCATCTGCGGCACCTGCCGGAAGACCTCGCGGCTGACGTTGGTGATGATCGGCAGGATCATGATCGCCAGCAGGATGGAGACCGTGAGCAGGGAGCGCGGGGCGCCGCCCTCCCACGAGAAGATGTGGGTCCAGCCGAGGTAGGTGTCGAGCCAGCCGAAGAGGCCGTTCAGATGCGGGACGAGCACCAGCGCGCCCCACAGGCCGTACACGATGGACGGCACGGCGGCCAGCAGGTCGATCACGTACGCGAGCACGCCGCTGAGCTTGCGGGGCGCGTAGTGCGTGGTGAACAGGGCGATGCCCATCGACACCGGCACCGCGAGCAGCATCGCGATGATCGACGAGACGACGGTGCCGAAGGCCAGGACCGCGATGCCGAACACCGGCGGGTCGGTGTTGGCGTTCCACTCGAAGGTGGTGAAGAAGTTCCCGTGGTCCTTGCTGATCACCGACACGGAGCGGTAGGCGAGGAAGGCCGCGATGGCGGCCATGATCACCAGCAGCAGGATGCCGGACCCGCGGGAGAAGCCGAGGAATATTCGGTCGCCCATGCGAGTGGCGCCGCGCGCTTCCCTGCGGTGCTGCGCGTCGCTCGGCACGGGGGGTGGGGGAGGAGCCGTGGGGCTCTGGGTTGTGGTGTCCATGCTTAGTCTCCGGTCTGCGGAGCCGCTTCGTGGGCGGCTCCGGGCGGCGGTGCACCGGACGGCGCGGGCGGTCGGCCGGGGCTCGGCGACCGCCCGCGATCGGGTCAGCTCAGGCCGCTGATGGTGTCGCGGACCTTGGTGGCGATCTCGTCGGGCAGCGGGGCGTAGCTGTTGTCCTTCAGCAGCGCCTGGCCGTCCTCGCTCGCGATGTAGTTGAGGAAGGACTTGGTGGCGGGCAGGGTGTCCGCCTTGTTGCCCTTCTCGCAGGCGATCTCGTACGTGACCAGGGTGATCGGGTACGCGCCCTCGTCGCTGGGGTCGTAGTTGAGCTGGAGGGCGAGGTCCTTGCCCTCGCCGACGACCTTCGCCGCGCCGATGGCCTTGGAGGCGTTGTCGACGGTGGCCTTGACCGGGTCGGCGGCCTTGGTCTTCACGTCGACGGTCTTGATGCCGTTCGTGGCGTACGACAGCTCGAAGTAGGAGATGGCGCCGGCGGTCTGGGTGACCTGCTGCGCGAGCCCGGAGGAGCCGGTGGCGGACTGGCCGCCCTTGGCCTGCCAGACCTTGCCGCCCTCGTACTTCCAGTCGCTCGCGGCGGCGGCCTTCAGGTATGCGGTGAAGTTGTCCGTGGTGCCGGACTCGTCCGAGCGGTGGAACGCCTGGATCTTGGTGCTCGGGAGCTTGGCGTCGGGGTTCAGCGCCTTGATCGCGTCGTCGTCCCAGGTCTTGATCTTGTCGTCGAAGATCTTGGCCAGGGTCGGGGCGTCGAGGACCAGGTTGTCGACGCCGGGGACGTTGTAGCCGATGGCGATCGGGCCGCCGACCATCGGGAGGTCGATGGCCTGGCTGTCCTTGCAGACCGACTTCGACTTCTCGATCTCCTCGGGCTTCAGCGCCGAGTCCGAGCCCGCGAACGCGGTCTGGCCCTGGAGGAACGAGGTGACGCCGGCGCCTGAGCCGTCCGGCTTGTAGTTGATGCGTACGTCCTTGCAGGCCGCCGTGTAGTTCTTCACCCACGCGTCGATCGCGTTCTTCTGCGCGGAGGAGCCGTTGGCGAGCAGCTCACCCTTGGCGTCGTCGCACTTGATCGACCCGGCCTGGGCGTTGCTGCTGTTGCCCGTGCCGCTGCTGGCGTCGTCGCTGCCGCCGGTGTCGTCCGAGCCGCACGCCGTGAGGGCCAGGGCGCCGGAGACGGCGACGGCGCCGAGGGTGAGGGCGCGAAGCCGGTTCTTGCGCTGAAGCTTCACTTTCGGGAGTTCCTTCCAGGAGCCGCCTCTCGCGGGCGGCGTGCGAAGTCGGGATCGCATGTCGTTACGGACGGTTGCTGCGCGGCGCGTGTGGGGAGCGGCACGCATCGTTCTGGGGCCGAAATTAGGCAGATGAGGTGAAGCGCCCGATGGGCAAAAGTGAACGGCGGGTGAACCTCGGCGGGCGGTGCGGTTAGGTAACGGAATGCTCACGGACGAACGTCGTCCATGTCACGCGACGTCGGGGTCCGGCGCGGGCCGTGCGCCGCACGGGGCGGGGGTGGGCGGGGAACGGCTCCGGGCGGCACGGGTCGAGCGCCCGGCTCGGAGGTTTTTTCCTCATTTTCAACCGATCCCCGAGCCCCCGCCCGCGAGAGACGCGCCGGGAGGGGGCCGAAGGCCCCACGGGACCGCCACGCCCGCGCCGGGGAGACGTGGCCCACCCCCGCGCCGGGAGGACGTAGCCCCGCGCCCGCGCGCGCCGGGCAGAAGGGGCGGCGCTCTTTCTCCGCCCGCCGCAGCCGCAGCGGCTACGCCCCGCCCGCCAGGGTTCCGAGGAGGGAGGCCACCAGCTCCCGGTCCTGCCCGACCGTCAACCGGCCCCGTGCCTCGACGGGCGGCAGCCACACCACCCGGTCGACCTCACGGTTCGGGGTGAACACCCCTCCGGTGGCCCGCGCCGCCCAGTACCTGACCTGCTTGGGCCGCCCGTCCACCAGGTAGCACGCCGTCGGCAGCTCCGCGCCGAGCCGGCACTCCATGCCGGTCTCCTCACGCACTTCGCGCACCGCGGCCCGCCGCGCGGACTCGCCGCGCTTGAGCTTCCCCTTCGGATGGGACCAGTCGTCCCACTTGGGCCGGTGCACCAGCGCCAGCTCGATCCCCCCGCCCGGCGCGGGCCGCCACAGCAGGCAGCCCGCGGCGAGCACGGTCACCCCGTCGGCACCCGTCACCGTCATCGCGCCCTCACCACCTCCCGCAGCCACGCCTCGTGGAACGCGAACCGCGCCGCCTCCACCTCGTGCCGCTGGTCCGCGTGGAGCAGCCCGAGCGCGTACGCGGTCGACGGGGCGATCCGGGGCGTACGCGCCGCCGCGGCGGCAGCGGCGGCGGCCTCGGCCGCGTCCCGGTGCCGGTCGAGCGCGCGCCCCGCCTCGGCGAGCCTGCCGTCCCTGCCAGGCTCGCGCTGCCGCTCGGCGCCCAGCACCTCGCGCGCGTACCTGTGCAGCCGCAGCAGCAGCCTTACCTGGTGCCAGGGCGCGTCCTGGGCGTGCGGCGCCGGGTCGGCCGCGAGGCTCTGGGCGAGCGAGTCCGCGTTGTACGGGCGCCCCGCGCGGTGCAGCGGCAGCGCCGCGACCGCCTCCATCAGCCGGTTCTCCGCCTCCGCCGCGTACTGCGCCAGGTCGGCGCCAGCGGCGCCCGGCAGCAGCGGCACCTCGCTCGCCAGTACCGCCACCCGGTCGGCGAGGGCGTGGAAGCGGGAGGAGCCGAGGGCCTGGAGTGCGGTGGAGTGCGCCCTCGTCCTGGCCAGGGTGAGCTGCCGTTCGAGCAGCGCGCCCGCCTTCGCCGCCCCCACCGTGAGCGTCCCCGGCATCGGGGGCCCCGCGGCGGGGCCGGCCGGGGGCTCGGGCTGCGGTGTGAGCGGCGGCGCGGTGCGCAGGCCGTTCGCCGCGGGCCTGCCGCGCGCCGGGACGCCGCGCCGCTCGCCGCCCGCCGCCTGGGCGCCCGGCCGCTCGCGGCCCGCCCGCGCGGGCGGCGCGGGGTCGGCCGCCGGGTGCTGTCCCGGCACGCCGGGGGCGCCGGAGAGCCGGT
Source organism: Streptomyces sp. NPDC050560 (assembly GCF_044457285.1). Taxonomy (NCBI): domain Bacteria; kingdom Bacillati; phylum Actinomycetota; class Actinomycetes; order Kitasatosporales; family Streptomycetaceae; genus Streptomyces; species Streptomyces sp. NPDC050560. The sequence continues at coordinate 28,638 of NZ_JBITGT010000008.1, forward strand.
GCAGCGCGCCGAGCAGCCGTTCGAGCCGGGCCGCGCAGGCGTGCTCGTGGCCCAGCGTGCTGGAGAGCCAACCGAGCTCGGCGCGGAGCGCGTCCGACCACTCCGGGTCGAGCAGCGGTCTGAAGGTGTGCAGGGTGCCGCCGATCCTGCGGGCCGCGGCCCGCAGCGCGCGCACCGCCTCCGCCGGCTCCTCGCCGCCGCTGCCTGCGCCGCCGCTCTCCCGGTGCTGCCGCAGCGAGCGGAGGAACTCCGTCGCCTGCCCCTGAAGCTGCCCGGGCAGCCCTTCTTTGCCCGCGGCCAGTCCGTCCCCGCTCACGGCCTGCTCCCCCGAGACCCGCGCCGCGCCCGGCCTGGCCTCCTCGCTCGGTGGGGCGGCGGCCTGTGCCCCGCCGCTCCCCGGTGGTCCTTGTACTCGGGGCGCCGGGGGCCGCTCACGCACCCGCCCCTCGGCCGCCCCGTACACCGCGCCCGCCGGACCCGCGCCCGCCGGGGGCGGTCCTGTGCCGCCCCGGTGCCGGGCCCCGGACTCCGCGGCGCGCCCCCGGGCGCCGCCGCCGGGGTCATGGTGTCGCTGTGCCACGCCGGCGCCTCCGGGCGTCTATGAGCGTCTCCTGGATGTTGCGCAGCGGCCTGCCGGAGGAGGGGTCCGTCGCGTGCCGCGTCCAGTCGCCGTCGGGGCCCAGGTGCCAGGAGGAGGTGCTGTCGGACATGCCGGTCTCCAGCAGCCGGTTCAGCGTCGCCCGGTGGGCGGGGTCGGCCACCCGTACCAGGGCCTCGATCCTGCGGTCCAGGTTGCGGTGCATCATGTCGGCGCTGCCGATCCACACCTCGGCCTCGCCGCCGTTGCCGAACGAGAAGATCCGCGAGTGCTCAAGGAAGCGGCCGAGCACGGACCGTACCCGGATGTTCTCCGAGAGCCCCGCGACCCCGGGCCGCAGCGCGCAGATCCCGCGCACCCACACGTCCACCGGGACGCCCGCGCGCGAGGCCCGGTACAGGGCGTCGACGACGGCCTCGTCGACCATCGAGTTGACCTTGATACGGACGAAGGCGGGCCGCCCGGCGCGGTGGTGGTGCGCCTCCTTGTCGATCCGCGAGACCAGGCCGTCCCTGAGCGACTTCGGCGCGACCAGCAGGCGCCGGTAGGTCTCACGGCGCGAGTAGCCCGACAGCCGGTTGAACAGGTCGGAGAGGTCGGCCCCGACATGCGGGTCCGCGGTCAGCAGCCCCAGGTCCTCGTAGAGGCGCGCTGTCTTCGGGTGGTAGTTCCCCGTGCCCACGTGCGAGTAGCGGCGCAGCGTCTCGCCCTCCTGGCGCACCACGAGCGACAGCTTGCAGTGCGTCTTGAGGCCGACGAGCCCGTACACCACGTGGCAGCCCGCCTCCTCCAGCTTGCGGGCCCACTTGATGTTGGCCTGCTCGTCGAAGCGCGCCTTGATCTCCACGAGCACCAGCACCTGCTTGCCGGACTCGGCCGCGTCTATCAGCGCGTCCACGATCGGGGAGTCGCCCGAGGTGCGGTACAGGGTCTGCTTGATCGCCAGTACGTCGGGGTCGTTCGCGGCCTGTTCGAGGAACGCCTGCACGGACGTGGAGAAGCTGTCGTACGGGTGGTGCAGCAGGACGTCGCGCTCGCGCAGCGCGGAGAAGATGTCGGGCGCGGTCGCGGACTCCACCTCGGAGAGTCCGCGGTGGATACGCGCGACGAACTTGGGGTACTTCAGCTCTGGCCTGTCCAGCGAGGCGATGCCGAAGAGCCCGGTGAGGTCGAGCGGCCCCGGCAGCGGGTACACTTCGGCCTCGCTGATCTTCAGCTCGCGTACCAGCAGGTCGAGGACGTACCGGTCGATGGACTCCTCGACCTCCAGACGCACCGGCGGCCCGAAGCGGCGCCGCATCAACTCCTTCTCCAGGGCCTGGAGAAGGTTCTCCGCGTCGTCCTCCTCGACCTCAAGGTCCTCGTTCCTGGTCACCCGGAACATGTGGTGCTCAAGCACCTCCATGCCGGGGAACAGCTCCTCCAGATGCGCCGCGATCACGTCCTCCACCGGCACATACCGCTGCGGGGACGCTTCGAGGAAGCGGGACAGCAGCGGCGGCACCTTCACCCGCGCGAAGTGCCGGTGCCCGCTGACCGGGTTGCGCACCACGACGGCGAGGTTCAGCGAGAGGCCCGAGATGTACGGGAACGGGTGCCCGGGGTCGACCGCGAGCGGCGTGAGAACGGGGTAGATGCGGTTCCTGAACAGCGTGAACAGGCCCGCCTGCTCCTTCTCCGACAGCTCGTCCCAGCGGACCAGGTGGATGCCCTCCTCCGCGAGCGCGGGGGAGACGTCCTCCTGGTAGCAGGCGGCGTGCCTGGCCATCAGCTCCCTGGCCCTCGCCCAGATCATCTCCAGCACCTCGCGGGGCTGGAGCCCGGAGGCGGAGCGGGTGGCGACCCCGGTCGCGATACGGCGCTTGAGACCCGCGACCCTGACCATGAAGAACTCGTCCAGATTGCTGGCGAAGATCGCCAGGAAGTTTGCCCGTTCGAGCAGCGGGGTGCTCGGGTCCTCGGCCAGTTCGAGTACGCGTTCGTTGAAGGCGAGCCAGCTTCGCTCACGGTCGAGGAAGCGCCCCTGGGGCAGCTCGGTGGCCTCGGCGTCCTCCTCGTAGACATCGAGGTCGGCGTCGAGATCGGGGTCGAGGTCGGGGACGGCGGCGGCGACGGTGTGCGGGCGGTGCGCGGCGAGGGAGCCGACCGAGGGCTGGGTGTGCTGCGCCCCGGGGCCCGGGGCCACACCGCCGACCCCTGCGGCGGCACCAGGCCGGGGCGACGGGGTCTGCGCGTGGGCGTCGGGCTGTGTCATGACCCTATTCTTCCGCGCACCCGGCCTGCCCGGCGCGCTGAAGGTCGCACCGGAGCCTGGGGGCGTCCCGTTCTGCGGCTGGTCGGGCACGGCGGGCTGCATTCCGCGAGCGTCGCAAGGGAGTCTGAATCAGTGGTTACGGCCATATGACCCCCCGGGGGACAGCCGGATTCTCCCCGGTGGACGAGGCTTGGGGTGCGCTTGGCTCGCGGTGCGTCGGGGGTGCTGTCTTTGGGGTTGTCGGTGGTGGTCTCGGCCGTGGGGGCCCCTCGGGGGTGGCGCGGGGCTGCCTCGGCCCCGGTGGGGGGCCGGTGGTCGGGCTGGTGACGGCGTGGACGGTCGTGATGGTGGTCTTGATCCGGCGGGTCTCGGAGCGTCCGTGGCCGGTGTCCTGGGTGTGGCCCTGGAGCGGGATGTCTTTTGAGGGAAGAGTTTTGAGCTGCTTGGAGCCGCTTTCGGGGGTTCTTCTGGCTGCCTTTGGCGATCGGTGGCCTCTCCGGGCTTCTCGTCGGCGTCCAGTGGGCGAGGACGGGCCCAGTGGTGCTGCGCCGACAGGCACGCTCTTCCCCTCGGATCACGGGGCGTAGAGAACTCCATGACCCCGGAAGCCCGTCCCCGTCCCCCGCGCCACCTCGCGCCCGACAGATCGACACCAGCCGGACACCACACGACTGCACCAAAGCCTTGCGAGGAAGCCGGCGAACGCCTCTTCACCTCCTCCTCGGCGGTCCGCGAGGCGCTTTCCTCTGCCGCACGTCTCCCGACCCGTACCCCCGGTACGGGATGTCAGTTGAACTGTTTTCCTCGCCGTGCCGTTGTTTCACAGGTAAGGGCAGCGGAAGCCGCGGTCCGAGTTCAGAACGGCACTCCGGTACCGATCGACCTCTGTCGACGTCGTCAAGGGAGAGTGACTGAAATGCCAAGTAGCAGCAGTGACAGTGATTTTGAGAATCTACGCAATGCCGTCTCTCCACAGCTGAATCCAAGCTACTACACCGATCAGCAGCTAAGCAGCCTGAGGAGCCTGGACGATCTGATTCTGGACAACGAGGAGCGTGGTGCCAGGCAATTTGTCCGCGCGAACCCCATGGATGAAGAAATGGACGATATGAGGGTCGTCACAATGCGCGACGCGCAAGAATTCACTCGGACTAGGACTGCGCTCGCGGCGGCTTGGGCATCTTATCAACGCCACCCGGATTCGGCCCGTCGTGAAAACGCTCATGAGCAAGCGGCGCTAGCGCATGATGCGGCTACCGCACAGTGGATAGAGACGGGAATGAATTACTGTACAGAAATAAGCAGATACTTGGATTCACGAGACGAGGACGTGGTGAATATCGCTCAGGGATGGATGGACGAGCGGCCTGTAGATCTGCTGACCCCAGACCAACGCGAAAACTTGCGAGACGGGTACCAGGCTCTCGCGATGCAGCGAGTGACTCGACCTACCCGAGCAGGGAGGGGAGAGGATTACCCTGGGGCGGCGACTCTTGACGCATTCTTCGCGCGAACACTTGGTGCGGGTGCCGCACAGATGGTGAATGGAAACGGCCGACGAGCGGGCGAGACGTCACAACGACGGGTAAACGGCCACGGCCAGAACGGAGGCCACAGGCGAGCGCGCCGTTGACAACGGCTCGGAGTGCGTCCCGCGCGACGAGTCGGACGACGCCCGCTCGCCCTTCCTGCGTGGTCCGGCGACGCCTGAGGGCCGAGTGGAGCTCGCCTCCACCGGGACCGGGCGTTCGGCCCGTGCTCCCCGAGGGGGCCTCTTCGCCACCTATGCGCAGACGCGAGGCTCTTGGCGCTTCATGCGGACCTCCACCGGGCTGTCAACCTGATCAGGTCCGAGAGTCGTCCGTGGTCAATCCGGTTCGAGGGTACCGGCCGGCGCCTGCCGACCTGACCCCCGAAACCGCCGACGCGCCCAAGCCCCCACCCGGCGTCCGCGCACAAACCCCCCACCGGGGCCGAGGCCGCCCACGAACGGAAGGGTCCGTGTGGGCGACGAAGTCGTTCACACGGACCCGACCCACGACCAATGGAAACGCCCCCAAGTCCTCCCCAAAGCAGACCACGACCGAGACCACCACAAAACCACCCCACAATCCCGCACCCGATACCAACGGCAAGCCGAGACCGAAGAACCACGAACCACGAACCACGAACCCGAGGAACCACGAACCCCGAACCGCGAACGGAGAACGGAGAACCGGAACCCGGAACCCGGAACCTAAGACTCGGCCCGATACATCAGGTCCGTTTCATAAGTGGCGAAGCCGAGTCCTTCGTACACCCGCACCGCCGCCAAGTTGTCGGCATCGACATAGAGCATCCCGGTCTCCACCCCCCTCCCCACCAGATAAAGCAGGCCGACGGCCGTGAGCGCCTTCCCGAGCCCGCCCCCCTGCTCACCCGGGCGGACGCCCACCACGTACACCTCACCCACGCCCTCCCCCCCATGCACCTTCGTCCAGTGGAAGCCGATCAGCTCCCCACCGCGGAAAGCGAGGAAGAACCCCTCGGGGTCGAACCAGTCCTCCGCCATCCGGTCGTCCAGGTCGCGCTGGGTGAGGGAGCCCTGTTCCGGGTGGTGGGCGAACGCCTCCGCGTTCACGGCGAGCCAGGCCGCGTCGTCCTGCCCCGGCACGAACGGACGTACCGTCACGCCCTCGGGGAGCACCGGCTCCGGGATGTCGAGTCCGCCGAGCGGGCGCCGCATCTGGCGCAGTTCGCGGAAGAGGCTGAGCCCGAGCACCCGCGCCAGGTGCCGCGCCGCGGGGTGGCCGCCGTGCGCCCAGACCCGCAGCCGCTTGCCGGTCTCCGCGAGCAGCGCGTTGCCGAGCGCGCGCCCGTGGCCGCGGCCACGGGCGTCCGGGTGTACGACGAGTTCCGCGGCGGGCGCCTCCACCGGGTCCGTGGCGTCGAGTTGGGCGTAGCCGAGCAGCGCGGGCGCCGCCGCGTCCCCGACGGTCAGCAGCAGGTGCCGCACCCCGGCACGCGGGCCGCCCCGCAGCCGCAGCCTGCCCTGCTCCGAGACGGGCTGCTGCCCGTCCGCCGCCGCCGCGGCGGCCAGCAGCGAGGACACCTCCTCCGCCTGCGCCGCGGTCAGTTCCTCGGTGGTCTCGATGCGACGCTGTCCCGCCTCGCTCGCTGATGCGCTGGTCATGACCACGAGCGTACGGGCAGCAGCCGGGGCGCGGGAGGAAGCCCGACCCCGGAAGGCAACCCGTACGTAACCCGCGCCCCCTGTTCCGCTACGCGCGTTGACCCTAGGCTGCGCCCCGGCGCAGCAACGGCGCCCGGGCGGCACCCGAAGGGAGCGGCCCGTCACCCGTACCGCAGTCACCTCACAGGGGGGCACGTGTCAGCCAAAGCCCAGTCACGGCACCGTTCGAGACGCCGTTCCCGCCAGGCCCTCACCGCCGCGGCGCTCGCCGCCGCCTGCGCGCTGCTCGCCGCGATGCCCGCCAGCGCGACGGGGACCCACGGCGGCCCCCACGGTCACGGCCACGGTCATGGCCACGGCAGTCATGGCCACGGTCACGGCGGCCACGGCGGGCACGGGCACGGCAAGCCCGCCCCGACCGTCGACGTGCAGATGCTGTCGTTCAACGACTTCCACGGAAACCTCAAGCCCCCCGCCGGCTCCGACGGCAGCCTCACCGAGACCGAGCCGGACGGCACCACGAAGACCGTGCAGGCGGGCGGCGTCGAGTACCTGGCCGGCTCGCTGCGCACCGCACGCAAGGGCAACCCGTACAGCATCACCGCGGCGGCCGGCGACCTGGTGGGCGCGAGCCCGCTGCTCTCCGGGCTCTTCCACGACGAGCCCACCGTCGAGGCGATGAACAAGCTCGACCTGGACGTCACCAGCGTCGGCAACCACGAGTTCGACGAGGGCGCCACCGAGCTTGCCAGGCTCCAGAACGGCGGCTGCCACCCCGACGACGGCTGCTACGAGGACGGCAGGACCTTCGAGGGCGCCGACTACCCCTACCTCGCCGCGAACGTGACGGACGAGAAGACGGGCAAGCCGATCCTGAAGCCGTACTGGGTGTGGAAGCACAAGGGCGTCAAGATCGGCTTCATCGGGGTCACCCTGGAGGGCACCCCCGACATCGTCACCGCCGAGGGCGTCAAGGGCCTCAAGTTCCACGACGAGGTGGAGACGGTCAACAAGTACGCCAAGGAGCTGGACAGGCAGGGCGTCAAGTCGATCGTCGCGCTGATCCACGAGGGCGGGATGCCCGCCTCGACGTCGTACAACTACGACTGCGACTCGCCCGGCGCGGGCGACGGGATCTCGGGGCCGATCGTGGACATCGCCAAGGGCATCTCGCCCAAGGTGGACGCGCTGGTCACCGGCCACACCCACCAGGCGTACGTCTGCACGGTCCCCGACCCCTCGGGCAAGCCGCGCATGGTCACCTCGGCGTCGTCGTTCGGACGGCTGTACACCGACACCACGCTGACGTACGACAAGCGCACCAAGGACATCGTGCGCACCAGCGTGAAGTCCGCGAACCACGTGGTCAGCAGGGACCAGCCCAAGGCGCCCGACATGACCGCGCTGATCGACCACTGGGACTCGCTGGCGGGCCCGATCGCCAACGAGCCGGTCGGCTATATCGCGGACGACATCACGGGCGAGGGTGACGAGTCCCCGCTCGGCGACCTGATCGCGGACGCCCAGCTCGCGTACGGCAGGACCCTCGACCCGGAGGCCGACCTCGCCCTGATGAACCCGGGCGGTATCCGCGCCGACCTGGTGAAGGCGGCGAGCGGTGACGAGGGCGACGGGGTGGTCACCTATGGCGAGGCGTTCACGGTGCAGCCGTTCAGCAACACCGTGAACCTGGTGAACCTGACCGGGGAGCAGTTGGTCACGGCGCTCCAGCAGCAGGTCAGCGGGGCCAACGAGGCGTCCCCGAAGATCCTCCAGATCTCGGACGGGCTGACGTACACGCTGGACATGACCAAGTCGGGTGCCGACCGGGTGGTCGCGGACTCCGTGAAGCTGAACGGTGAGCCCGTCGAGCAGGACGCCAACTACCGCGTGGTCATGAACAACTTCCTCGCGGGCGGCGGCGACGGCTTCGCCGAGCTGGGCAAGGGCACCGAGCCGCTGGTCGGCGGCGACGACCTGGCCGCGTTCTCCGACTATCTGAAGGCCAACTCCTCGGCGGACGCGCCGCTCTCGCCACCGGCCGCCGACCGCATCACGGTCGTGCGGTAGGGGCGTGCGGTAGCGGTCGTACGACCGCGGGCCCGCGGCGCGGCGGCTCGTACGGGAAAGCCCGCGGCACGGCGGCTCGTACGGGAAAGCCGTGGTACGCAGGCGAAACCGCGGCGCGCAGGGGAAACAGGAGGGGCTCCGTCCGACGGGCGGGGCCCCTTCCGCCGTCTCCGCCGCCGCCGTGGGCCACCGCTTCCGTGGCGGTGATATTTTTCGATCATGTCTGGAATTCCACGCCTCCCGGGGCTGACGTCGGACGAGGCGGACGGGGTGGTCAGGGCCGCGCTCGCGGTCGGCGCGGAGCGCGGGTTCCCCCCGCTGGCCGTGGCCGTCCTCGACGTCGCAGGGGAGGTGATCGCCCTGCGCCGCGCCGACGGCGGCATGCCCATGACCAGCAGAATCGCGGTGGCCAAGGCACGCACCGCGCTGCTCGCGCTGAAGCCGTCGGGGCAGGTCGAGCTGCCGGGCGGCATCGTCGACGGCATCCAGCACCTCTACGGCGGCGACTTCGTCCCCTGGGCCGGCGGGGTCCTCATCACCGAGGGTGATCTGATCCTCGGCGCGGCGGGCGCCTCCGGCGGCCACGCCCGAGAGGACGAGGAGGCGGTGCGCACGGCGGTGCGGCGCTGGCACGAGGACCGGTCCCGGTCCCCTCTTCCGCCGCCCCCGGACGGCCCCTACCCCGCTCCCTGACCGCCCGCGTCCGAGCCGCCCGGCCCGCCCTGGCCTTCCGGACCCTCCTGGCCTCCCCGGCCACCCCGCCCGCCCGGTGAAGGGTCGCCTGGCGGTGGGGTCGCCGCGCCCGGGAGGCGTACCGTCGCCACCGTGCCCGTGCCCTCCTCCGCCGGGCGCAGGGCCACCTCGCCGCCGCTCTGGCGCACCGTGCGCGCCACGATCGACAGGCCGAGCCCCGAGCCGGGCAGGCTGCGCGCGGAGGGCGAGCGCCAGAAGCGGTCGAAGACGTGCGGCAGCTCCTCCGGGGGAATCCCGGGCCCGTGGTCGCGCACCGTCAGCACCCCGGCCGCGAGCCGCACCTCGACGGTGCCTCCCACCGGGCTGAACTTGACCGCGTTGTCGAGGATGTTGACGATCGCGCGCTCCAGCGCGGGCGGCTCGGCCCGTACCCACCAGGGCTGCACATCGGCCGTGACGGACACCTCGGTGGCGCGCAGCCTGGCCCGGCCGAGCGCGGTGTCCACGATGTCGTGCAGCGCCGTCACCCGTACCCGGTCGGGGTGCTGGCCCACGTCGGGCCGCGACAGCTCCTGGAGGTCGCCGATCAGCGCCGCAAGCTCCGTCATCTGCGCCCGCACCGACGCGAGCAGCGCCGTCCTGTCCTCGGGCGGCAGCGCCCGTCCTGTCTCCTCGCTGCGGGCCAGCAGGTCGATGTTGGTGCGCAGCGAGGTCAGCGGGGTGCGCAGCTCGTGCCCGGCGTCCGCGATCAGCCTGGCCTGGCGGTCGCGGGAGGAGGCGAGTGCGGCGGTCATCGAGTTGAAGGAGCGGGAGAGCCGGGCGATCTCGTCCTCGCCCTCGGCCGGGATGCGCACCGTCAGGTCCTCGGTGCGCGCCACGTGTTCGACCGCGCCGGTGAGCTGGTCCACCGGCCTGAGCCCGGCACGCGCCACGCCGAGCCCGGCGGCGCCCGCGCCGAGTACGCCGATGCCGGAGGCGAGCAGCAGCATCAGGGCGAGTTCGTTGAGGGTGGAGCGGGTGTCGTTGAGCGGCAGCGCGATCTGTAGCGCCAGGTCGCCGTAGCGCAGGCTCTGCACGGAGAGCGCGGTGGTCAGCACCCGTACCGGCTGGCCGTCGTCGCCCGTGCCGTCGCGGAAGTGGCGCACCCCGGGGGCGCCGCCGCTCGCCACGTCCTTGTCGTCGTCGGTGACCTTGAGCGCGCCCGCGGCGCCCGGCCAGACACAGCGCCCGCCGTCGGACTTGACCACCTGGAGGTAGTAGTCGGTGCGCACCGGGCCGTTCTGGGCCGGCGGGGCCGACTCGGTGCAGTTGCCGAGCACGCCCTGGACGTCCGAGAGCCTGACCGAGCCGACGGTGTTGACGAGGTCCGCGTCCACCTCCCCGTACAGCTTGCCGCGTACCAGGAACCAGCAGACCACGGAGACCGCGGCCACCGCGAACGCCACGGCCGCCGCCACCAGCATGGCGAGCCGGGTGCGCAGCGGCAGCGCCCTGATGCGGCGGGCGGCGCGCGCCACGCTCGTCGGGGGGTGCGGCGGCGGGGGGCCCGCCGTGGGCGGTGCCGGAGGTGCCTCGGTCACTCGCCGCCGCCAGGCCGCAGTACGTACCCCACGCCGCGCACCGTGTGCACGATCCGGGGCTCGCCGCCCGCCTCCGTCTTGCGGCGCAGGTACATCACGTAGACGTCGAGGGAGTTGGAGGAGGGCTCGAAGTCGAAGCCCCAGACGGCCTTCAGGATCTGCTCCCTGGTGAGGACCTGCCGCGGGTGCGCGAGGAACATCTCCAGCAGGGTGAACTCGGTACGGGTCAGCTCCACCGGGCGCGGGCCCCTGAACACCTCGCGGGTCGCCAGGTCCATCCTGAGGTCGCCGAAGGACAGCACGTTGGAGACGCCGTCCTCCTCGGCGCCGCCCGCGTCGGCGGCGTAGGAGCTGCGGCGCAGCAGCGCCCTGATGCGGGCGAACAGCTCGTCCAGCTCGAACGGCTTCACCAGGTAGTCGTCGGCGCCCGCGTCGAGCCCGGTGACCCGGTCGCCCACGGTGTCGCGCGCGGTGAGCATGAGGATGGGCACCGTGGAGCCGCCCGAGCGGATGCGGCGGGCCGCGGTGAGGCCGTCCATGCGGGGCATCTGGATGTCGAGCACCACCAGGTCGGGCCGGTACTCGGCGGCCTTCTCCAGCGCGTCGGCGCCGTCCACGGCGGTCTCGGTGCCGTAGCCCTCGAAGGCGAGGGAGCGCCGCAGGGCCTCGCGCACGGCGGGCTCGTCGTCGACGATCAGAATCCTCGGTTCGCCTTCTGGGGGAGTCATGCCTGCGTCCTCGGGGTCGGGCTGCCGTGCCCGGTCACCGGGCGCGGCGCGGACAGGGTGTCTGCGGCGCGGCGCCACGGCCTGCGGGCGCGACACCGCGTCTTAGCCTCGCACGGCCGCGCCCTTCGGCACGGCAGCAGGCCGCGGCCGGTCAGGCCCCACACTGCCTGACCGGCCGCGACGGTGGGCGGGGGGTGCCGCGCCTCACCCTCGGAGATGGTCCAGGTCGGCCTTGACGACGTTGATCGGGATGGCGAAGCCGAGACCGACGCTCCCGGAGTCGGACGACGACTGGTCGCCCGAGTACATCGCGGAGCTGATCCCGACGACCTGGCCCTCCATGTTGAGGAGGGCGCCGCCGGAGTTGCCGTGGTTGAGCGAGGCGTCGGTCTGGATCGCCTTGTACGTGGTGGTGCTCGACCCGGTGTCGCCGTTGAACTGCTGCCCGCCGAACCGGAAGGGCCACTCCTGCCCGTCGCTCCCCTGGCCGTTTTGGCCGGAGCCCTGGCTCTGGTCGTCGTCGACAGGCACGGTCACGTCGCGGTTGAGCGCGGAGACGATACCGCTGGTGACGGTGCCGCTCAGGCCCTCGGGGGAGCCGATGGCCACGACGTCGTCGCCGACGCGCAGCGCGTCCGAGTCGCCGAGCGTGGCGGGCTTGAGCCCCGAGGCGCCCTCCAACTGGATCAGCGCGAGGTCCTTGTCGGGGTCGGTGCCCAGGGTGCGCGCGGTGTACGTCTTGCCGTCGCTGGTGCGCACCTTGATGGTCGAGGCGCCCGTCACCACGTGGTTGTTGGTGACGACCTGCCCGCTCTTGGTGATGACCACCCCGGAGCCGAGGGACTCGCCCGAGGCGCTGGTGCTGGTGATCTCGACTATGGCGGGGCTCGCCGCCTGGGCCACCCCGGCGACGGTGCCCTTGCTGCCCGCGGAGACGGTGGTGCCGCTCACGGTCGAAGTGCCGCCGTCGTGGGAGCCGGTGAGCTGCTGGACGCCGTACGCGCTCGCGCCCCCGACGGCCGCCGCCGCGATCGCCACCGCGGCCAGCAGCCCCAGCGGGCCGCGCATCCGGCGCCGGTGGTGTTGGTGCACGGTGGGGGCGTGGGCGGGGGGCGCGGGCGCCGCCGCGAAGGACGCGTAGGTCCCGTCGGGGCCGGTGGGGCCGCCGGGCGCCGTGGTGTTCGGGTGGCCGGTGGTGTCGGGGTGGTCCGTGGCGCCCTGGGGTGCTGGCGCTTCCTGCCCGTAGGGGTGCCGCGGTCCGCCGTGGGGATATGCGGACTGCCGCTCGCTCTCCCCGGGATACTCGGGGTACTCGCCGCCTCGGCGGATGCTCTCGTCCATGTCCCCAAGCCTGTGCGCCGTTCATGAAAGCACCGTGAGGACGTCCTGAGAAGGGCGCGAGAAGCGCGTATGCCCGATATAAGTACCGCCGGGGACGGGGCCGTTCCGGCCGGAGCGCGCGGGCGGGGGACAGCGGCGCGGGGACGACGGCGGCCACCCGGGGGAGCGGCCAGGGGGCGCCCTGGGAGGCGGGCCCGGGAGGCGGGTCGGCGCCTTGGGAGGCGGCCCCGCGAGCGGCTAGGCGCAGCCGCAGGAGCGCCGTACCACCAGCCGGGAAGGGAACTGCCGCAGCCGCTCGCGGTGCGGGCCGCCGGTCCTCGGGCCCTCGTCGAGTACCAGGTCGACGGCGGCGCGGGCCATCGCGGGGCGGTCGGAGGCGACGGTGGTCAGCGGCGGGTCGGTGAGGGCCGCCTCCTTGACGTCGTCGAACCCGGCGACCGCCAGCTCGCCCGGCACGTCGATCCGCAGCTCGCGCGCGGCCCGCAGCACCCCGATGGCCTGGTCGTCGGTGGCGCAGACGATCGCGGGCGGCCTGCGCGGCCCTGCGAGCAGCCCGAGGGCGACCTCGTACGCGTCGTAGCGGTTGTACGGGGCCTGGAAGAGGCGCCCCTCGATGGGCCGCCCCGCCTCCCGCATCGCGCGCCGCCACCCCTCGACATGGTCGGTGACCGGGTCGCCGACGGCGGGGGTCTCCTCGATGCCGCCGAGGCAGGCGACGTAAGCGCAGCCGTGTTCCAGCAGGTGGCGGGTGGCGAGCTGGGCGCCGCCGACGTCGTCCGTGACGACCGCGACGTCCTCGATCGCCTCGGGGCGGCGGTGCAGCAGCACCACCCGGGCGTCCCACGCGTCGATCTCGACGGCGGCGGTCTCGCTCGGACCCTGGCTGACCAGGATGAGGCCGGAGACCCGCATGCCGAGGAACGCCCGCAGATAGTGCACCTCGCGCTCGTCGAGGTAGTCGGAGTTGCCGACGAGCACCATCTTGCCGCGCTCGGCCGCGGCCTGTTCGACGGCGTGGGTCATCTCGGCGAAGAACGGCTGCCGGGCGTCCGGGACGATCATGCCTATGAGGTCGGTGCGCCGCGACGCCATGGCCTGCGCGACCCGGTCGGGCCGGTAGCCCAGCTCCTTGATGGCGGCGAGCACCCGCTCCCGGGTGGCCGGGGCGACGGGCCGCGGTCCGTTGTTGATCACATAGCTCACGACCGCGGTCGAAGTACCCGCCAGCCGCGCCACATCGTCCCGCGTCACCTTGGCCACGCCGAGAGTCTACGCGGATGGACCGGTTCCCCATCCCGGGCGGGGACGGAATTCCCCGCCGGGACGGCACACCCGGGATCGCCGCGGGCGGGAGCGTGCCCCCGCGCCGCGGCGGTCCTCACCCCGCCGGCTGCGGCTCCCTGGCCTGCTTGGCCTGCTCGGGCGGCTCGGGGGTGACGAAGCGGTAGCCGACGTTGCGCACGGTGCCGATCAGCGACTCGTGCTCCGGGCCGAGCTTCGCCCGCAGCCTCCGTACGTGCACGTCGACGGTCCTGGTGCCGCCGAAGTAGTCGTAGCCCCACACCTCCTGGAGGAGCTGGGCGCGGGTGAACACCCGCCCCGGGTGCTGGGCCAGGTACTTCAGCAGCTCGAACTCCTTGAAGGTCAGGTCGAGGACCCGGCCCTTCAGCTTCGCGCTGTACGTGGCCTCGTCCACCGAGAGATCACCGTTGCGGATCTCCATCGGGGAGTCGTCGTTCACGATCTGCTGGCGCCCCGTCGCGAGCCGCAGCCGCGCCTCGACCTCCGCGGGCCCCGCCGTGTCCAGCAGCACGTCGTCCACGCCCCAGTCGGCGGAGACCGCGGCGAGGCCGCCCTCCGTCACCACGAGCACGAGCGGGCAGCCGGGCCCGGTCGAGCGCAGGAGCTGGCAGAGGCTGCGTACGTGCGGCAGATCACGCCTGCCGTCGACGAGGATCACGTCGGCGCCCGGGGTGTCCACCAGCGCGGGGCCCTCGGCGGGCGCCACCCGTACCTGGTGCAGCAGCAGCCCGAGGGCCGGCAGCACCTCGGTCGAGGGCTGGAGGGCATTGGTCAGGAGAAGGAGTGAACTCAACGGCCTCCACCCGCCTCAGTGGTCCGACTGTGGTGCTTCGCTCGCTTGCCCATACGTCGCTTCCTCCTCGGTCCCTGGTGGGTACCGCACGCCTCGCGAGACGCGTTCGTATACAACGGCCCGGAAAGCACAAAAGGACCCGAAGGCGTCGATGCCCGGGTCCCACTCGCGACAGAATAACCCACATGAGCGTGGTACGGGCAGGTGGAGACGGGCGCACAGAAGCGGACGGGACGGGGCGCGCGGGCCTTCGCACCCTGTTGAGGGCGGCGGACGGGGTCCGTATCGACGTGGCCTACCGGCCTGGTCCCGGGGGCCGCGAAGGGCGCGGGGGGCCCGATGTGATCGTGGTCGCGCACGGCTTCACGGGCGATCTGGACCGTCCGCACATCCGCCGTATCGCGGCCGGTTTCGCCCGTCGTGCCGCCGTGGTGACCTTCACGTTTCGGGGGCACGGGCGCTCGGGGGGCCGCTCCACGGTGGGCGACCGGGAGGTGCTCGACCTCGCGGCCGCGGTCGCCTGGGCCCGGTCGCTCGGGCACCGCAGGGTCGCCACCGTCGGCTTCTCGATGGGCGGCTCCGTGGTGCTGCGGCACGCGGCGCTGCACGGGGGCGGGGACCCGGACACGGACGCCGGGCGCACCGCGCGGACGCGCACCGACGCCGTGGTCTCCGTCAGCGGGCCCGCGCGCTGGTTCTACCGCGGCACCGCCCCGATGCGGCGGGTGCACTGGCTGGTCACCCGCCCCGCGGGCCGGGTCGTCGGCCGCTACGGGCTGCGCACCCGCATCCACGACAAGGACTGGGACCCGGTGCCGCTGTCCCCCGTGCAGGCGGTGCCGCTGATCGCGCCGACGCCGCTGCTGATCGTGCACGGCGACCGCGACCCGTACTTCCCGCTCGACCACCCCCGGATGCTGGCCACCGCGGGCGCGGGCGCGGCCGACCTGTGGCTGGAGCAGGGCATGGGCCACGCGGAGCACGCCACCACCGACGCCCTGGTGGCGCGGATCGGGGAGTGGCTGGAGAAGCGCGGATAGGCCGGGGGCGCGCGGCCGCGCCCCGTCCGGGTGGCGCTGCGGGCCGCCGGAGGCAGGCATGATGGACGGCGGCACCGCAGCGGCAGTCGGACGGCGGCACCGTCGCGGGAGACGGAGGAGAGGGAGGCGCCCATGGCCACCGGCACCATCCGCTACTGGGCGGCCGCCAAGGCGGCGGCCGGTACGGCCGAGGAGGCGTACGACGCGGGCACGCTCGCCGAGGCGCTGGCCGCGGTGCGCTCCCGGCACCCGGGCGAGCTGGCACGGGTGCTGACGCGCTGCTCCTTCCTCGTCGACGGCAACCCCGTCGGCAGGCGCGGCCATGAGACGGTACGGCTTGCCGAAGGCGGCACGGTCGAGGTGCTCCCGCCGTTCGCGGGAGGGTGAAGACGGCCACGATGGCGGTCACGACGGTTCACGACGGTTGAGGACGGTAAGGACGCCCATGAGTGAGCAGCCGGGCGGGGACCACTGGCCCGCGGCCCATCACGAGCACGGGTACGGCGACCAGCCCGAGCAGGGCCACCCCGGCCCGTACGCCCCGCCGCCCGCGGCGGGCGGTGCGCCGGGGCCCGCCCAGCAGTGGGAGGGCCAGACCTGGGAGACCCACACCCAGCCGGTGGTCCAGGACACCGGGGCGGAGACGGCCTACCTCCCCAGGACCGAAGGCCACGGCTACGCCCAGGGACCCGGCGCCCCCCAGCAGCAGCCCTACGCCCCCGGGCCCCAGCAGGGCTCCGGCTACGGCGGCCCCGGGTACCCCCAGGCATACCCCGACGCTTATCCGGACGCGTACCCCGACGCCTCCTACCCGGACGCCTCCTACCCCGACGCCTCGTACGGCGCCGCCCCCTCCTACGGCGGCCCCGCGTACCCCGCCTCCTACGGCGACCCCGCGGGCGCCCCGCCGCGACAGCCCGCGCCCGGGCCCCCGTACGGCGCCACGCCCCCGCACACCGCGTACGCGAACCCGGCGGCGGCCCCCGGCGGCGCCCCCGACCACGGCGACCACGGCTACGCCCACCCCGGCGCCCAGCCCGCGCCCGCGCCCGGACCCCAGGACCACACCCAGGAGCCCGAGGGCGACCGCGGCGGCTACGGGCCCGCCACCCTCTCCGGTAACGCCCGGGTCACCGACGCCCAGCGGGCCAGGGCCGAGGGCCGCTCGCCGATCATCGAGCCCGGCATGCAGCCCGCCGCGCTCACCGCGCTGCTCGGGCTGCTCCTCGCGGGCGGCGCGGCCGTCGGCCCGTACGGGCTGCTGGTGCCGCTGGTGCTGTTGCAGGCGGTGACGGCGGCCGGCTGGTTCCGGCTGAACGGGATGTGGCCCGCCCGGCAGGGCATCGCGCTGGCGTTCCTCGGCGGCGTGGTGGCGGACGCGGTGCTGCTCGGCGTGGGCCGCGAGTACGCGCCCGCGGCGATCCTCGGCACCCTCGGCGTCTGGGTGCTGCTGGCGCTCGCCCTCCAACTGCGCAGCCACGCCTCGGCCGACGAGCGGATCGCGGGGCTGATGGCGACGGTGGTCTCGGCGGCGCTGGCGATCGTGGCCGCGGGGCACCTCGGCGCCGACCGGGACGCGGTGCTGGTCGGCGGCGTGGCGGTCGCGGCGGCGATCGTGGCCCGCGCGCTGCCGCTGCCGCTGCCCGCCTCGGTGGTGCTGAGCCTGGCCGTGGGCGGCGCGGCGGGCTTCGCCGCGGGCGGCGCGGGCGACTTCGGCGCCAGGGCGGGCACGGCGCTCGGCGTAGCGGCGGCCCTCTCGGCCCTGATCGGCCACCGCGCCGCCAGCTACGACTACCCCTCCCGCTTCGTCCACATGACAGCAGGCATCGCCCTCCCCCTCACCGCCGCGGCCCCCGCGGTATACGCCCTGGGGGAATGGCTGACCTGAGCACGGCCCCGGGGGGCTGGGAAGCGGGCCTGCCGCGGCCCCCGCGGGCCCTCTCGCACCGAACGGTCTCCTTCACACCTCATGTGCGCGATTTGGCCTGATCGGGGCATCTTTCTGACGGGTAGTCGTGATCCGCCTGCGGAGCGTCGCATCCGTGCAGCAAACTGGGTTGATCAGGCGACGTCTTGGGGGTGGACGATGACAGTGGTCGAGCAGTGGACGGCCGATCACGACGACGAGACGGTGATCGTCGTCACCGAGGAGGAGTTCCTCGCGGCCGCGCGGCGCGCGTTGGACGATCTCGGTCTGACCTACGCCGAGTTAAAGGACCAGGCGCGGCGGCACGACTTCACGTCGGCCCAGGCGCACGCCCTTTGGGTATCCATCGGCGGCACGGTTGACCTCTGAGCTTCCCAAGCTCAGAGCGCGAGTTCGATTCTCGTCACCCGCTCCAAAGAAAAGCCCCAGGCCGTCGGCCCGGGGCCTTCGTGTTATCTAGACCTCTCTAAGCGTCGCGTGCCAGATCCGTGCCAGATTGGCCGTCCGGCATCTTTCGTGCAGCTTTTCGCTGCCGCTGAACCAGCCTGTCGAGTCCGGCTGCAACTTCCTGCTGCCGCTCCATATCCGAATGCTGATACATGAGCGCGGCCCGCTCCGAGGACTGCCCGGCGCGCACCATCGTGTCCTTCAGGGTGGCGCCCGAACGAGTGGCCAGGGTGTGCCCTGTGTGCCGCAGGTCGTAGAAGCGGAATGTCTCCGGCAGCCCGACCGCAGTCCGCGCCCTTGCGCCACTTCCGGCCGAAGGTCGACCGCCGGAACGGCTTGCCCCGCTCCCCCACGAAGAGGAGCCCATCCGTCCCCGCCTGCGCGTACCAATCCAAATGTCGCCGCAACTCGATGTGCAGGAACGGCGGCAGGACCACGAGCCGCTTGCCCGCATCCGACTTGGTCGGCCCCTCAGCCCTCCGACCTGTCGTGAGCTTCGGCGCCGCCTGCCGAACGCGGACCGTCATCGTGTCCAGGTCGACATCCCAGCGGCGTAACTCCGCTTGCTCCTCGGGACGCAGCGGCCCGTATGCACCGAAGTAGACCATCAGCCGCCAGCGCGGCCCGAGGGCAGAGGCCAGCGCGTCTACCTGCTCGACGGTCGCGATGGAGCGTTCGGCTGCCGTCTCCTTCCCGGCCCCCCGGATGCGGCAGGGGTTGCGGCGGATCAGCTCGTCCTCGGTCGCGGTCTCCAAGATCGCCTTGAGGAGCCGGTAGCTCTTGGCGACGGTGGTTTCCGCGCCGGTCGCATCGAGCCGTTCGGCGCGCCAGCTCCGCACCTGCGGCGGAGTGATCTTGTCGAGATCGAGTTCCCCGAAGGTGGGCAGGATGTGCAGCCTCAGCAGACGCTTGTACAGCTCGTCAGTAGTCGGGGCAAGTCGACGCTCCCTGACCCAGCGGAGCGCGTACTCCGCGAAGGGTACGGCCGACGCCTCCGGGTCCTGCCAGTCACCGCGGCGGATCTCTGTCCGCTTCTCCGCGAGCCAGTCATCCGCCTCCCGAACCGTCGCGAAGGTCACGGGCGCCGGCCTCATGACGTCATCGGGGCCGGGGTACCGCGCCTGGAAGCGCCCGGAAGGCAGCTTGCGAACGGCGCCGAACGTACGCCGCTTGCCTTTCTTGTTCGCCATTAGGCAGCCCTCCTTCGGCGTCCCACGGGCACGACTGTGTTGCGCGTGATGAAGTCGTTCAGCGTGGTTTCCGGGATACGGACGTGACGCCCTACGCGGACGAAGACGATGCGCCGCTCGGCGATCAGGCGCCGGGGAAAGCGCTGCGTGGTCCCCAGGCGTTCGGCAACCTCAGGCACGGAGAGAAGGCGTTCGCTCATGCCCGCGCCTCCTGCTTCGCCGCCCGGATGCCCGCCGCGATGAGCGCTTCGTCCGGGGCGTAGCCGCGCCCGGCGAAAGCCCAGCGGCTCACGGTGACGACGGACCGGTCGGCCAGGCCGAGTGCGGCGCGCTGCTGGTCGGCACGATGCTTTGCACGAGCTGTCCGCAGCGCGGTCAACGTGGTCGAGTACCGCCGGGACTTCGAGGAGAAGTGGCCGCCGTAGCCGAGCATGTGGGCCCAGCGCCGCAGGCCCAGAGGCTCGAAGTCCGGCAGCGCCCCCAGCCACCAACACGTACTGATCATGCGCAGCGTGTGGGTTCGCACAGGTAGGACCGCGAAATCGGCCGCATGACGAATACGAGTGTCGACGGCGCCCGCCGCTTCCGCACCCTTTGTGGCGTACTTGGCGATGTACGCGGCGGCGGCCGCCGACGTCAGCCGCTCGCCCGCACCGAACTCCGCGATGGGTCGTACGTCGATTTGCTGCCCGAAGCGCAGCATGCGCGGCCCGATCACCTCGCTGCCTGGTGCGATCAGTCGGACCCGGCCGGCAGCCTCCCGAACAGCGCCGGTCAGGAGTCGGGTAGTCGCCCAGGTCGGTGGTGCCGAGTCGGGTCCGTCCGGGCCGTCGAGTCGGATGACGGCATGGAAGTGGATGAGCCCCAGCCGCTGGTACTCGGCAACCGTCGCGTAGGAGAGGCGCAGCCGTCGGGCAAGGTCGGCCCGGGTGGCGCCAACCCGCCGCGCCATCTCGCGGCGCAGCTCCAAGGCAAAACGGTGCCACAGCCGCCCCGCGTGAGCCTGCCAGAGCACTGCCCCCGAGTCGTAGCAGCGCGGGCACAGCGGCTCCCCAAGCCGCACGTCGTCGTCTCCGCGTCGCGTACGGCACCCGAGGAGCGCGCCGTGCGGGCACCGCTTGGCCGTGCGCCGAGGTCGGCATGACCGAACACGACCGCCGTGTTCCCGGCGAGTGTGGACCGCACCGAAGCCGGGCGCGGTGAGGGGCGCGAAGACACGCGGGTGCCCGCCACCGACGCCGCAGTCTCCTTGCCGCCGACCAAGCCAGCACGAATGAGCTGATACGTGTCCGCACGGTAGAGCGCGGCGCAGGTCGGGCAGACACTCGCCCGCCGGTTTCCACAGGCTGTGAGCAACCGGCCGCCACGATCCTCGGACGAGAAGGAGTGCAGGGCTTCCCCGCTCGTGGCATCGAAGAGGGTGGCGTTTCCGACCAGGTAAATGGGGTTGGTGCAACCGTCCAGGCGCACGACGCCGCTGTACCAAGAGGCGAAGTCACCGGCCGACGCGCGCTCGACCAGCGCGGCCACGGCGATCGGTGTCCGGTTCATCGGCCACCTCCGAAGGCGTGGGCCATCACGGTGGCGATTGCTTCCGCACGGGTCTTGGCACTGAACCTGAGCGTCGGGCAGCCACAGTGCTGCGGCGTGGGCCGGGCAGAGTCGCTGTTCTGCACCGTCTCGATCGACCAGCACGGCTTCCGGACGACCGACACAGGTGGGGTTCTCCGACTCGCGGAGCGCACAGCGGTACTGCGGAGATTTGCGCGAGTAGGTGGGGTTGGTCAAAGTGTGAGTGCTCCTTTTGCTGCTCGTGTGGCGGTTGGAGTGGGCTTCCGGCGGGGGCGGGTTTGGCGACTTCGCGCCCCGTCGGAGGCCGTTGGAGACGAGTGCGGCATGGGAACCTCCCTCATTTCGTAGCAGGTCAGAAGTGGAGTTGACCGAGGAAGCCGCCCACCCCCTCCAGCGCGGCACGGATGGCGGGTGCCGCTGCGGTGGTCGCGACGAGGAAGCCGAAGACCGAGCAGAGCAGGAACTCCACCCACCGCAGGTAGCGGATGCGCAGCAGGAACCAGATCATGAGGCCGAGCAGCAGCGCGGCCGACATGGTGACGAGCACGGCGGACACCTCTCATGTGTGATCACGGGGGCTCTCGGCGTCGGGGTTGTCGCCGTCGAGCCGTTCCAGGTGGACCGCAGGCCCGGCGGACGGAGAACCGAAGAAGTCGGCCAGCTCGGGCAGGTACGGGGTCAGGTGCGCGTACTCGGCCGCGGTCGCCTCGGCCTGCGTCTCCGAGACGAGGTGTGACCGGGCCCGTTCCCACCCATCGCCGGACGCCAGGACCGCCGTACCGGCTTGGTCGGGCCGAATGGCTTGAGCCGCCTTGATGGCGTCCGGGTTGAGATCGCCGAGCGCCACCTCGGCCGTACCGGGATCGGCCACTCGATGGCAGACCCGACCGCCGAGTTGCGCGCGCAGGGCGGTGACGCCGGGCCC
This sequence comes from Streptomyces sp. NPDC050560, assembly GCF_044457285.1. NCBI lineage: Bacteria > Bacillati > Actinomycetota > Actinomycetes > Kitasatosporales > Streptomycetaceae > Streptomyces > Streptomyces sp. NPDC050560. Next base: position 50,270 of record NZ_JBITGT010000008.1, read on the forward strand.
AAGGTCGGAGCCGACCCGTTGGCCGGCCACAACGAGGAACACCCCAAGCGCTGCGCCCAGTTGGGCCAGGCGGATGAGCGCCGTACCAGCCGCCTGCGCTTCGTCCTTCTCGCTGCGATTGGCCAGGAGGAAGAGTTCCGCGATCTCGTAAACGATCACGACGACGGGCGTAGGCCGGTCCTCTTCGGGCAGTCCCCAGATGTTCCGGACACGAGCCGTCCGGCAGACCGCCATCCGGTCGAGCGCCAGGTCGACGAGCGCGGACAGCAGCTTGACCGCTTGTCGCCGATCGGTCGCCAGGGCCGACAACCGAGGTCCGTAGAGCGACAGCTCCATGCCACCCTTGCAGTCGACACCGACCAATGCGATCGGTTGTGGCGCCAGGCCCGCCACCAGGGCGTTGATGAGCGTCGACTTGCCAGAGCGAGTGGCACCGACGATCAGCCAGTGCGGTACCTCCCGAAGGTCGATCATCCACTGCGCACCCGTCTCCAGAGCCCCGACAGCCACCCGCAACAGCTGAACGGCTCCTCGCTGCCTCGGAAAGCGGGGCTCCCGCAGTGGATCGGTGGCAGAGGCCACAACGCGCACGACGCCAGGTCGGTGAGGCGTGACGCGCACAGCATGCACCTGCCAGCCCTCGGCCATGGCGGGGGCCGCCTTGGCGAACGCATCCGGCACCTGCCCCGGTAGCAGCCTCACCAGGAGCCAGAAGCCGCCGGCCGTCGGATGCAGCACGCCGCGAGCCGGAACACGCGGCTGCGGTGGCGGCGCGCCCTTGCCGACAAGCCCGGAGACCACGACGAGCGCCGCCTTGCGGCTCACGGCCAGTCCGCACCCGGCCATCAGCGGACGCCACGTCCGCGCCAACCGCACCCAGGCACAGGGAAAACCGACGAGGTACCACCAGGCGACCGGGTACCGGTGCCGGAGAATCGGCGTGATCGCCAACAGAGCCACCGCCAGGACCGCAAGCACCAACAGTGCTATGCCGGGCCCGTGGGCAGAGGACTGTACGGCCAGGTCGGTCACCGCGCACCGCCCTTGGCCGCCGTGCCGCCAGAAGACGGCGGGGCGGAGAGAGGCTTGATCTCGGCCGCTCGGAAGGCGACACCGTGCCGGCCGCCGTTCTCCCACGGAGTGGCCACCAGGTCCCGGACCTGCACCGGCATGCCGACTTGCACGCCGCGCGGCTCGCCGGCAACGCTCACGTTGACCACCTCGGCCGTCGCGCCGGACATCAGGCACAGCCCGACCTGAAACACGGTCTGCCCCGTGTCGCGGTCGACGCGGACCTGCCCCGTCTCCCTGTTGGCGACGCGCGGGGCCGGGGGGCACCGCACAGAAGATCCCGGTGAACTTGCTCGTATCGATCGGAAGGCTTGCCACTGCTCACAACTCCTTTGGTTCATCGATCCGTAGTTACCGGCTACGGGATGACTTCCACCCGTAGTACGGACGGTGATGACAAGAATGCGACCCGCAGTACGGGTTGTCAAGCGAGATGGCGTGAGAGATGCTGTCCACGATCGTGGGCAGCACCAGAACCAGCCCCGACAGGCCAGAGCACCAACGGAGACGCGATGCCATCCGAGCGAACGCCCGCCAAGTACCGGCAGATCGCAGAGCACCTGCGCGCGGGCATCCTGGACGGCACCTACCCGGCCGGCCAACCGCTCCCCTCTGAAGAGGTCCTGGCCAAGCAGTTCGGGGTGACCAGGCCGACCGTGCGCCAGGGCATCGCGGAGCTACGGGCCGCCGGGCTTGTCGAGGTCATGATGGGCCGCGGGATGTTCGTCCGCTCGCCCCACTCGCGCCCGAGCTACACGCGTCCTCGCGGCGTCCGGAGCGACAGCAACGGCCGCTACGTCGAGGCTGACGGCCTGCGCTGGACAGACGCCGAGGAACCCGCGGTCACCCGCACTGACGCTCCGCTAGCGCTCGCGGACCTCCTGGACATCCCGCCGGGCGAGCCCATGTACACCTACGACGCGGTGCAGACCGCCGACCGGGGCCGCCTCCGCCAACTCCACCGCACCCACGTGCCGTTCTCGGTTCTCCTCGACACGAAGTACGAGGAGAAAGCGCCGCCGCCGGCTCCGCAGCTCTACGGCGCGCTCAGGGACCTCGGTCACGACCTCCAGTTCACGGAGTACCTGCGCACCCGCATGCCGCTCCCAGACGAGGCCAAGGCCCTACGCCTCCCCGACGGAGTCCCGTTGCTGCACATCCTCCGGGTCACGCTGAACAGAGAGAGCAAGCCGCTGGCCCTGGAGGAGTTCCAACTCCCCGGAGACGACTTGGAGCTGAGCTACAACCTCTGACGCCGAGGACTGGTGGCTCAAACTTTCTCTACGTCTTCAAGCCCCGGCTGCGCTCCGCTCCGCCGGGCGCGCTTCCCGGCTCCGCTCGGGGCTGCGCTCATGCCTTCGGCCCGCGCTGCCCCGGCTGCGCCGACGCCCGCCCACAGTGGATAGGCCCGGAGGTCATGAGTCGATCATCCAACGACGCGGCCCACGGTCACAGACGATGCCTCCGGCGGGGGATCGGCCGGCACCGGGTGGGAGGGGGCGCCGTACCCGGCCGCGGGCACATCGCGGCGAGCGTTGGGGGCTCCCATCCCGTCCACCGTCGCCCCAGGCAGAGCCGAGCAGACGCGGCCCATGGCGTCCAGGTCGTTCGTACAGTGGCGCGCTCCACCTGGACGCCATGAACCACGCCCGCTCCACAGACGTGTGGGTCGACGGCGGACGGGATGGGAGCTGGGGTGAGTGGTGGGCTGGGGTAGAGGATGCCGCCATGGCAGATGAACTGAGACGCCCTCTCAGCGAGCTTCGGCAAGGCGAGACAGTCCGAGCAACGATCACTAGTCACCAGCCATGGGGCCTCACAGCACAGCTCGTCGAGTACGAGCCGGTGGGCGCCTCCCTGGACACGATTCGACGAGGCAGCGAGCCGGGGCTGAAGCGACTCGTGCAGGAGCTGCCACCCGTGGGGGCGATGGACCTCGCCGTACCCAGTCCCGCCGAAGACTGACCACACGGGGCTGCCGTAACCCTGCGGGACAACCTCGCAGGCAGGCTGACTCAGCTCTTCGGCAGGAGCGCGTGAACTCCCTGGGCCGCACACTTGAAGCCTCGACGCCATCAAAGCACCTCGCACCGTCGGTCACATGCGGATCGACACGTCTTCAGAACGAAACCCTTCGAAGCCGTGGCACACAGCGGTACGTTGATGGATGATTAATGAGCACATGGATGCGCATCGGAGCAAACAGATCTCTGGAGCCAGGGGGACACGTGGATCCTTATGCCAATGCACGGGAAGAGCTCAAGGGCCTCCTCAACTCTCCCACCGTCGGCAGTGGAGCGAATGAGGACACGACTCGGCTCCATTTGATTGACGCCCTTTTGTTTAGCTGTCTAGGCTGGAAGCCGCAAGAGACAGTGACAGAGGATCACCACAACGGAACCTACGTCGACTACGCCGTGGGCACACCGGCTACCCATTTCATCCTAGAAGCCAAAAAAGAAGGAATCACTTTCAGCCTTCCACCTGGTATCGTCGGACGGCACGCAATCTCCGTCCCAACTCTACTGGAAGACGAAAATACCGCTAAGGCGATCCGCCAGGTTCTCGGTTACTGCCAAGAGCGCGGAGTTCCTATCGGCATTATTTCAAATGGACATCAACTAGTTGCGTTCTTTGCCTCTCGACAAGATGGCGTGCCACCCCTGAAAGGTAATGCTCTAGTTTTCAGCTCGCTTAAAGAGATGCACGACGACTTCCCGACGTTGTGGGGTCATCTTTCCAAGTCGGCATTCGCTACGCGCAGCCTTCAAAGATACCTGCTTGGCAGAAAACCACAGATCCTCGCCCCAGAAAAGCTCTCCAACTCGATCAATAACTACCCCGGCTTCAGGCGGCGAACCGAACTTGAAACTGACCTCAAGATGCTTGGTCAGCTCTTCATCCAGGACCTTGAGCACGAAAAGCAGATCTCAGATGAATTCGTTAGAGATTGCTATTGCGCAAGCGGAGCCCTGTCTCAGTATTCAATGGTCAGCCGCGAAGTCCTTAGGGCTCGTTACGCTTCTGTCGCCGACGCCGTAGCAGGAGGCGTCGAACAGGTGACTGCCAAGAAGGGCCTTAACCCAAAGCTGACGGTCGATATGGTCACGGCTGCCCTCAGTCGACGCCCCATCATTCTCCTCGGCGACGTGGGGGTGGGCAAGAGCATGTTCCTTCGCCACCTAATTAGGGTCGACGCCAAGGAAGTTCTTGTTAAATCAATCATCCTCTATGTCGACTTTATCCGAGAACCCGTTTTTGTAACAGATCTGCCAATGTACATTACGGACCGCATGACAGAGCAGCTTGAGGCCGAGCACGGTATCGACATTCAAGAGCGGGGCTTTGTGCGCTCGGTCTACAACAAGGAGATCAACAGATTCAAGCGCACGATCTTTGGGGATGATTCGGATCCCGCGGAATATCGAAAGCGTGAGCTTGGAATGCTCGCAGGGCATCTGTCCAACGAATTTGAGCATTTGCGTCGCTCTTTGGAACACATCAAGGCAACATCCGGAAAGTCGCCGCTCGTAATTCTCGATAACATCGACCAGCGTCCGCCCGAATTCCAAGAGAGCATTTTCGAGTCTGCGCACTCAATTGCAGATTCTTGGCCAGGCACCGTATTTGTCTCAATCCGCCCTGGCACGTTCTTTCAATCTCGCGCGCACGGAGCATTGGCCGCATATCAGACTCGGGTATTTACGATCGCCCCAGCGAGGACGGATCAAGTGGTATCGAAGCGGCTTGAGTACGCCCGGAACAAGGTTGTCGAGTCAGGTGTCGAAGGCGTTTTCCCCGAAAATCTATCCATCGACGACGGCGACCTCATCGCTTACCTCGACGCCCTCATTAGAGCCTTTAAAATTGATGGGGAGTTGAAATCCCTGATCGACAACATGAGTGGCGGAAATACGCGAACTGCTCTTCTTTTTCTGTTTACGTTCATCGGGAGCGGATACGTTTCGACCCAACGCGTTTTGGATGTTGCCTCGTCAGGAAAAGTCTACACAGTTCCAATGCACGAGTTCATTCGTGCCATCGTCTTCGGTGACTACGACTACTTCAACCCGGAAGCTAGTGCGGTCTGCAATCTATTCGATATCTCAACAAACGACGGCCGTGAGCACTTCCTCCTTCCCAGTATTTTGGCTCATTCCCAGCGAATCGCGGAGAGTGCGGGCAATGACGGCCTCGTCTCCGCAGCCAGCATCTACTCCTTCTGTCAGGGGCTAGGTTTTTCCCAGGAGCAGATTGGCGCACAGCTTGATCGAGCCACGAAGAAGAACCTGCTGCGATTCTCTGATGCCCTCGACGGTGGTTCTTATCAGCCCACCAGCGTGGGCAGCTATCTTTACAGAAAAATGATTCATTCGTTCAGCTACGTCGACGCCATGACCGTGGATACTCCGATCGTGGATCCCAGCATCCGTCGTAGTATTGGCGATGTCCACACCATCAAGGAGCGCGTACAGCGCACAAAGGAATTCCGGGCATATCTGGATTCCCAATGGGTTCCGTTCGAAACTACGGCAAGCGAACTTCCCTTTCGCTGGAACGAAGTAAGCCTCATGTTGGCTGACGATATTGCAGATGCTGAGCGAAAGGCCCAAGGCGCCGCACAGCGGCGGGCCGAGTCGTCCCCGAATTTCTGGGGATAGCCGTCACCTCGCAAGATGCCAGCCCTGGGTGAGAGCCGATGTGATGGCAGCGCTGACATCACAGGGCAGCACCGCGGCGCTCGGCGCTCCGAACCAGTTGCTGGCATGAGGCTGATTCGTGGTGACCACGAGGACCGTGCGGGGAAGTCCGCGTGCTGCACCGCGTACGTGCACGGCCGATCACAGAGAGCCTGGTCGTAAGTCGGCCGACCGCGCAGGCGCCAGCGGTAAGTCGTGCCGTCGACGACGATGCGTCGCGAACTCTCGCGGCCGATCGCCATGGCGGGCCCTCATCCCCTGGACTGGTCGCGATGCTAGCTGGTCAGAGCGTGGGGGAGGCCAGACTTTCGGGCCGTCTCTGGGCCGTCCGAGGCCGCTCAACAGTGACCAGCGGCGACCGATCGCTCGGCATACTCAGTGACGAACTCCGGGCGGTACATGGCTTGGTAGTCGTCGAGCGCCCGACGAAGCATGGCGGCCCCGCGGGGAACGCCGGCCGCGAGCTGGTCCCAGCTGAGGAAGCGCACACGGTTCGGGATGCTGACCAGTCCGGTGATTGCATCCCAGAAGGCGTCCCAGTTCCTGCCGTAGAACTCCGGGAAGTCCAACTCCCGCATCAGCAACAGGTGGAGAAAGTGCTCGTCGCTCACCTCACTGACATCAATGGTGATCACGGCAACATGCTTGCACGAAGGTGCACCGTTCTGACATCCACGAGTGACATCAACGACAGTGGACAGCGGCGGCAACCAGCAGCCGTGAGCGTCACCGACCCACAAGGCAGGCTTCAGCTAGGCGGCATGGAGATCGAACTCCTAAAGCGGTGCTCGGCTCAGTGACCCCGGCGGCTCGTCCGGGCTGCGGCGCTGGGGCGCCGGTCCCGGCCGGCCGCCGGACGCGGCTACGCCGCATGTGTCCAGGCATACGAGGGCCCCGCTGCGTCGGGTTCGAAGCAACGGGGCTGTCGTCGGCAGCTATGCCGCTGGTGCGTCCGGGCGGTTCGGTCCGGTTGCCCGCTCGGCCATCTCCGAGGTGAGTCCCGTAGCGACCAGACGAGCCAACAGCTCGGCCGCGTCTGGGCGGAGCGCGCCGAGGCAGACCAGGCCGTCTCCGAAGATCGACACGTCTGCTTTGAGGCCCGGGACGTCGGCCTCCAGGCCCGCGGAGCGCAGCTGCTCCGCCAGGGCCTCAGCCGCTCGCTTGGCCTGTCCCCAGCCGCGGACGTACGGGCGTGCCTCGGTCAGGTCTTCCGCGCGTCGGGCGACGACGCGGCGCGGGTCGATGGGGTCTGCCATGTCTGCACTCCCGATCGGTCAGTTCGAGGGGCGGCGGGTGTCGTCGGCGTCGCACTCGCAGAGCAGAGCGCGGCGGACCAGTTCCGCCAGGCGCTCGGCGGTGGCCGGCGAGATGCGGCCCAGGTCGATGAGGCCGTGTCCGAAGGCGTTCAGGTCCGCACGCAGATAGGGGAAGTCGCGTGCCATGCCTGCCGCCGTCAGAACCTCTCGGAGCGAGGTAGCTGCGGCCCGTGCCGCGTACCACTCCTCGGTGTCCAGCGGTGACCAGCGCGCCGCGTCCGGTCGCTCCTCGTCACTCGGCACGACCTGTCACCCGCTTTCGGGTTTCGGTCGCTCCGCCGGTCCTCGTCTGTATGTCGGCGCAGTGTTCGCCGTAGTGGTCGGCTCGGTCCAGCAGGGCCGCGGAGGCGACGAGCATCACGGCCAGGGAGGTGGTGCGCAGCGGACTATTCTCCGGGAAGCGGTTGGGGGCGCGCAGCCACTGGTAGCGGTCATTGGCCATAGGGATCGGGCCCGGTACGACGACGTACGAGTCACGATCCAGATACCGGTAGGCCGGGGGCGTGTCGGTCTCCCGGCTGATGAGTCGGGCGAAGCGGTCACGTGAGTTGAGCGGCAGGAAGAACCCCACCTGGTGGCTCCCCCGGTCGGCCATCACTGGCCCAACCGGCATGTTCCTGCGCTCCAGTTGGTCGAAGACCTCGACGCCGAGGCGCTGATCCGTCGCCACGACCTCGAAGGCCACGCCAACGGGGAAGGGGTAGGGCCGCCGAAGGTCATCCGCCCAGGACTTGCGGCACAGTTCGGGGTTCTCCGCGACAGCGGAGAGCCACTGCACGCCGCGCTTCGTCATCCTCTGCACGTCATCCACCTCGGTCGGACGCTTCGTCACCGGCCCTGTTCGGCCGCCGTACGAACAGGTTCCTGCCTCTGCCGTGAGCTGGGGAGATGACGAGGGGTGACGGGGGATGACGAGGTGGCAGGGCGCGCGTCATCCCCCGTCGCGGGCAAAGAGCCGCATCCGGGGCGGCGCGGGGTGTTCAAGTGTCCGAGTGATTACGTAGAGTCCATGAGTGGCACTGGTGCGGTGTCCGGACGCGGCCCTCGGGGAGGTGCAGACGCATGGCCACTCCGACTTCCGTCAGCAGCCGTCTACGGGACGTCCGGGCCGAACGCGGTTGGAGTCAACTCCGCCTGGTCAACGAGCTGCGGCGAGCCTCCGCACAACGCGGTCAGACGCTGCCGACCGACGCCAGCGTGAAGCGTCGGATTGCCAGTTGGGAGAACGGGCACAGTGCACCGGACGACTTCTACGGCCCGTTGCTCTGCACGGCGCTCGGTCTGTCGGCCGCCGAGCTGGGGCTCAACCACCTTACCGACCATGACGTGCCCCTCCTGGACGCGACGTACCCCGCCAGTCCCGACGCGGCGATCGCTACCGTCGACCGGCTGTGGCGCGCCGATCTGAACGGCTACGAGCCCCTGATCAAGGCCGAGCCCTCCCAACCGGCGTGGAACGAGGCGTCGCTGCGCTGGCTCGTCGCGCCTGAGGCGTCCTTTCCCGCGCGCAGCGGCGAGCGCGAGCCGAAGGTGGGGCTCGCTGACGTGGCCGTGATCAGAACGACCAGCGACATGTTCGCCGGCCTGGACGACCAGTTCGGCGGTGACCACGCACGGCAGTCCGTGATCCAGTACCTCAGCCGGGACGTGGCCCCGCTCCTCAAAGGGCGGTACACCGAAGCTGTCGGCCGGGCACTGTTCTCCACAGTCGCGGAAGCCACCCTGCTGGCCGGTTGGATGTCGTACGACGCGGGACACCACGGCCTCGCCCAGCGGTACTTCCTCCAGGCGCTGCGGCTCGCCCAGGACGGCAACGACCGCCGGCTGGCGGGCAGCATCCTGTCCGCGATGAGCCACCAGGCCACGTTCCTGGGGCAGTACACCCATGCCGCGACGCTCGCCCGTGCCGCCCTGATGGGTATCTCGGGGGTCGCCACCCCGACGCTGCGAGCGCAGTTCCACGCCATGGAGGCACGGGCGCTGGCCCGTACGGGAGACCGCCGCGCGACCGAGACGGCTCTCAGCGAGGCCGCCAGGGCTCTGGACGCCTCCAACACGACGGACGAACCCGAGTGGATCACGTACTTCGACGCCGCGGAGCTGGCCGCCGAGACGGCGCACTGCTTCCGCGACGTGCGACGGGCGCGGCAGGCCGTCGAGCACGCCGAGAACGCCATGAGCGGCAGCCATGTACGGAGTGACTTCTTCGCGACCATGGTTCTGGCGGACGCGCACCTGCACGCCGGAGATGCCGAGGAGGCGTGCCGCGTGGTGCTCGACGCACTCGACCTGGGGGAACAGCTCAAGTCCGCCCGCTGCGTCGCCTACCTCGCGGAGTTCCGTCGGCACACGGACGCGCTCGGGCCCTCGACAGCGCAACGAGAGCTTGCGGAACAGGCGGCCGACAACCGGCTGTGGCTCGCCTCCGAGACACGGGTCTGAGCGCCGTCCTCAGAAGGGGGCCCACTCATTGCGGCTGCCGTCCGTGCGGAGCGTCTCGACCCGCCGCCCGAACTCCGCCGCCGACTTCCCGCTGTCCGCCACCTGTTGGCCCATCCACAGGACCATCATCAGCTCGCGGACATCGGCCAGAACCGAGTACCCGGGCCAGTTCATGACGTCGAAGCCGTAGTGGTGGACGAAGCTCTCGTACTCGGTGCGCGTGTGCCAGCCGAAGCGGTCGTAGTAGATCGCGGTCAGGATCAGGTCCCACTCGCGGGGTGCGAGGGTGAAGCCGTCGAGATCGATCAGGATGGCCTGCCCGTCCCGGTGGCGGAGGACGTTTCCGACGTTCGCGTCACCGTGGATCATCCCGAAAGGCAGGACGAAGTCCAGCCGCTCGTACTCCTTGGCCAGGCGCACGACCCGCTGTTCGAGGAACGCCGTGTCTTCGGGCGTCACCCCGCGCAGGGCGCGCAGCGAGGACCACAGCTTGCCTACGGGGTCGAAGTACGGCAGGTGCAGCGACTCGGGCTCGTGCAGCCAGTGCAGGCGCTTGAGCAGGTCGGCCAGCTCGGTGACCGTCGCGTACTCCTCGCGCTCCTGCGCGCTCTCCCAGAACGTCACCACGCGGCCAGCCGCGGTCAGCGGCTGCTCGATGCGGGGCAACACCTGGGTCGCGGGGAAGTCCTCCGACTCCAGCCAGCGGGCCACCGCGACCGCCCGTTCCATGTCCTCGGCCGCGTCCACGTCGCGCGCGATGCGGACGACAACCGGAGCGGACGGAAGCCGGTACACGGCGTTCGAGCCGAGACGCAGCAGCTCCGCCCCGGAGGCATCGACACCGGCGGCCGCGCACGCCTCGCGCAGCGCCGCACCGGCGGTCTCCGCCGTGAACTCCTGCCGCTCGTCGGGTCCGCCGGCCGCCTGCGAGGTCATGCGATCGACCGTACCCGCCGTGCCAGAAGCGTGCCAGAACGTACGGTGAGCCACGGTCACGAACAGGACATTCGCGCCATGCGTTCGGGGTGGCTCATCGGGTGTCTGTGCAGGTCAGGCAGCAAGAACCGGATTTATAGCTGGTGATTCCCAAGCTGGCTTTCGGCTTCGCACAGGAGATTCAGCAGACCCTCAACAGAACCATCTGCCAGGACGTACGCATACGTGCCGTCCAGCGCCGCGTCGAGAGCGTGCCCGTCTTCACCGTGGGCAGCGGGCTCAACCGTCAGAACTTGACCAAGCCGCTGGGCTTCCCGGTCCGTATCGACCAGAAGGCCCCGCGGATCTGGATGAACCTCAGCTATCAGGTACGCCTGGATTCGGCTCAGCGCTACCTGACCGTGCACAAGTCCTACTTCGGCATCTTCTCGGACGAATCCCTCGAAACGTGCTTATGCCATTTCGACTTCGAGCGTGACAAGCAGAAATACACCGGCGCCCATGTGCAAGTACACGGGAAGTCCGCGGCGTTGGACGCGCTGAACCGCGTCGGAGACGAGAAGCGTCCACTCGACAAGCTGCACTTCCCCGTCGGGGGCAAGCGATTTCGGCCATGTTTGGAAGATGTCATCGAGTTCCTGGTCGACGAGCGTCTGGCGGATGGCCGAGCCGGGTGGCGGCAGCTCGTGAGCGAGGGACGCGAGCGCTTCCACCGCAACCAGCTCAGGGCGGCGATGCGCAGGAACACGGCCGTCGTCGAGGAGTTCATGCGGGAACACGACAGCCAGGACTGAGCCGGGGGCCGAACGGCGTGGCGGGCATCGTTCATGGCGTGCGGACCCGCCGTGGCAAGCCCCCGTCAGGGGCTCGTGTCTGTCAGGCCCTTTGCCGTTGCCCGGAGGAGTTGGTCCAGGCGGGGCTTGAAGTCCAGGGCCACGTGGCCCCAGGACGGGACCTCGGTGTAGAGGGCGGCGAGGGTCGGGGTGGGGTGGCTGATCTGCCAGAAGTGGGACGCGAAGGTGAGGGCGGCGGGGAGCAGGGCCCGGATCTGGGCCGTCGTCATGGTGCTCGCCCGGTCCAGGGCGGCCACGATCGCGTCGTGCGCGGCGAAGGAGTTCGTCTTGTAGCGGCGGGCCCGCTCGATGTCGACGTCGCCCTCAAGGCTGAGCGCCACATGCGTCAGCAGGTCGCAGAAGACCGGTAGCGACGCGATCGTGTCGGCGAGGGCCGCGGCCGTCTCCGCGGGGCCGAGCCCGCCGCGGCCCGCGAGCCGCGCCGCGACGGCGTCGCGCCACTGGCGCCAGCCGCGCTCCGCGAGTTCGAGGAGGAGTTCCTCCCTGCTCGCGTAGTACCGCCGTACCCCCGTCCTGTGCAGCCCCGCGCGCTCGGTGACCGCCGCCACGGTCACGAAGCGGACGCCGCCGAGTTCGAGGGCCAGGGCCTCGGCGGCCACCAGCAGATCCTCGGAGCGGCGCGCCTTGTCCTCGGTCGACCGGGCTCTCTCACGCATGCCACGAGGCTAACGCATCACGGGATGCGTTATCTCCGCGGGCGTGTTACGTTCGGTTTAACGCATCACGAGGTGCGTTAAATCTGGCGCGGCGGGCCGTGCCCCGCGCCCCCTGGAGAGGAACGCCCCATGCAGGCTGTCCAGGCCACCCGCTTCGGCGGGCCGTCCGTCCTCGGCGTCGTCGAGCTGCCGGACCCGGAGCCCGGCCCCGGCGAGATCGCGATCGACGTCACACATGCCGCCGTCGGACTCGTCGACGTCTTCTTCCGGCAGGGCCGCTACCGGGACCTGCCGGGGATGCCGCGGCCCCCGTTCGTGCCGGGGCTTGAGGTCGCGGGCACGGTGCGCGCGCTGGGCGAGGGCGTCAGCGGCCTCGCCGTCGGCGAGGAGGTCGTCTCGATGTCGGCCGCCGGGGTCGGCGGATACGCGTCGGTGTACATCGCCCCCGTCACCCGCGTCGCGTCCACGCGGGGCAGCGGCATCGCCCCCGCGCTCGCGGTCGCCGCCGTGCCGAACGCCGCCATGGCGCAGGTGGCCCTCACCCGCGCCGCCCACCTCGCCGAGGGGGAGAGCGTCCTCGTGCACGGCGCGCTCGGCGGCTTCGCCGCCGCCTTCCCCGGCATGGCGCGGCGGCTCGGCGCCTCCCGGGTGGTCGGCTCGGTGCGCGCGGGCCGGCTCGCCGCCGCCCGCGCGACCCGGCTGCCGTACGACCGCGTGGTCGACTCCGCGGAGCTTGCCGAGGCGCTGGCGGGCGAGACCTTCGACGTGGTCGTCGACCCGGTGGGCGGCGCCGTGCGCACCCGCAGCCTCGACGTCATGGCGCCCGGCGGCCGGCTGCTCGCGGTGGGCAACGCCAGCGGCGACTGGGACCACAGGCTCGACAGCAACGAGCTGTGGCGCGGCAGCCTCACGGTGTCGGGCTTCAACTCCGGCGCCTATCTGCCCCGCCACCCGCGGTACATACGCCCCGCGCTCGACGCGGCCCTCGCGGTGGTCGCCGCCGGGCAGGCCGACGGCGTGCTGGACGTCCTCCCGTTCTCCGAGGCCGCCACGGCCCACGAGCGCATGGAGGACCGCGCCCTCGACGGCCGGATCGTCCTCACCCCGGACGCGTGAGCGCGCCGCGGGGCCGCCCGCCCCCGGACACCGGTCGGCTTCGGTGGGCCAGGGCGGTGGCCCGGGTTAGGCTCCGGGGGCCGGGGCCGGCCCGGGGAGGTGCGGTGGGCAGCCGCCTGACGGGGAGAGAACAGCACACTCATGCGCGCACTGCGAATACTTCTGATCGTCGTGGTCGTGCTCGCCGCGATCTTCGTGGCGGGCGACCGTATCGCCGTGAACTACGCCGAGGGCAAGGCAGCCGACGAACTGCGCGACCACGAGGACCTGGGCGAGAAGCCGGACGTCTCGATCAAGGGCTTCCCCTTCCTCACCCAGGTCGCGGGCGGCTCGCTCGACCACGTCACGGTGGGCATCGACGACTACGCCGCCACCACATCGGCGGTCGGCGGCCCCGGCGGCAAGGCGGAGACGATCCACGTCAGGGACCTCAAGGCCGACATGCGCGACGTCGACTTCTCCAGCGACTTCAGCTCCGCCACCGCCGCCTCCGCCGACGGCAGCGCCCGTATCTCCTACCCGGACATGCTCAAGGCCGCGGAGGTCGACTCCGAGGACGTGGCGCCCGGGATCACCGCGAAAGCGGTCAAGCTCTCCGACGGCGGCGACGGCAAGGTCAAGGTGGACGTGGAGGTCACCGTCCTCGGCAGCAAGCTGCCGGAACCGATCTCCGTCATGAGCACCCTGGAAGTCAAGGGCGACGTGGTCACCGCGCACGCCGAGGGCCTGCCGAAGCTGCCCGAGGGGCTCGGCGAAGAGCAGATGCGGAAGATCACGGACTACAAGCAGCGCATCGGCGACCTGCCCGCGGGAATCAGCATCGACCGGCTGACCCCGGTGCCGGACGGCGTCGAGATCATCATCAAGGGTTCGCACGTGGACCTGGCGGGGTAGGACCCCCGGGCCCGCCCTCCCCGCGCCCGCCCCTCGGGCCGCCCCCGCCCTTCGTCCCGAAGGGCGAGACGTTGCCGTCCGCACCGTAGGAGAAAGCGGGCCCCCGCACCCCGCCCGGCACGGCCCGCGGGCCGCCGCGTCGCCATGGCCACGACCGTGCGTCCAAATGGCGGACTCACCCGTCTCGGGATTCGAACAACCGGTGACATGTCAGCCGCTGGCTCCTTACGATCGCTGTCATGCAGTGCTCCATGAGCGGACTCCGTGCACGGGGGCAGGCCGACCTCACCAAGCGACGTGCGGTGGACCTGTGCCGTGTCGCCGCCATGCTCTGTCGCACTCTCTGAGCGGGACCGCGTCCCGTCGGGCCGCCGCCCCACGGGGCGCCGCGCCCGCTCCACGCACCGCGCACCCCATCCCCTCGCGCCACGGCGCCGCATGACACCGCGGAGCAGCAGCCCCAGGACCCACCACGGCCCCCGGTGCCACGCCCCGCGCCGCCGCGCACCCCGCCAAGCCGCACCCGCCCCGGAGGAGAAAGCATGAGCCGCAGCGACGTCCTGGTAGACGCCGACTGGGTCGAGGCCAACCTCGACACCCCCAAGGTCGTCATCGTCGAGGTCGACGAGGACACCGCGGCGTACGACAAGAACCACATCAGGAACGCCATCAAGATCGACTGGAAGCAGGACCTCCAGGACCCGGTCCGCCGCGACTTCGTCGACCAGGCTGGTTTCGAGAAGCTGCTCTCCGAGCGCGGTATCGCGGGCGACGACACCGTGATCCTCTACGGCGGCAACAACAACTGGTTCGCCTCGTACGCCTACTGGTACTTCAAGCTCTACGGCCACGACTCCGTCAAGCTCCTCGACGGCGGCCGCAAGAAGTGGGAGCTGGACGCCCGCGAGCTGGTCGAGGAGGTGCCGCAGCGCGCCGCGACCCAGTACCGGGCCAAGCCGCAGAACGCCGCGATCCGCGCCTTCCGCGACGACGTCGTGAACGCGATCGGCAACCAGAATCTCGTCGACGTCCGCTCGCCCGACGAGTTCAGCGGCAAGCTCCTCGCCCCCGCCCACCTGCCCCAGGAGCAGTCGCAGCGCCCGGGCCACGTGCCCAGCGCCCGCAACATCCCCTGGTCGAAGAACGCCAACGACGACGGCACCTTCAAGTCGGACGACGAGCTGAAGGAGCTGTACGCCGACGAGCAGGTCGACCTCGCCAAGGACACCATCGCCTATTGCAGGATCGGCGAGCGCTCCGCGCTGACCTGGTTCGTGCTGCACGAGCTGCTGGGCGTCGAGAACGTCAAGAACTACGACGGCTCCTGGACCGAGTACGGCTCCCTCGTCGGCGTTCCGATCGAACTGGGCGCCGCCAAGTAGTCCAGGCGCCCGGGTCCCCTCCGCACGGCCCCGCCCGGGTCACCTCCGGGCGCGGCCCGGAGCCGCACACGCGGGGGCGCGAGCGAGCGCCCCTCACGTGTCCCACCCAGAACCAAGCGACAGTAAGGACTGACGTATGTGTGGAGCCAAGGCCGGTGGCCCCGACGCCTCGACCATCAAGCCTGGTGAGACCACCATCCAGGGCCAGGTGACCCGCGACGGCGAGCCCGTCACCGGGTACGTGCGGCTGCTGGACTCGACCGGCGAGTTCACCGCGGAGGTCCCGACCTCGGCGACCGGCCAGTTCCGCTTCTACGCGGCCGAGGGCACATGGACGCTACGGGCGCTGGTGCCCGGTGCGACCGCGGACCGCACCGTCGTCGCGCAGACGGGCGGCCTGGCCGAGGTGGCCATCGCGGTCTGAGCCGCGGGCGGTCCTGGCGGGACCGTGGGACCCCGAGGGGGCCGGGAGCGCACTGCCGCTCCCGGCCCCCTCCGCGCTGCCGGGGCCGCGAGAAGGAGGTGTGCGCCGGGTCACACATTGGCCTCCGTGGGCCTACATTGGACTTATGTATGCCCGCCGTCGGCACCTCTACTTCGCCATGATGGGCATGTGCGTGACGCTCTTCGTCCTCGCCTGGACGGTCGTGCGCATCTGGTCCGTCCCGGCCGCCATCGCGATGTGCGTCGTGGCCATGGTCATCCCTCCGACCGCCGCCATCGTGGCCAACCGCAGAGGGCCCGAGGACCGCTGGTGGGACGAGCCGCCGCCGCCCTCCGACACCCCGCCGCGCCCGGACCGCGGTGACCCGCGGGACCCGATGTCGCAGGCGTGGTGGGAGGAGTTGGACCGGCTGGGCGACGGCCGGGACACCGGGGCCGACGGCGGCCGCGCCGCCGACGACGCCAGTGGCGGTACGGGCCGTACCGGCGGCGCCGGCACGGACACCACCGGGACCGGCACCGGGACAGGAACCGGCACCGGCCCCACCGACACCGGGGACGGCCGTGACGCGCGGCGCGGCGACGACGGCAGGAACCGCGGCGGCCGCTGGTGGCGCCCCTGACGACCGGGGCCCACCGCCGGACGTCAGTACACGAGCGCCTGCGTCCCGTCCGCCATGGCCTCCTGCACGAACACCTGCGCCCCCGCGATCCGTACGCCCTCGACCACGTCCGCCTCGGTGATGTCCCGGCGCGCCGCGCACTGGGTGCAGAGGGTCACGGAGCCGGCGCCGAGCACGCTCTCCAGCAGGTCGGGCAGCGGCGCCGCGTGCGGCAGCTCGAACTCCGCCGCGCGTCCCGGCAGCGCGAACCACGCCGACTCCCCGGTCAGCCACAGCGACACCGCGACCCCGCTCGCCACCGCCACCGCGGCCACCGTGAACGCCTGCGAGCACCGCTCGGGCGCGTCCGCCCCGGCCGTCACCTTGATCACCAGCTTCTCCGCCATGGCCAGCAGCGTAGACAACCCCGCGCGGCGTGCCGCCGCGGCCCCGCCTCCCATGACGCGAAGATCCGGGGGCCACGGCCTAAGCTGGACCGCGGCCCACCCGCCCCGAGGACTACGGCGCACTCCGCGTGCGCCGCGCCCGCGGGGACCCCCCACGCCCCGAGGAGCACCACGTGCTTGAGGCTTTCTACGAAGCGCTGCTCGCGCTGATCTGCGTCGCGACCCTGGCGTTCGCGTACTACGCCGTGACGAAGCTCTACCAGGGCCAGCGCTGAGCCGACCGGCCACCGACCCACCACCGCCCGACAGAAACCGGCTGCCGCACCCATGATCGAAATCCCGTCCGACCTGCACAAGGACCTCGTACCGCTCGCCTTCCTGCTGGGCGACTGGGCCGGGGCAGGTGTCTTCGACTTCCCCGGCGCCGAGAAGTGCAACTTCGGCCAGGAAGTCAGCTTCACCCACGACGGCCGCGACTTCCTCGAATACCACTCGCACACCTGGGTCCTCGACGCCGAGGGCCACAAGGTCCGCCCGCTGGAGTCCGAGTCCGGGTACTGGCGCGTGGACCAGGGGCGCAAGGTCGAGACCGTGATGGTCCGCGACGACGGCGTGGTCGAGGTCTGGTACGGGGAACTGGCCGAGAAGAAGCCCCAGATCGACCTGGCCACCGACGCCGTCGCGCGTACCGCTGCCGCGGGCCCGTACAGCGGCGGCAAGCGGCTCTACGGCTATGTGAACGGCGACCTGATGTGGGTCGGCGAGAAGCAGACCCCCGAGGTGCCGCTGCGGCCGTACATGTCGGCGCAGCTCAAGAAGGTGGCGGCCGCGCCGTCCGCCGAGGAGGTCGAGAGCTGGGCCAGGGATCTGGGCGACCTGCCGGACGACGGCATCACCTTCTTCAAGTAGCGGCCCGGCTCCGGCTTCGAGCGGCGGCCGGGCTCCCGTCCGCTTCCGGCTGCCTACACTGGTCCCGTGGTGACCACCGACTGGAAGAACGACCTCCGCAGGCGCGGCTACCGGCTGACGCCGCAGCGCCAGCTCGTGCTGGAAGCGGTCGACACCCTGGACCACGCGACGCCCGACGCCATCCTCGGCGAGGTCCGCAAGACGGCGTCGAGTGTCAACGTCTCCACGGTCTACCGCACCCTGGAGCTGCTGGAGGAGCTGGGCCTGGTCAGCCACGCGCACCTGGGCCACGGCGCCCCCACGTACCACCTCGCCGACCGGCACCACCACATCCACCTCGTCTGCCGGGACTGCGGTGACGTGATCGAGGCGGACACCTCCGTCGTCGCCGAGTTCACCGCCAAGCTGCGGGACACCTTCGGCTTCGACACCGACATGAAGCACTTCGCGATCTTCGGCCGCTGCGCGAAGTGCGCGGGGCACTGACGCCGTACGGCGAGGCGGTGGGGCAGGCCGGGCCCGGTGGCGGGCGGGGCCTGAAATAATGGCCGTGCGGCCGTGGTCATAGAGAGGGCGAGCGCGACCCGCCGGGGACAGGCCCCGGACGTACCCGGATGCCGAACTGGATGTGGATATGAAGTCTCCCCTGCTGTCCCTGCCAGGTGCCGTCCCCGCCGAGGGCGTGGACGACGGTGTGGCGGCCCATTACGGCGACCTCTTCCGTGAGCAGCGCGCCCTGGCCGACGGCCGCGGCTTCGTGGACCTGTCCCACCGCGGCGTGGTCACCGTCAGCGGCGACGACCGGCTGGCCTGGCTCCATCTGCTGCTGACCCAGCACGTCAGCGAGCTGCCGCCGGGCGAGGCCACCGAGGCCCTGATCCTCTCCCCGCACGGCCACATCGAGCACGCCCTCTACCTCGTCGACGACGGCGCCACGGTCTGGCTGCACGTCGAGCCCGGCACCCGGGACGACCTGCTGAAGTACCTGGAGTCGATGAAGTTCTTCTACCGGGTCGAGGTCACCGACCGCACCGCCGACACCGCCGTCGTGCACCTGCCCGCCGGCTCCATCGCCGAGACCCCCGCGGACACCGCGGTACGCGAGACGCCGTACGGACGCGACCTCTTCCTGCCCAGGGCCGGGCTCGACGACTTCGCCGGGCAGTACGGGCCGCCCGCGGGACTGCTCGCCTACGAGGCGCTGCGCGTCGAGGCGCACCGCCCCAGGCTCGGCTTCGAGACGGACCACCGCACCATCCCGCACGAGCTGGGCTGGCTGGAGACCGCCGTCCACCTCGACAAGGGCTGCTACCGGGGCCAGGAGACGGTCGCCCGCGTCCACAACCTGGGCAAGCCGCCGCGCCGCCTGGTCTTCCTCCACCTCGACGGCAGCGAGGTGCACCTCCCCCCGCACGGCGCCGCGGTACGGCTCGCCGACGAGGGGCCCGAGGGCAGGAAGCTCGGCTTCGTCACCACGTCCGTACGCCACCACGAGCTGGGGCCGATCGCGCTCGCGCTGGTGAAGCGGAACGTCCCGCTGGACGCCCGGCTCGTCGCCGACGAGACGGCGGCGGCGCAGGAAGCGGTGGTCCAGCCCTGAGCCCACGGGGGCGCGCACCCCGCGCCCCCGCCCCGCGGCCCCGGTGCCCGGGCGTCCGCGGGCGGCGGTCTCAGAGTTCGAGCAGGACGGTGAACGGGCCGTCGTTGGTCAGGGACACCCGCATCTTCGCGCCGAACGAGCCCGTCGCGACGGTGGCGCCCAGCTTCCGCAGCTCCGCCACCACCTCGGCGACCAGCGGCTCGGCGTGCTCGCCTGGGGCCGCCGCGTTCCAGGTGGGCCTGCGGCCCTTGCGGGCGTCCCCGTACAGCGTGAACTGGCTGATCACCAGCAGCGGTGCCGCCGCGTCCGAGCAGGAGCGCTCGCCGTCGAGGACGCGCAGCGTCCACAGTTTCGCCGCGAGCCGCGCGGCCTGCTCGGAGGTGTCGTCGCGGGCCACCCCCACCAGTACGCACAGGCCCTCGCCCGCGATCTCGCCCACGACCGCGCCGTCCACCTCGACGCTCGCGCCGTCCACCCGCTGCACCACCGCACGCATGGCCCCCATCATGCCCGGCGGCCCCCGCGAGCCCCCCACCGGCCCCGGCTCGCACCGGCCACGGCGCCCGCGCCGCGGGCGTCCGCACGGCCGTCCGGGTCCCCTGAGGCGGTCAGATCCCCCCATCCGGGGCCGTTCACGGGCACTCGGTCACATAGTGCGCAGCGGGGATGGCACCATGGCTGAACATCGACGCGACGCACCGTGTCCGCGCGGGCACGGGAGGGCGGCGAGCGGCCGGGGGGCCGGGCGGGGCGAACACGCGACGACCACGCGAAAACCAGGCGAGAACGAGGCGAAGGGGCGTAACGCCGCATGTGCACAGCGAGTACCGGGGCCGGTCAGCCGCACACCGTGCCCTCCGGGGCGCGCTCCGAAGGACCCCGGCAGGGCGCCGGAATCCGGCCGCCCGCGCAGCGCTCGGAGAGCCCCGCCCCGCCCGAGCCCGCGCCGACCCGGGCAGCCCCCGCAGAGCCCGCGCCGTCCGGGCCCGTCGCGTCCGACCCGGCCTCGTCCGACCCGGCCTCGTCCGAGCCCGCCCCCGCAGAGCCCGCCCCCGCAGAGCCCGCCCCCTCCGAGCCCGCGCCGTCCGGGACAACCGCCTTCGGGACCGCTTCGATCGGGCCTGTCCCGCCCGAGGCAACCGCAGCCGGGTCCACCGCCTCCGAGACAACCGTCCCCGGGCCCCCCGGGTCCGACCCCGACCAGGCTCTCGCCGTGCCCGAGCTGCTCGCGGACGAGGGGGAGCCGGTCGACTTCGCCGCCCTCGGGCTCGTCGCGCTGCGCGCGCTGCGCCGCAGGGCTCAGCGCGACGAGGCCGACCTCAGCTATGTGCGCCGCCTCGTCCAGGGCCGTATCGACATCCTCCGCGCCGAACTCGCCCGCCGCACCGGGCGGGACGCCCCGCTCGTCGAGCGGCTGCCCGAGATCCTCACCGACCAGCCGGCCCGGCAGCGCTCCTCGGCCCGGCACGTCACCCTCGGCACCCCGCAGAGCGAGGAGTACGGGCGGCTGGCCGCCGGGGTGCTCGCCCAGGTGTCGCTCTCCGCCCTCGACTCCCTCGGCGACGACGAGCTGCGCGCCGCGATGAGCCACCTCGTGCGCTGCGAGCACCAGGTCTCACGCCGCCGCCACCAGCTCCAGTCCGCCGCGGACGGGTGCAGCGCGGAGATCGCCCGCCGGTACCGTGAGGGCGAAGCGCAAGTCGACGATCTGCTCGCCTGAGGCAGGAGGCCGGGGACCCCGGGCGCCCGGGCGGGCGATCCCGTAACGGAAGGCCACCCATGTCTGCCGACACCCCCGCCCCCGCCGCCACCACCGCGGACGGCACGGCGCCGCCCGTGCTCGCCGAGGTGGTCCGCTCCGGCTTCGTGGAGAGCAGGCACCGCGGCTCGCTCGTGCTGCTCGACGCCGACGGCGGGGTGGAGTTCGCGCTCGGGGACCCGGCGGCCCCGGTCTTCCCGCGCTCCGCCAACAAGCCGATGCAGGCCGCCGCCATGCTGCGGGCCGGTCTCGACCTGTCGGGCGAACGGCTCGCGCTCGCCTCCGCGAGCCACTCGGGGGAGCCCTTCCACCGCGCTCTCGTACGCACCATGCTGGCCGAGCACGGGCTGACCCCCGACGACCTCCAGTGCCCGCCCGACCTGCCGCTCGACGAGGGGGAGCGCGCCGCGTACCTGGCGGCGGGCGGGGTTCCCGAGCGCCTTGCCATGAACTGCTCCGGCAAGCACACCGGGATGCTGGCCGCGTGCCTGGCCGCCGGATGGCCCACCGCCACCTACCGCGACCCGGAGCACCCGCTCCAGCGGCTGGTGCGCGACGTGGTCGAGGAGGCGGCGGGGGAGCCGGTGGCGGCGGTGGGCGTCGACGGCTGCGGGGCGCCGCTGATGGCGATCGGCCTGGTCGGGCTCGCCCGCGCCTTCCGGCACTTCGTGCGCGCCGCGGACACCACCCCGGAGGGCAGGGTGGCCGCCGCGATGCGCGCGCACCCCGAGTACGTCGGCGGCACCGGGCGCCTCGACACCGAGCTGATGGGCGCCGTACCGGGGGCGCTGTCCAAGACCGGCGCCGAGGGGGTCCAGGCGGTGGCGCTGCCGGACGGCCGGGCGCTGGCCTTCAAGGCCGACGACGGCGCGAAGCGCGCCTTGGGCGTGATCCTCTCCCGGGCGCTGGCGATGACCGGGGTGGACTGGAAGACGGCGGCCCCGGTACTGGGCGGCGGCGCGGAGGTGGGGGAGATCAGGGCAACGTTCTGACCTGACAACCGAACCGCCCCCCACCCCCGGCGCCCCCGCCGGAAACTCGTGCGACAGGAGAGGCGGAAGCGGCTTAGCGTGCAGGTATGTGTGCCGACATCGACGTGCGCCGTATCGGCCGTGACGAGCTGACCGGGTGGCTGCGGGCGGTGAACACCGGGTTCCTGAAGCCGCCCACGCCCGCCGACGACCTCGTCGAGGACTACGCGGGCTTCGTCGACTTCGCCCGCACCCAGGGCGCGTACGACGGCGACCGCTGTGTCGGCACCTTCCGCTCCTTCCCGCAGACCCTCACGGCGCCGGGCGGCGCCCCGGTGCGGGCGAGCGCCGTCAGCAATGTGACGGTCACCCCCACGCACCGCCGCCGCGGCCTGCTCGGCAGGATGATGGCGGCGGAGTTCGAGGCGGCGCGCGAGCGCGGGGACCAGGTCGCCACCCTGATCGCCGCCGAGCACCCGATCTACGGCCGGTACGGTTTCGGGCCCGCGGCGAGCCTCGCGGAGTGGGAGATCGACGTGCCGAGGGCCGGGCTCGACCCCCGGTGGCCGGGCCCGCGCGAGGGCCGCGTCGCGCTGGTGGACCCGGCGGAGGTGCGCGAGGCGGGCCCCGCCCTCTTCGACCGCTTCCGGGCCGGGCAGCACGGCGCGGTGGACCGCTCGGAGCGCTGGTGGCGCAGGTTCACGGGGCTCGGCCGCGAGCGCGAGCAGGAGCGCGGGGGCAAGGACGCGTGGACCGAGCCGTTCCACGCCCTCTACACCGGCCCGGACGGCGAGCCCGAGGGGCTGGTGACGTACCGCGCGGACGGCCGCTGGGGCGACGCGAAACAGCCGCTGGTGACGGCGGAGGTGTCGGACCTGTTCGCGGTGACCCCGCGCGCCGAGCGGGCGCTGTGGCACTACGTGTGCGCGGTGGACTGGGTGACCCGGGTGCGCACCGGGTACCGCGCGGTCGACGACCTCGTCCCGCACCTGCTGCCCGACCCCCGCGCCGCGAGGGTGGTGACCAGGTCGGACTGGCTCTGGGTGCGCCTTCTCGACATCCCGGGCGCGCTCGCCGCCCGCAGCTACCCCGCGGCGGGCTCCCTGGTGCTCGGCGTCACCGCGCCCGACGGGCCGGGCGGGCGGTATCTGCTGGACGCCTCGCCGCAGGGCGCGACCTGCGAGCCGACTTCGCGGCCCGCCGCGCTCACCCTGGACGTCGGCGCCCTGGCGACGCTGTGGATGGGGGACGACTCGGCGCCGCGGCTCGCCGCGCTCGGCCTCGTCGCCGAGGCGGCCCCCGGGGCCCTGGCCACGGCCGACGCCCTCTTCCGGGTGCCCCGCGCCCCCTGGTGCCCCGACATGTTCTGAGCCCGCGCGGCTCACGCCAGCAGCAGGAGCAGGATCACCCCGCCGAAGAGCGCCGTCGCGGCGCTGCGTGCCTTGATGCCGAAGGACAGCAGCAGGAACGCCACGATCCCCATCGGCCCGTACCTCCACTGCACGATCTGCTCGAACCCGATGGCCCCCACTGCGGTGACGATGGCGAAGAGCGGCATGTCGGTCCCTCCCGTCCGGCTGTCCTGCGGAGGAGAGACCCAGGCCAGACCTGCCATCTCCCCCAAGTTGGCAGCCAACCTCACTCTTCTTATTGCCTAGTTGGCGTGTCCAGTAACCACCCAGCCAATAAAGTCTGCTGACTTCTTCTGACCTCTTCAGAGTTGGTGGGAAGTTGTACTGTGCGGAGATGACCCTGGAAGATGCCACGGGCGAGGGCCGGAGCGGGCCGCGGGAGTCGCACCGCGCCATGGCGGACGAACTGCGCCGCAGGATCAGGGCGGGGCGTCCGGGACCGGGCGGCAGGCTGCCCTCGCAGGCGGCGCTGGCCGCCGAGTTCGGCGTGGAACGCGGCACCGTGCGCCGGGTGCTGGCGCTGCTGCGCGCCGAGGGGCTGCTCCTCGACGCGGCCAGGGGCAGCCGCGCGGTGGTCGCCGAACGCACGGGGCCGCCGCCCGCCGAAGGCGCCCCGCTGCCCACGGCGGTGGCGCTCGGGCCCAGGGTCGCGGCGGCGTTCGGGGCACCGCACGTGGCGATCGACGCCCTGTGCAGGACGGCCGCCACCCTGACCCTCGCCGTCGGCGAGGCGCTGCGGCTGATCCACGCGGGGCGCCTGAGACCCGAGAGCGTACGGGTGCGGGTGCTCTTGCCAAGCCGCCACATCGACCTCGCCTTCCCCACCTCGGTCGCGACGGGCGACACCGGCGCGGACGACGAACTGCACAGCGACTGGCTCGCGCAGCGCAACGCCCAGGGCCAGGTACTGCGGCACAACCTCCGCTCGCTGCGCGCCTCCCACGGCATCCGGGTCGACGTCGCCTTCCGGGCGCTGCCCTTCACCCCGCCGGTCAAGCTCTACCTGCTCAACGGCGCCGAGGCGCTGTTCGCCTACTACACGCTCGGGCGCCTGGACCGCCAGACGGGGCAGGGCCCCCTGGAGACCTGGGACGCCGTCGGCGAGCAGTCCCCCCTCTTTCCCTTCGAGCCGGGCGCCCTGCGGGACTCGGCCTTCGTCGAGCAGTCCCAGCTCTGGTTCGACGCCCTCTGGAACACCATCAGCACCGATCTCGTACTCGGCGGCCCCGGCGGCTGAGCCGTCGCGCGGCCGGGTGCCGCCCGCCCCCGGCGTGCGGGGGGGCGGGCGGCGGGAAGGCCCGCCGTCCCCCTCGGACCTGAACCGGCGGGCCTGGTGTGCCGGCGGCCTCAGGCCGCCGCGCCTCCGACGACCAGCAGCGTCAGGACCAGGGCCCCCGCCGAGCTGTACGCCGGGCTGCTCCGGTGGAACCCGAGGGCGAGCAGCAGCAGCCCCGCGATTCCGACCGGTCCGTACTTCCACTGCGTCAACTGCTCGAACCCGACGACGAAGGCGCCGGCGAGCAGGGCCAGAGCGGACATGGTGGTCCCCCCTTCCTCCGGACTCCCCCAGTACCCCCCGGGGGAGCGTGCGAGCGCGCGTGCCGCGCTCAGAACTGGCGCCGCTGCGCCCGGGGCGGAGTGCCAACTGGACCCAGGCATTCCGCCATCTTCTTTAACTTGGTTGCCAACTTCACTATAGTTGTCCCCGCTTGGTTGACAGTTATAAACAACCTTTCGGCAACTGCCATAAGAAAGATGGAAGTTGTAACGTCTGGTCGTGACCCAGGAGAATCTCGCGGTGACCGACTCCTCCCGATTCACCCCGCAGTCGATCGCGGACCGCCTGCGCGAACGCATACGCGCGGGCGTCCTCAAGCCGGGCGAGCCGCTGCCGACCCAGGCCGTGCTCGCCGCCGAGTTCGGTGTGGAGCGCGGGGTGGTACGCGAGGCCGTACGCCAACTGCGTGCCGACGGGCTGCTGGTGGGCGAGGGCAAGGGCCGCTCGCCGCATGTCGCCGGGCCGTCGGCGGGCGGCGGGCGCGACGAGCCGCAGCCCACCATGGTCGGCCTGGCACACCGGCTCTCCGAGGCGTTCCGCGCCCCGCACGTCCGCGTCGACGCCGTCTGCCTCACCGCCGAGACCCTGATGCTCGCGGTCGGCGAGCCGGTGCGCCGCATCCACGAGGGGCTGCTGCGCCCCGAGTCCGTGGAGGTACGCGTCCTGCTGCCGAGCCGGGACATCTCGCTCGCCTTCCCCGCCCCCGCCGAGGCCCCCGAGGAGCAGGGCCGGGTGCACCAGCGCTGGCTCACCCAGCGCAACGCCCAGGGGCAGGTGCTGCGGCACAATCTGCGCTCGCTGCGCGGCTCCCACGGCATCGACGTGAAGGTCACCTTCCGCGCCCTGCCCTTCACCCCGCCCATGAAGCTCTACCTGCTGGGCGGGGACGAGGCGCTGTTCGCGTACTACCTGGTCACCCGGCGCGCGGAGGAGTACGGCTCCGGCACCCTCGACATGTGGGACGCCCTCGGCGGCGAGTCCCTGCTCTTCTCCTTCCAGCGCGGGGGCGGTGAGCGGGACGCGGCGTTCGTGGAGGAGTCGCAGAAGTGGTTCGACGCGCTCTGGGCAACCATCACCACGGACCTGACACTCTCTTAGTGACCTCTGATGCGAAGCAGACGGAAAAGGTGTCGAAAAAGACCGAATCCAGCGCACGATCGACGGCGGACGACCACGGAGCCGGGACGGACACGGCCGGGACGCACACGGCCGATACGGACACGGCCGGGCAGCAGCGCCCGCACGCCCCAGGCCCCATGGGACGCACCGGTCCCACCAGTCCCACGGGACCCGACGGCCCCCCGGCCGCCGAGCCCGCGGTCCCCGGCGCCGCGGACGCCGCCACCCTGCGCGCCCTCGTCACACGCGCCCGCGCCGTGCTCTTCGACTTCGACGGGCCCATCTGCCGGCTCTTCGCGGGACACCGGGCGGAACGGGTCGCCGGGGAGCTGGTGGAGTGGGTGGAGAGCCGGGGCCTGCACGGCCTCGTCACCCCCGACGAGCGGCAGTCCCTCGATCCGCACCGGGTGCTGCGCGCCGTCGACGCCAGACACCGCCACAGCGACCTGGTCACCGAGCTGGAGCAGCGGCTCA
The DNA here is from genome assembly GCF_044457285.1 of Streptomyces sp. NPDC050560. Lineage (NCBI taxonomy): Bacteria > Bacillati > Actinomycetota > Actinomycetes > Kitasatosporales > Streptomycetaceae > Streptomyces > Streptomyces sp. NPDC050560. Next base: position 76,892 of record NZ_JBITGT010000008.1, read on the forward strand.
CCGAGGAGGAGATGCGCGCCGCCGCCTCCGCCTGGCCGACCGCCTTCGCCGACCCGCTCATCAGGACATGGGCGGCGCGCGGCGCGCGGCTCACCGTCGCCACCAACAACTCCCCGCTCGTGGTGCGCTCCTACCTCACCGCGCGCGGCCTGCTGGGGTGCTTCGAACCGCACGTGTACGGGCGCACCGACGACCTCCAGCGCCTCAAGCCGCATCCGCACTGCCTGACCCGGGCGCTCAACGCCACCGGGACCGCGCCCGGCGACGCCCTGATGATCGGGGACTCGCCCGCCGACCTCGCCGCCGCCCGCACCGCCCGGGTCCCCTTCCTCGGCTACGCGCGCAGCGAGCGCAAGGCCAAGCTGCTGCGCGAGGCGGGCGCCGAGCACCTGGTCGCCTCGCTCGAACCCCTGCTGCACGCCGTACGCGACCGGTGAGGAGGGCGCGCGGGGCGGCGCCGTGAGCGCGTGGTGAACGGGCGCCCGGCGCGCGCCGCACCCGCCCCCTGGGCGCCCCCGCGCTCCGTCCCCCGGGTGAATAACCATCGGTCCCGGCGCGCCCCCGCCCGGTGACGCGAGGGGCCGGGGACGCCCAGGGGGAGGCATGCGGCGCGCTGCTGGGGCGGATGTGAAGGGAGTGGCTCAGGAGGCCGCGGCGACCTCGCTAAGGTATGCATCGTCTCAGCACAGGTCGCATGAGCTTCCAGGAGTGACCCATGGGTGGACCACCCGCGCCCGACACCGCGGCGGCACCGGCCGCGGCAGGGTGGCTGCCCGACGAACGGGTTCCCGAGCACCCCCTGTTCCCCCGCGCGGCCGTGCCCGCCGCGCTCGCCGCCGAGGCCGCCGCGCCCCCCGCGGCCGTCTTCCGCGGCACCTCGCACGTGAACACCGCGGTGCGCGTCCCCGGCGTCGCCGCTCCCGTCCTCGTGCGGCGCAGCGTGGGCACCGCGGCCCGGCTCGAACGGGGGCTGCTGAGCGAGCACGCGGTGCTCGCCGCCATCGAGGCGTCGGGTGTCGCGGTGCGCGCGCCCCGGGTGCTCGCGCTCGGCGGCGACCCGGGCGGCGCCACCTTCGCCATCCACTCGTACGAGGGCACGGACGGCTCCCGGCACCCGGTGGACGGGCTCACCGAGGCGGAGGCCGCCGACCTCGCCTGGCAACTGCGCGCCCTCACCGAGATCGACCACCGCACCCTCGACCCGGCCGCGGACGGCGTCGACTTCTACCGCTGGCTCTGCGCGGAACTGGTCAGCCTGGTGGAGCAGTTGCAGCAGCCTGTACGGGAGGCGGCGGCGGAGCACGGGCTGCCCGACGGGCCGGGGCTCGCCGCGCGGCTGCGGTCCCACACCGTCACCCGCAGGGACATGGCCCTGCTGCACGGCGACCTCAACCCCTGGAACCTGATCCGGCACACCGGCCGGGAGGCGGGCCGCCTCACCGTCATCGACTGGGAGATGGCGATGGTCGGCGACCCGCTCTACGAACTCGTGCGCCACCTCCACCTCACCCCGACGGGGCCCGCGGCCAGGGAGCGGCTTGTGGAGACCTGGCTGCGGCTGCTGCCCGGGCGCTTCACCCGGGACTGGGACCGCGACTGGGCCGTCTACCAGTGGATCGAGTACGTCCGCTCGGCCTATGTCGACCTGGAACGCCTGGTGACCAGGACCGCGCTGGACGCGCCCAACGTGCGGCGCGCCGTCGACGACTACCGCAGCACCCTCAGGGCCGCACTCGGCGGCGTCTGCGACCCCGCCGCCCCGCTGCTGCCCTGACCGCAGGTCAGGCGACGGACTCCTGCCCACGCGCCGGGCGCCGCAGCACCACGGCCGTCACCGCAAGCGCCACCGCCACCAGGCACGCGCCCACCCCGAACGCCAGGTGGTAGCCCCCGGCGAGCGCCTCCCGGTGCCCGGCGCCCCCGGCGGAGAGCCGCGCGGTGCGGCTTGCCGCGAGCGTGGAGAGCACGGCGACACCGGTCGCCATGCCCACCTGCTGGGCGGTGTTGAAGAGCCCGGAGGAGGTGCCCGCGTCCTCGGGCCCTGCCGCCGACATCGCGAGCGACGTCAGCATCGGCATCGCGAAGCCGAAGCCGGAGGCGAGCAGCAGCGGGGGCAGCACGTCGACGGCGTAGTGCGCGTGCACCGGGAGCCGGGTCAGCAGCGCCAGCATCCCGACGAGCAGCAGCAGCCCGGCGACCAGCACCCGGTGCTCGCCGAAGCGCGCCCCTGCGCGCGCGGAGAGCCCGAGCGAGGCCGCGCCGATCAGCAGCGCGGCGGGCAGCATCGCGACACCGGTGCGAAACGCCCCGTAGCCCAGCACGTTCTGCAAGTGGAGCGCCAGCACGATCTGGAACGAGAACAGCGCCGCCACCATCAGCATCAGCACCGTGTACGAGCCCCACACCCGCGGCGGGCGCAGCAGCCGCAGCGGCATCAGCGGCCGCGCCGCCCGCGCCTGCCGCAGCACGAAGCCCGCGAGCAGCAGCAGCGCCACCGCGCCGAGGCCGAGGGTGTGCGCGCAGGCCCAGCCGTACTGGTCTGACTTGACGATGGCGTAGATCAGCAGCACCAGGCCCCCGGTGCCGAGCACGGCCCCGAGCACGTCGGCGCCCCCGGCCCCCGCCGCGCCCCGCTCGCGCGGCAGCACCCGGGCGCCGACGGCGAGGGCGGCGACGCCGACGGGCAGGTTGATGAAGAAGATCCAGTGCCAGTCGAGGGCGTCCGTGAGCACCCCGCCGAGCACCTGCCCGAGGGAGGCGCCCGCCGAGCCGGTGAAGGCGAACACCCCGATGGCGCGGGCGCGTTCGCCGGGCCCGGGGAAGAGCGTGACGAGGATGCCGAGCCCCACGGCCGAGGCCATCGCGCTCCCGACGCCCTGGAGGGCGCGGGCCGCGACCAGCATCCACGGCGCGCCCGCGAGCCCCGCGAGCACCGAGGCCGCGGTGAACACCGCCATGCCGAGCAGCAGCATCCGCCCCCTGCCCAGCAGGTCCCCGAGCCGCCCGGCGAGCAGCAGCAGCCCCCCGAAGGGGATGAGGTACGCGTTCACCACCCAGCCGAGCCCGGTGGGGGAGAAGTGCAGGTCGGCCGCGATGGACGGCATGGCGACCGTGACGATGCTGCCGTCCAGGACCGTCATGAGCATCCCGGTGGCGACGACCGCGAGCGCGAGCCACCTCCGGTCCCGGCCCCCCGGCCGCCCGGGCTCGCTCGTCGGTGCCGCGCTCGTGACGGCGGCGGGATCTGGAGGCATGGCGTACTCCCCGGAGGCAGAGGGGCGGGGGCGGCGGCCGGGCACGGGTGCCGGGACCGCTGCCGGTGGATGAGAGTGACCGTAGCAGATGGTTCTGTTGCGGACTATCTCTCTCGGTCTCGCCTGGGCTGCCGGGTGCCGGGGGTGGGGTATCGGCGTGCCCGCGTGGGGCGCCGGGGTGTTGGGTGCGGGGTGTTGGATGCCGGGGTGTTGGGCGCCGGGGTGTGGAGTGTGAAGGTGTCCTGTGCCCTGGTCCGGACCATTGACATGTTCACGGTCATTCCGTTTATCTGAAATCCCTTTCGCCCCACAGGAAGGAACTCCCTTGAGCCGTATACGTCTTGTCCTGGCGACCGCGGGCGCTGCCGTGCTCGCCGTCGCGGGCACCGCGTTCGCGTCACCCACCCCCACCGCGTCCGCGGCCCCGGCGGCACCGACCGCGGGCCCCTCGGCGAGCGAGCTGCTCGCCAAGGCGCAGAGCGGCTGCGACCCCGCCTCGAACGGCAAGTACGCCACCGACGAGGGCGGCGCGGAGACCATCTCCATCTGTGCGAACGGTTCCGCTTACACCTGGACGTCGGACCTCGACATCGACTGCGACGGGGTCACCACCGACCGCTGCAACAGCTCGACCGACCCGGCCTACCAGGACCAGACCTCGTTCCAGACGTCCACGGGCGAGCCGTTCACCGCGGACGTCACGCACTTCTACGTCATCCCGCTGCCCAGCTCGCGCTTCGACTACGGCGACGCGGGCATCTCCCCCGGCAGCGTCGCGGCCGTGGTCTACAACGACAAGGTCGTCTACGCGGTCTTCGCCGACGAGGGCCCCGACAGCATCATCGGCGAGGCGTCGTACGCCACCGCGCAGGCCCTCGGCATCGACCCGGACCCGGCCACCGGCGGCACCGAGGGCCCGGTGACCTTCATCGTGTTCCCGGGCGACGTCCCGAGCCCGGTGGAGGACAACGGCGCCATCGACTCCGTCGGCGCCTCCTCCGCGAGCGCCTGGCTCGGCGAGGGCGCCACGAGGTAGCCACGAGGCAGCCACGGACCCCGCGCGGCGTACGGCGAACTGGTCCCGTACCGGATAATCCATTACCCGACCTTTTGCTACGCTTGCCGTATGACCGCCATGAGTCCCGTCGGCCGGGGTGAGCCCGATCTCTCGTATCTGCTGGACCGGGCGAGCCATGTGCTGCGCACCCGGATGGCGGCGGCGCTCGCGGAGATCGGGCTCACCGCGCGCATGCACTGCGTGCTGGAGCACGCGCTCGGCCAGGAGCGCACCCAGATCCAGCTCGCCGAGATCGGCGACATGGACAAGACGACGATGGTGGTGACCGTGGACGCGCTGGAGCGCGCCGGGCTCGCCGAGCGGCGCCCCGCCACGAAGGACCGCAGGGCGCGGGTCGTCGCCGTCACCGCGAAGGGCGCGGAGGTCGCCAAAGAGAGCCTGCGGATCGTGGACACGGTGCACCGCGAGGCCCTGGCCGACCTCCCGGAGGCCGACCGCGCCGCCTTCCTCGGCCTCATGGGCCGGCTGGTGGACGGCGCGCTCGGCACCCCCGTCGAGAGCCCGCGCCCGGCGCGCAGGGCGCGGCAGCGGGAGCGCTAGGGAGTGTCTTCAAAAGAGCGTCGTCCGCCTGGAGGGCGGGGTCGGGGTGGCCCGGTGCTCCCCCACTGCCCGAAGGGCGTGGGAGGTGCCCCCATCGCAAGGCGGAGGAGGGAGTCGACGCGGCGCGTCGGCGACCGACGACAACGCGGCGTGGGGGCACCTCCCGGCCGAAGGCTGGGGGAGTGCGTGCCGGGCCGGCCCGACCAGACGGGCTTTTGAAGACACGACCTAGGGCGCGACGGCGCGCGCGAGGTCCTGGTCCGCGCCCTCCCTCGTGCTCCGCCCGCCGGGCCCACGGCGCCGTACGGAGTGGGGACGGACGGGAGGGGGCCGATGTGCCGGGCGGCTACGCGTCCGTGGTAGAAAATCAGGTGACCGCGCCGTCGGTCGTCGATTCTCCCCAAGGCTTCGGGACCTGCTCCCGGAGCCTTTTTTCGTTGGACCACCAGCGAACCAGGAGAGTGAGCCGAGATGACCACGGAAGAACCGGCGAAGGCCCCCTGCACCCCCGCCACCCCCACCATGCCCGCCGCCCCCGGCGCCGAGGCGCGTGCCGCCTTCCCGCGGCAGTTCGCCAGGACCCGCCGCTTCACCCTCGGCGGGCCCGAGCGGTTCACGGTGTCCCCGGACGGCGCCCGCGTCCTGTTCACCCGCTCCGAGTCCGGCACCGACCCCTTCGTACGGCTGTGGCGCCACGACACTGCCGCCGACACCGAGCACCCCCTCACCCCGCCGCCCGCCCGCCGCGGCGCCACGGGCGTGTCCTCGTACGCGACCGACCGCGCGGTGCGCACGGCGGCGTACGTGGCCGACGGGCTGCTGTACACCGTCGCGGCCGACGGCGGCGGCGCCCCCGCGCGGCTGCCCACGGCGGGGCGGGCCACCGACCCGCGGCCCTCGCCGGACGGCTCCCTCGTCGCCTACGCCAGCGGCGGCTCGCTGTACGTGGTCGGCGCCGACGGCAGCGGCGGCCGCGCCCTCGCCGTCGCGCCGGGGCCCGGGATCGCCTACGGCACCACCGACCACGTGGCGCACGAGTCCATCGGCAGGACCCGCGCCTACTGGTGGTCGCCGGGCGGCGACGCGCTGCTGGTCGCGCGGGCCGACACCACGGGGGTGCGGCGCCGCCACATCGCCGACCCCACCGACCCCGGGCGCCCGCCGACCGCCCTGCCCTACCCGGCGGCCGGCACCCCCAACGCCGTCACCACCCTCCACCTGATCACCACCGGGGGCCGCCGGGTCCCCGTGGACCTGCCGGACGCCGACACCGCGCGCCCCGCTCCCGAGCCGGGCGTGTGGCACGCCCCCGGCTTCGACTACCTGGTGGCCGCCGCCTGGGACGGCGAGCGCCCGGTGGTCACCCTCCAGACCCGTGACCAGCGCACCGCCCTGGTGCTCGCCGTCGACCCGGAGACCGGCGCCGTCGAGCCGCTGCACCGCCTCACCGACGACGCCTGGGTGCACCTCCCCCCTGGCGCCCCGCTCATGACCGCCGCGGGCACCGCGGTGCTGCCGCACCCGCACGGCGACACCCGGGGCATATCCGTCGGCGGCGCCGTCAGCCCGGCCGGGCTCGACGTGCGCGCGGTGCTGGGCGCGGTCGGCGAACGCGTCTACTTCACGGCGAGCGAGGAGCCCACCGAGACCCACGTCTGGTGCCACGGGCCGGGCACCGGCTTCACCCGCCTCACCGCCGAGCCGGGGGTGCACACCGCCGCCGCAGGGGGCGACACCCTCGTCGTCGACAGCCGCAGGGCGCACACCGGCGGCGGACGCCGGGTCACCGTGCGCGGCCCCGGCGGCGCCGAGGGCCGCGTCCGAATCCTCACCGACGCCCCCCTCGTCACCCCGCGCCCGGTCATGACCGCCCTCGGCGAGCGCGCGCTGCGCGCACGGCTCCATCTGCCGTCGTGGTATGAGCCGGGTTCAGGGCGGCGGCTTCCGGTGCTGCTCAGCCCGTACGGAGGGCCCGGGCTCCAGATGGTGAACCGGGCGGGCGGCTGGCCTGAGGCGGTGGCGCAGTGGTTCGCCGAGCACGGCTTCGCGGTGCTCGCCACCGACGGCCGCGGCACCCCGGGCCGCGGCGTGGCCTGGCTGCGCGCCGTCCTCGGCGACCGGCTCACCCCCGTGCTCGACGACCAGGTCGACGCGCTGCGCGCGGCGGCGGCCCGGTATGACGCGCTCGACCTCGGGCGGGTCGGCATCCGCGGCTGGTCCTACGGCGGCTACCTCGCGGCGGGCGCGGTACTGCGCCGCCCCGACGTGTTCCACGCCGCCGTCGCCGGGGCGGCCCCCACCGACCGGCGGCTGTACGACACGTACTGGGAGGAGCGCTACCTCGGCCACCCCGGCCACCAGCCGCACCGGCTGCCCGGGGTGCCGGGGCTCCCGGACGGCGACGGCTACGAACGCTCCTCGCTGCTTGCGGACGCGCCCCGGCTGCGGCGCCCGCTGATGCTGGTGCACGGCCTGGCCGACGACAACGTCCATCTCGCCCACACCCTGCGCCTCTCCGCCGCACTCCTCGCCGCGGGCCGCCCGCACACGGTCCTCCCGCTCCCGCGCACCGGCCACCTGGTCACCACCGAGGGCACAGCCGACACCCTGCTCCGCGCCGAACTGCGCTTCCTCACGGACGCGTTGGGGGCGGAGATCTTCTGACGTCAGGTCAGACGCCGCCGCCGCGCGTGGCCCGCCAGGGTGTGGTGTACCGCCGGGTTCTGCTGTACCGGTGCCGCCACCTGCTCTGGGCCGCGACGGCAGCTCCGTCCACCCCAACGCGAACGAGCGGGGCCGACTCGAACACGCCCTGAGGAGAGCCGGTCTTTTCGGCCGTCTCCGTCCGGTAGACACGGTGGTGCGATCATGGCCTCCGCTAGCTCTCGGAGGGCGGGGGCCACTCCGCTGGGGTCGATGTCAACCCCTGCTGGCACCCTTCGGCCAGATGATCCGCACGGGGACACCAGTGCGTTCGGCATACGCTACGACGTCCGCCGTGCCGCCATAGCCGCGAGCAGGCTGACCGTCCCATACCGCGACGAGTTCGTCCGCCAGGCCGACCAGGACCTCGCTGCCCGCCATGTGGGCCTCCGACGTCGACTCGGGCAAGCCCGTATGGTGCACTTCGCTGGCTTGTCGGAGAAGTTCGTCATACGCCGCGTGGTGCTCAGCGGGCAGCCCCTCACGGTAATCCTGGGCGGGGACCACGACGTCGAGTTGTCCACCGTGCGCCAGCACTGCTTGAGCGAACCAGGTGTCCGGGCCGTCCGCGATACATGACACGCCCACGAGATCGGATGAGGCGTTCTCCGCAACAACCTCGCGCAGCGCGGCGCGCACGAGATCAGCCGAAACCTCCGGCAGGCCACGATGCCCAGTGATGCCCAGTCGCATGAGGTTCCCTTCCGTACAGGTCACAGGTACACGTCGTGCAGGCGATCGTCGAAGTCCCGTACGACGCGGGGCGCGCCGGAAGGGTACTGGCGGCGCACCGCTCGTGCCCGTTCGACGATTCGCCCAGATCGGTACCGGATTCCGGCGTCGAGTGCCCGCGTTGCCAGGGAGAATGCGCCATCCACCCGCCCGGCTGCCAGACGGGAGGAGGCCAAGTCCAGAAGCAGCAGTGCCCGCTGCTTCTCGTGGCCGCTGGCCAGGACCTCCCCGACATCGTCTTGGGCAGTGTCGACCCAGCGAGGCAGCCCGAGCCACGCGCCGCAGGTGAGACGCATGGCGGCGACCTTGGCGCCACTGAAATGGAACATCCAGGGCCAGGGTGCCGGATCTTGTGCGGACACGAGTTCAGCGGTCCGCGCAGCCTCGGTAAGCGCAGCGTCCGACCTTCGCTCATCGCCAGCGGCAGCGTGCGCCAGGGCCTCGGCAGCCAGGAGCCATGCCGACGCGATGGCCATGGGCCGATGAGCCTCCAGTTCCGTCCGCGCCCGCCGCAGCAGAACCAGGCCCTGGGCGGAGTTTCCGGCGTGGGCCTCGAACTGGGCCAGCGAGCCGAGTTGGTATGCCGTCAACAGCCGGTTCCCAGACTGGCGGGCCGCCTTGATGGCGCTGCCGTACCAGGTCCGGGCCGAGCCATAATCGCTCATGTCCCAGGCGAGCCATCCCGCCAGGCTCGCCGCCTCGCTTCCTACGCCGGCCAATCTGCGTTTGCCCGCTGGGGCTGAAGCTTCGCCCGCGGTGGTCTGTGTCAGTTTCAGATGCGCCAGGACAGCTTCTTGGAGATGCCGCGAAGGCGTGCTGCCGTCCAGGTGCCGGAAGGCTGTTGTGGCCAGCCGGAGAGTCGCCGCCTGGCCTCCGTCGTCGCGGTGCGGGTGAGCGACCGCCCCATGGGCTAGGGCGGGCGCTGCGGCCACCGCCGCGGCACCCTGGAGAAAGCTTCGACGTTCCACTTCTGATCCGTCCGCGCGGGCGACAGGCGCCGCCGTTTGTTCGGCGAGGCCGACCAAGTGCGAGGGGATGTGCAGGTGCGCGGCAGCTCTCGCCAGGAGATTCATGTTGTAGGTGCCACTTGCTCCCTGACCTTCGAGTCGGGAGACGGCTGATTGGCTGATCCCGCAGGCGTCGCCCAGTTGCTTCTGGCTGACCCGGGCGTCCACTCGGACGAGCTTCACCACCCGGCCGAAGTCGCGGCGGCTGGCCGCGTCCCTCACGGCTTGAGTTGCCCAGTTCACCTGCTCTACCCCCGTAAGTACCTCGTTGGTCGCGTCACTACGTCACCGGTATGCGAGGGATGCATATCCGTATGCATGGTGCGGGCCACCGCTGGTTCGGTCAGCATGACGTGCGTCACGGTCTCTTCACTAGCTGTAGCAGAGGAGAGCTGGATGACTGTCAATCGGGACGCCAGACCTGACAGAACCGATGCGTTGCAGCACTCGCCGCAGGCCGGTCGGTGCACTCTTGACCGCGCGCCTTCCGCGGCGACATGGCTGGCGTCCGCGCACCCGCGCCCGGCCGAGGTGCACGAGGCGTGGACGCATCCGTACGGAGTGGCGGCGCTGCCGTGCAATGGGCCGTTCACCGCGGTGCGGCTGCCCGAGAACGTCGTGGGTGCCGCCGTCGAGTGCGACGACCCGGCCGCCGTCCGCGCCCGCCTCGCCGCTGCCCTGCACGGGCCGGTCATCCATGACCCTCAGCACCAGCGCTACTACGCCCTCGTACCGGCCGGTGTGGCGAGGGGGTGGCGGGTGCCCGGGGTGGAGTGCCTCGGGTCCGAGTACTACCTCGGTGTTCCCGACCCTGCCGCGATCCGTCCGTCGGGGATGTGCGGGTATTGGGCGGTGCCGATGGACGGTCCTGGCCACCTGTGCGACCCGGTCGCGGTGGAGGAGTTGGCGCGGGTGGGGCGGGAGCGGGTGGCGGCCGGGGCAGTGCGCTGGTGCAACTGGCATCACGGTCATGCCCGCGGCACGGAACTGGTGAGCATCATCGAGCAGATGAGCGGGCCGGGCGCGAGCCTGTACGCCTGCGCCGACTGCCGCGCGGCACACCGCCTCACGCCCCTGGCCGAAGGTGGTGTGTGAGGTGCCGGTGAATGACAGCCGCCCCGCAGCCGACTGGCTCGCCTCCGCCCACCCCCGGCCCGCCCAGGCACACCAGGCGTGGGAGCGGCCGGGCGGTGTGGCCGCGCTGCCGTGCGGGGTGGTGTTCACCGCCGTGCGCCTGCCCGCACTGCTCGTCCACGCCGCCGTCGGGACCGCTGTCCCCCACGCCGTGCGCGCACGGCTGGGCGAGCGCCTGGGCGGGCCCGTGATCCACGACCCCGCGCACGCCCGCTACCACCTGCTCGTCCCCGCGGACACCGCCAAGTCCTGGCACCGCACGGTGGCGTACGTACGGTGCCTGGAACCCGAGGACCACCTCGACATCCCCGCGCCGGGCGCCACCCAGCTCTCCGGACAGGTCCCGTACTGGGCCGTACCCCCGGTGAAGCCACACAAGCTGTGCGCCCCGGAAGCAGTGAAGGCCCTGACCCGCCACGGCCAGCGGCGGGCCGCCGCGCGCGGCATCGGCTGGTGCCACTGGCACCAGGGTTACGCCCCCGGCACCGAACTGGTGACGGTCACCGGCACGTCGAGCCTGGACGCCGGCGGACGCTGGGCCTGCCCGCCCTGCCGCAGAACCCACCGCCTCGAACCCTTCTACGGTCGGCGGAACTGACCCCCAACTCCCACGTGACCGACGCCCCCCCGCAGGGCGGCCACAGAAGCGCCGCCCCTACGGTCTCAACCGTCACTGTGCTCTGGCGGCCGGGACCCACATGCGGCCTCCCCGGCGCCCCGCGGCCCGCCGGGGGCCGCTCTGACGTCAGGTCAGACGCCGCCACCTCGCACGCCCCGCCACGAGGTGGCGTACCGCCGGGCCCGACGACAGCAGTGCCGCGCAGGCCGAGGGCGCGGCGGCGAGTGCGAAGCACAGTGCCAGCGGTGCCTGTTCCACCAGCAGGCCCACCAGCGCGGTCCCGGCTGAAGAGCCCGCGTTGAAGGCGGTGCTGACCCAGGTGCCGGCGCGGGTCCTGGCCGCGGGCGGCACCGCGTCGTCGGCGAGCAGATACGCGGTGCTGAGCGCGGGCGCCACGAAGAGGCCCGTCGCCGCGGCCCCCGCGACCAGGACCCACACCCCGGGCGCGAGCCCGGTCGCGGCGAGCGCGGCGGCAAGCGCGAGCGCGAGCAGCGAAAGCCGGGCGCGGTCCCCGAGCCGCCAGTGCCGCGCCCCGTACAGCACCCCGCCCACCGCGCTGCCCACCGACAGCGCCCCCGCGGGCCAGGCCACCGCGCCCGGCCGGTGCGCCCGCTGTGCGAACACCACGATCAGCAGGTCGAGCGCCCCCAGCGCGATCCCGATGCCGCACGCCACCAGCACCGGCGCGATCAACACCCGTACCGTGAAGGCAGGTTCGGGGGCCGCGGTGCCGTCCCGCGGGGTGCCGTGGCGGGCGGTGCGCAGTGCGGGGGCGGTGGCGAGCAGGGCGCCCCCGGCCAGGACGAGCAGCGCGCACACCGCGACCCCGGCCGGTGCGCTGCCGGTCGCGACGAACGCCCCGGCGATCAACGGGCCCGCCACGAACAGCAGTTCTTCGGCGACGGTGTCGAGCGAGAAGGCACGGCGGCGCAGCGCGGGCCCCGCCGCAAGGTCGCTCCACAGCGTCCGCATCACGGCCCCGAACGGCGGTGCGCAGCCGCCCGCGAGCAGCGTCAGCACCAGCAGTACGGGCGTCGGCGCGGGCCGCCAGGTGGTGAACGCGAGCGCGCCGAGCAGCGCGGCGCACGCCCAGGAGAGCGGCGGCAGGGCGGCGCGCGGGCCGCGCCTGACGACGAGTTCGGCGCGCACCGGCGCCAGCAGCGACGCGCTCAGCCCGAACACGGCGAGCACGGTGCCTGCCACCGCGTACGACCCGGTGGCGTCGGTGAGCGCGACCGTCAGCGCGAGCGAGACGGTCCCGAACGAGAGCCGCCCGACCAGCGAAGCGGCGAACGCGCGCGGAGCGCCGGGCGCGCGCAGCACGGCGCGGTAGGTGGGCGGGGGCGTGGGCGGGTGAACGGCGGGCGCGGGCATGGTGGTTCCCCTGTTGGTGCGCGGCGGGTGGCGGTGATCGGGGCCCGGTGCGGGCGGCGGGGCCGCGGGCGTGCCGGGTCGCCGCGCCGGGCGCAGCGGCCGGGCGCGGTGGGATCACTCGCCAGTGCCGCAACAGGCAACGTTCACCCCGTCGCGACGCCCAGCACGCTCCCCCGAGTTCTCGACTCCGCTCGAACAGGGAGGTGCCCCCTTCGCCGCACCGGACGAAAGCCCACGTACGCCCAGTACGCGGACTTCCGCCCGGCACGCCGACAGCACGCACCGGACGCCGCTCCTTGACGGGCAAACGTTGCCTGCCGCGGCACTAGACGCAGGGGAAACGCACCCGCGCAACGTAACAGCGCACGTATACAAGGCGCGAGGTCGCGCGGGCCCGCCACCGGGGTGGGGATTCTCACGCTGTCCTCAGGACCGTGTAAGCATTTCCCCACGACACCTTCCTAGGTTCGCCGCATGTTTTTCACCTACCTACGACGTGAGCTGCGCCGCCGAAGGAAGGCGGCCCTGGTCGTCGCGCTGGGTCTCGCCCTCGGGATCGGCCTCGTGATCACGGTCTCGTCCGTGGCGGACGGCATGAAGGACGCCCAGGACGACGTGCTGCACTCGCTGTACGGCGTGGGCACCGACATCACGGTCTCCAAGGAGCCCGCGGAGGCGGGGAAGGGCGGGTCCGGGCCCCGGCACTTCACCGTCGACGGCAGTGACGACGGCAAGAAGTCGACGTCCACCGGTGACCAGCTCGTGCCCTCCGCAGGGTCGACGCAGATGGAGGCGGCGACCGTCGGCGAGGTCACGGAAGAGAAGGGCGTGGCCGCAGCCACGGGCGCGCTCGCCCTCAACGACATCACTTTCAAGGGGGACTTCAAGCCCGGCGAGATCAGGAAGGGCTCAGGGGGCGGGGGTTCGGGGGACGTCGGCGGCCCCGGCGCGGGCGGTAGCGGCGGCGGTGGCGGGCGCAGCTTCGTGGGCGGCGGCGGTGCCGACGTCGACATCGACAGCTTCACCGTCACCGGCGTCGACGTCACCCGGCAGGACCTCGGGCCGCTCTCCTCCTCGAAGACCACGAAGGGCGCGTCCTTCACCGACTCCGACACCGACGCCCGCAAGGCGGTCGTGGACAGCGCGTACGCCAAGGACAAGGACCTCGCCGTCGGCGACGAAGTCACCGTCAAGGGCAAGAAGTTCACCGTCATCGGCATCGCCACCGCGGACACCGGCGCCGCCACCGCCAACGTCTACATACCGCTGAAGCAGGCCCAGACGCTCGCCGACATCGACATGAAGGACAAGGTGTCGACGGTCTATGTGAAGGCCGCCAGCTCGGAGGACATCCCCGCGGTCAAGAGCGCGCTCTCCAAGAAGGTCGACGGCGCCACCGTCACCAGCGCATCCGACCTCGCCGAGCAGGTCTCGGGCAACCTCTCCACCGCCTCCGACCTCGCCAACAACGTCGGCAGGTGGCTGTCCGCCGCGGTGCTCGCCGCGGCGTTCGTGGTCGCCGGGCTGCTGACCATGTCCGCGGTCTCCCGCAGGGTGCGCGAGTTCGGCACCCTCAAGGCGGTCGGCTGGCGCAGCGGCCGGGTGGTCCGGCAGGTCATGGGCGAGGCGTTCGTCAACGGCCTGATCGGCGGGGTGCTCGGCATCGGCGTCGGACTGCTCGGCGCGTACGTCGTCACCGCGGTGGCACCCCGGCTCAGCGCCACCACGGGCGGTTCCGGCGCGGACGCGCCCGGGCCCGGCGGCGGCCCGGGAGGCGGCCGTGGCGGTGGCCTCGCCAAGGCGTTCGGCGGAGCCGAGCACACCGTCGACATCGCGCTGAAGGCGCCGGTCAGCGTCTCCGTGATCGTGATCGCGGTGGTGCTCGCGGTGGCCGGCGGCATCATCGCGGGCTGCTTCGGCGGCTGGCGCGCGGCCAGGCTGCGCCCCGCGGACGCCCTGCGCCGCGTCGAGTGACGCACGCGGGCCCGCGCCCGCGGACCCCGCGCGCCCCACGCCCCTTCCCGATCTCACGGAGGCACCACCCCGTGCACGACAGGAGCCATCGCCCCATATGTACAAGCTGACCGGAGTCACCAAGCGCTACCGGCGCGGCAAGCGGACGGTGGACGCCCTCGACGGCGTCGACCTCACCATCGAGGCGGGCGACCAGCTCGTCATCCAGGGGCCGACGGGCGGCGGCAAGTCGACGCTGCTGCACATGCTCGGCGCCCTCGACCGCCCCACCACGGGTACGGTCGCGTTCGACGGCACCGACCTCAGCAAGCTGAGCGAGGCCAGACTGACCCGGGTGCGGGCGGGCGCCATCGGCTTCGTCTTCCAGAGCTTCAACCTCATACCGACCCTCAGCGCCCAGGAGAACGTGGAGACCGCGCTGGTGGCGCTCGGCGTGAAGGGTGCGGAGCGGCGCCGCAGGGCCGCCGACGCGCTGGAGTCGGTCGGGCTCGGGGAGCGCCTCGGGCACCTCCCGAGCGAGCTGTCCGGCGGCCAGCAGCAGCGGGTGGCCATCGCCCGCGCCCTGGTGAAGGAGCCCAAGGTGCTGCTGGCCGACGAGCCCACGGGCAACCTCGACGAGGAGACCCGCGACGAGATCATGGGCCTGCTCGGCACCCTGTGGAAGGAGCGCGGCCTGGTCTTCGTCTGCGTCACCCACGACAGCTCCATCGCCAAGCGTGCCCCGCGGCTCGCGGTCCTCAGAAAGGGCCGGATCAAGGTGACGGAACGGCCCCGGTAGGCGGGTCGGGGCCGACGCCGGGGCCGGTTTCGGGCTTCAGCGGCGCTCGCGGCGGGCACGGTGCTCGTGGCGGGCGCGGCGCAGACTCTCCAGGGCGGTGCGGGGGAACGGGGCGCCCCAGAGGGCCCGGTAGCCGTCCTCGCCGTGGGCGCGGGCGACGTCGTCGAAGCACCGTACGAGGGCGCGTGCCAGGGTGTCGGCCTCCACCACCGTCGACCAGGCGGCCGTAGACCGCGCGCCGCCGTCCGGGCCCGCGTGGTCCGGGTCCCCGCCGTCCGGACCCGCGCCGTCCGGGTCCCCGCCGTCCCCGTACTCCGCGCTCCCGTGGCCCGGGGCCCCGTACTCCGGGCTTTCGCGGTCCGCCGGGCTCCCGCCGTCCGGCGGCAGCAGCCGCACCAGCACCGGGTCGTCCGCCGGGCCTCCGGCCGCCGCCCGTATGCGTCGGAAGGTCCACAGGTGGGTGCCGGGCTCGGCCTCGAAGCGGGCGCTGGTCCCGTCCTCGCCCGCGAGCAGCCGTACCACCGCCGTCAGCAGTTCCTCGGGGCCTGGGCCCACGTAGGAGGCGGCCAGCTCCGTCCCGTGCGCGCCGTGCGCCACCGCGCACGTGGCCCATCCGTGCGCCCCCAGCGTCCAGACCACGCGGAACCCGGCAGCCATCGGGACGCCCTACGGATTCTCGTCCGCGGGCCCGCCGCCGCCCGCTTCCGCCGCCGCGCCGCCGGGCCGCAGCGAGTCGAGCCAGGCGTCGATACGGGCCCCCTGGTCCACCATGATCCGGGGCTCCCGCAGCGCGTTGGCCAGCAGCGACATGCCCTGGTACGCGCCGACGAGGGTGAGTGCGAGCCCCGCCGCGTCCGGCAGGCCGAGCTGCCCGAACTGCCGCTCCACCCAGTCGAGCAGCAGCCGTACGACGGCCCCCGCCTCCGCGTCGAGCCCGCCCGGGTCCCGCTTGCCCAACTCGGTGGCGAGGGTCCCGGTCGGGCAGCCGTAGCGGGCGGCGAGGTCGCGCTGCGCCACCCAGCCGCCCACCAGCCCGTGCAGCCGGGCGAGCGGGTCCGGCAGCTCGTCCAGCCGGCCGGTCACGTCCGCCAGTCGGCGGGCCTGCTCGGCGAGCGCGGCCGAGATCAGCTCGTCCTTGGTCTTGAAGTAGTAGTAGACGTTGCCCGTCGGGACGTCCGCGGCGTGCGCGATGTCCGCGATGGTGGTCCGCTCGGCGCCCTGCCGGTGCACCACCCCGGCCGCCGCCGCCATCAGCCGCCGCCGCTTGGCACCCGCCGCCGCGGCCCTGGCGCCCTTCGGACCACCCGAATCCGGAGCCGCCGGGGCGGACGGGGTGCGCGGGTCGCGAGAGGGGCGTGGGTTGTGTGGGTTGCGCGGGGTCGTCGTCGGTGAGTCAGCCACCCCACTCACTATAGGCGGGCGCCCGCGCTACTTCTCGGGCCAGTTCCGCAGCAGGGCGTCGAGGGCGTCGAGGATTCTCGGCCAGGTCTCGCCGGGGCTCGGCGGGCTGTGGTCGAAGCTGCCCGACGCCTCAAGGCTGACATAGCCGTGGAAGACGCTGCCGAGGAGCCGTACGGCGTGGGTGCGGTCGGGTTCCTCCAGGTCATAGCCGCGCAGTACCGCCCGCGCCATGTGCGCGTGCCGGGCGCCCGCGCTCTCGGCCGCGGCCTCGGGGGAGAGCGGATGGCGGGCGGCGGCGTAGCGGCCGGGGTGCTCGTGCGCGTAGTCCCGGTAGACGTCGGCGAGCGCGGTCAGCGCGTCCTTGCCCGCCCGCCCCGCGAGCGCGGCGGCGGCCCGGTCGGCCATCTCCTCAAGCGCGAGCTGGGCGATCCTCGTCTTGAGGTCGTCCGAGCTTCTGACGTGCGAGTAGAGGCTCGCCACCTTGACGTCGAAGCGCCGTGCGAGCGCCGACACGGTCACCTGCTCGAAGCCCACCTCGTCGGCCAGCTCCGCACCCGCCCGCGTCAGCCGCCGCGCTGTGAGACCCGCACGCGCCATGAACGCCCCTTCCGCCGACCCGACCCGTACCCCCATTTAATCATTTGCCTAAGGGGTATAGGAAAATTACCCTCGCCTTCATGAAGCCGCTGACCGAGAAAGAGATCCGTGCCGCGTTCGTGAACTGCACGAAGGGCGAGGCGAAGCGCCTGTACGTCCCGCGCGACCTGGCCGAGCGGCCCTGGGGCGACCTGGACTACCTGGGCTGGCGCGACCCGCAGTCGACCGGCCGCGCCTACCTGGTCGCCGAGCTGGACGGCGCCGCCCGCGGTGTGGCGCTGCGGCTGCCGGGCGCCGCCTCCTGGCAGGCGCGGCGCAGCATGTGCTCGATATGCCTGGTCACCCACACGAACGGGGTCTCCCTGATGGTCGCCCAGCGGGCGGGGAAGGCCGGGAAGCAGGGCGACTCGGTGGGCGCGTACATCTGCACCGACCTGGCCTGCTCGCTGTACGTGCGCGGCAGGAAGGACACGGGAGAGGACTTCAGGGCGCCGGAGACGCTCACCACGGAGGAGAAGGTCGCCCGCATGACGGCGAACCTCGCCGCGTTCGTGGCGAAGGTGCGCGGGGTGGCGGGAGCGGCGGCAGCGGCGGGCTGAGGCGGCGCGGCCCTGCCGGGGCCGCTCCTTGACCTTCACCCTGGGGAAAGCCACAGCATCGGTGGGGCCGGGCGAGCGGCCCGGTGCGAGGAGGGCGGGCATGGCGCTGCTGACCATCGGGGCGTTCGCGAGGGCGGCACGCCTCTCGCCGAAGGCGCTGCGGCTCTACGACGAACTCGGACTGCTGGTACCGGCGAGCGTCGACCCGCTGACCGGCTACCGGCGTTACGCGGCCGAGCAGTTGGAGCAGGCCAGGCTGGTGGCGTGGCTGCGCAGGCTCGGGATGCCACTGGCCCGTATCCGGTACGTACGGACGCTTGCGGCGGGCCCCGCGGCCCGTGAGGTCCGTGCGTACTGGGCGGAGGTGGAGGCCGAGACGGCCGCCCGGCGCGATCTGGCCGCCTTCCTCGTCGACCATCTGGCGCGAGAGGACCCCGACATGACACAGCACCCGGCCCCGTACCCCCTCGACATCCGCTACGCCGCGCTCTCCGACCGCGGCCTCGTACGTGACAGCAACCAGGACAGCGTCCACGCGGGCGGCAGGCTCCTCGCGGTCGCCGACGGCTTCGGCCGCGCCGGTGCCCCGGCCGCCGCGGCGGCGGTGAACGCCCTCCGGCACCTCGACACCGACCCGGTGCCCGCCGGCAGCCTCCTCAACGCCCTTGAGGACGCCGTAGAACAGGCCGGACTCGCGGTGAACCGGGCCACGTCGGGCGCGGGTGCCGAGGGCCACGTGGTTGCCGAGGGCGCCGACGCCGTCGCCGACGCGGACGCGGGCACGACGCTCACCGCGATGCTCTGGACCGGTTCCCGGCTGGCCCTCGTCCACATCGGCGACAGCCGCGCCCATCTCCTGCGCGACGGCGAGCTGTTCCAGATCACACACGACCACACCGTGGTGCAGTCCCTGCTCGACGAGGGCCGCATCACACCGGAGGAGGCCGCCTCCCATCCGCAACGCACGCTGCTCGCAAGGGCGTTGGGCCAGGGCGCCAACAACACGCCGGAGCTGCGGCTGCACGAGGCGCGGTCGGGGGACCGCTATCTGCTCTGCTCCGACGGTCTGTCCGCCGTCGTCGCGCCCGGGGAGATCCACCGCGTGCTGCGCGAGTCGGCGCTGCCCGAGCACGCCGTACGCGACCTGGTCGCCCTCGCCAACGCCGCGGGCGGCCCCGACAACGTGAGCTGCGTGGTCGCCGACGTCGTGACACCCGGGGTCCCCGCGACCGGCTGACCCCCGGCACGGCCTGAAAAACCGGTGGTCGCCCCGGCCCGGCCCGGCGTACGTTCTGCGGATGGCCGACGAGTGCTTCCGTGAACGGCGGCTCGCCGCGATCTACGACCAACTCGACGGGGACCGCGCCGATCTCGACATCTACCTGGGCATGGCGGGGGAGTTCGGCGCGCGCCGCGCCCTGGACATCGGCTGCGGCACCGGGGTGCTCGCGCTGCTGCTCGCGGGGCGCGGCGTCGAGGTCGTCGGCGTCGACCCGGCGGCCGCCTCCCTCGACGTGGCGCGCGCCAAACCGGGCGCGGACGGCGTGCGTTGGCTGCACGGCGACGCCACCGCGCTGCCGCCGCTGCGCGTCGACCTCGCCACCATGACGGCGAACGTCGCCCAGCACATCGTCGAACCCGCCGCCTGGCACGGCACCTTGCGGGGCGCGTACGGGGCCCTGCGGCCGGGCGGGCGCCTGGCGTTCGAGACCCGGGTGCCCGCGCGGCGCGAGTGGGAGCGGTGGAACCGCGCGGACACCCGCAGGGTGGCGGACATCCCCGGCGTCGGCGCGGTCGAGACCTGGGTGGACCTGACCGAGGTGTCGGGGCCGCTGGTGTCGTTCCGCTGGACCTACGTCTTCGCCTCCGACGGCGCGGTACTGACGTCGGAGTCGACCCTGCTCTTCCGCGAAAGGGCCGAGATCGAGGCGGAGTTGGCCGCCGCCGGATTCACGGTCGAGGCGGTACGCGACTCACCTGACCGGCCCGGCACGGAGTTCGTCTTCGTGGCACGGCGCCCGGCGGACTGAGACCGGGGCCCGGGGGAGGAGGAGGCCGCGGGTCCTCGCCGGCGGCCGCCCGGGGTGCCACCGGCTACGGCGGCGGGACACCCCCGTCCTCCGCCGCCGCCCCCGCGGGGTCCAGGCCCCAGACGAACACCTCGGTGTCCGGGGGCCGTTGGGAGAAGAGCCCCGCGGGTGCCGCCTCCCGCAGCAGCCGGTGAAGGTCCGACTCGAACGCGGCGCGCCGCCCGCCGAACAGATGCGGGGCCGAGAACGACATCGAGAACACCCCCGCCACCACGTCGTCCCAGGTGCGTTCCAGCGGCGGCCCGCCCGGTACGACGAGCCGCCGCGGCCCCGAGAACCCCGCCGCGCGCAGAACGTCGGCCTCGCCCCCGGCGGTGCCGGACGGCAACACCCCGCGCCCCGCCCGCCGTACCGGCCCCAGATACCGCTTGACCAGCTCGTCCACCGCCCCGTACGGCACGGCGGGGTGGGGCAGGTCCTCGGCGGACGCCGGGGCCTTCGACTTCAGGTCCGAGACGTGCACAAGGGCGCCGCCCGGCCGCAGCATGCCGCGGACGGTGGCCGCCACCCGCTCCTGGTCCATCCAGTGGAAGGACTGGCCGAACGCCGCCACCGTGAACGTCCCGAGCCCCGCGGGCAGCCGCTCCGCCCTGGCCCGCACCCAGCGGACCTTGCCAGAAAGCCCGCGCTGCGCGGCCTCGCGCCCGGCCTCCTCGATCATCCCGGCATCCGGGTCCACCCCGACGACCTCGCCGAAGAGATGCGCCAGATCCAGCGCGAGGACACCGGGCCCGCACCCCATGTCGACGAGCCGCCCCCGCCCGTCGAGCCGCAGCGCACCGCGCAGCGCGTCCGCGAGGCCCGGCGCGTACGGCAGCCTCCCGCGCCGGTAGTGGACCGCGGTGCCCGCGAACAGGGTGTCGTCCCACTCCCAGCCGTCCGCCACACCCACCCACCGTCCTCGGAGACCGCCCCGCGTCGTGCCGTGCCGGGGGCCGTGCCCGCCGATCATTCCACCGCGTACCGGACCGCGCGATCCGTTTCCCGGCGCCCGTAGACTCGCGGCGTGGCATTCACGAGCACCCCGCACTACTGCTTCCCCTGACCGGGAGCCGCTGAGGGCGACGCCGCCGGCGCCGCCCCGTCCGGCATGCCTGCCGCCCCCGCGCGCCCACGGGCGGGCGAACCCCCGCCCGCGCCGGGGCCAGGCACACCCCACCCGTTTCCCACCCCGGCCAGGAGTGCCCCGTGCCCGTGCCCGTGTCGTTTCCCCCTGCCCTCGTACCGTTCCTCGACCTGCTGCGCTGCCCGAACTGCCGCGCCCCCGGCCTGCGCCCCGCCCCCGGCGCGCTGCGCTGCCCCGCGGGTCACGCCTTCGACGTCGCCCGCCACGGGTACGTCAGCCTGCTCACCGGCGCCCGCGCCACCAGCGGCGACGACGCGGACATGGTGCGGGCCAGGGACCGCTTCCTGGCCACCGGCGGCTATCTGCCCATCCGCCGTACCCTCGCCCGGCTGGCGACCGCGCCCCTGCCGGGCCCCCGGGCCGCGACACCCCCGCCGCCCGCAGGCACCGCGCTGGACGTCGGCTGCGGCACCGGCTACTACCTGGCCGGGGTCCTCGACCGGCTGCCACGCGGCGCCCACGGCCTCGGCCTCGACGCGTCGGTACGCGCGCTGCGCTCCGCCGCCCGCGCCCACGCCCGAGCCGCCGCGGCCACCTGCGACGTCTTCCGGCCCCTGCCGCTCGCCGACCGGGTGGCCGACGTGGTGCTGAACGTGTTCGCGCCGCGCAACCCGGCCGAGTTCCACCGGGTGCTGCGCCCTGCGGGCCGCCTGGTCGTGGCCCGCCCCACCGCGGTCCACCTGGCCGAACTGCGCGCCCGCACCCCCGGGATGGTCATGGTCGACCCCGCCAAGGAGCGGCGCCTGCACCGCGCGCTCGACCCGTTCTTCCGGCCCGTACACACCGAACGCGTCGAGTATCCGCTGCCGTTGGCCCCCGGGGCGGCCCTCGATCTGCTGGGCATGACACCGAGCGCGCGCCATGTGCCCCGCGCGGTGTGGACGGGGCCGGGGCCGGGCGACGTGGGGCCGGGCGACGGGGCCCGCCCTGCTCGGCTCACGGTCACCGTCTCCGTACTCGTCACCGCCTACCGGCCGAGGTGACACCGCCCGCTGCTGCCGCCCGCAGGTGACGACGCGAGGGGGAGTACGGCGCCCTGTGGCGCCCGCCGGAGCATCATGGTGGGCATGGCGTTGTCGACGGCGTTCACGCGGCTCTTCGATGTACGGCATCCGATCGCGCTGGCCCCGATGGGAGGTTCCGCAGGGGGCGCGCTCGCGGCGGCCGTCGCACGCGGCGGCGGGCTCGGCCTTGTCGGCGCGGGCGGCGGGGACCACGACTGGCTGGCCCGCGAACTGCCGCTGGCGGCGGGGGCGTTGGGGGCGGCGGGCGCCGGGGCGTGGGGTGTGGGCTTTCTGAGCTGGGCGGCGGAGGTCGACGCCGTCGAACAGGCCCTGGAGTACGGCCCCGCGGCCGTGATGTTCTCCTTCGGCGACCCCCGCCCGTTCACCGAACGCGTCCGCGCGGCGGGAGCGGCGCTGATCCTCCAGGCCACCGATACGGAGGAGGCACGGCAGGCGGTGGACCTCGGCGCCGACGTCATCGTGGCGCAGGGCACGGAGAGCGGCGGCCACGGCGCCCGGCGGGGCATGTCCACACTGCCGTTCGTGCCGACGGTGGTGGATCTGGCGGCGCCGGTACCCGTGCTGGCGGCGGGCGGGATCGCCGACGGCCGCGGCCTGGCAGCCGCCCTGTCGCTCGGCGCCGCAGGGGCGCTCATCGGCACCCGCTTCCAGGCCGCGGCGGAGTCCCTGGCCGACCCCGCGACCGCCACGGCGATCGTCGCGGGGCGCGGCGAGGACACGGAGCGCAGCAGCGTTCTCGACGTCGCCCGCGGCTCCCGCTGGCCCGCCCGCTACACGGCCCGCACCCTCGGCCACCCCCACCTCGACCGCTGGCGCGGCAGGGAGGCGGAACTCGCCGCGTCCGCGCCCGAGGCCCGGCGCGACTACCGGGCGGACGTGGCACGGGGCGCCGTGCCCCCGCTGCCGGTCTGGGCGAGCGAGGCGGTCGGCCTGATCACCGACCGCCCCCCGGCCGCCGACCTCGTCACCGCCCTCGCCACCGGAGCCGCCGAGGCCCTGCGCCACGCGGCGGGCGACTCCTGACGGCGACCACACGGCGACCCGGCGATCGGCGACCCGGCCACCCAGTGACCCGGCGACCAGGTAGCCCAGTGACCCGGTGCCCCGGCGACCCGGCGCCCGGCGACAGCCGCCCACCCGCCCCGCCCCGCACCCCGCCGCCACCACCCGCCCGTGACGCCATAGGCGTCCCCTATGGCAGGTGCTGAATTCTCGTCTTTGCCCCGCCTTCTCCGGCGGCCCTACGGTGAAACAACCCGACGGGCGCACCCGCGAATCCCCGGCAATTCGCCCCGCGCAGAGGCATGTTTCCTTATCTTCCCCCCCCCGCCCGTCGTGCGAACCGGAAATTCGACCGAGAGGGCAGGTGTGGCATGGCCGCATTCGAGAACGGAACGGAAAAGCGGGAACTCACGGGAAAGCGCGCCCTGGTCACGGGCGGCACCCGCGGCATAGGGGCGGCCGTGGTCCGCCAACTCCTCGACGCGGGCGCCGAGGTGCTGACGACCGCCAGGTCCGAAGCGGGCACCGCCCCGCGGGGCGCCACGTTCGTGAAGGCCGACGTCAGGACCGGGGCGGGCGCGCGTGCGCTCGCGCAGGCCGCGCGCGAAACGCTCGGCGGGGTGGACATCCTCGTCCACAACGCGGGCGGGGCACAGCCCCACGGGAGCGCGCTCACCATCCCCGACGAGGAGTGGCAGGACGCCCTCGACCTGAACTACCTGGCCTCCGTACGCCTTGACGCCCTGCTGGCACCGGGCATGCGCGAGCGGCGTTCCGGGGCGATCGTGCACGTCTCGTCGGCTGCGGTCCTCACCCCGATGGGGCAGTTCCTGCACTACGTGACCGCGAAGGCGGCGCTGGAGACCTACAGCCGCGGCCTCTCCCTCGAACTGGCCCCGTACGGCGTCCGCGTCAACACGGTGACCCCCGGCAGGGTCGCCACCCCCGGCGGCGAGGCGACACGCGAGCAGTGGGCCCGCCTCGACGCGGCCCCCGGCCAGACCAACGCCACCGACACCCCGCCGCTCGGCCGCGAGGGCCACCCCGACGACATCGCCCACGCGGTCCTTTTCCTCGTGTCCGAACGCGCGAATTGGCTGACCGGCAGCAATGTGGTCGTGGACGGCGGCGAATTCCCCAGGCGCTGAGGCTACGCGGTCCGGCGACCAGGAACTCGTAAACCGGAATTCGTAACGGGGAATTCAGTGCCCCCGAAACCGGAAACCCGGCCGGTGCTCACCCCTCCGGGTAGAAGAGGAACAGCGTGCAGCCGGTGGTGCTTGACGGCACGTGCCACGAGCCCGCCGGTGCGTGGAGGAACGTGCCGGCCGGGTAGTCGCGCGCGCCGTCGTGGAAGACTCCGGCGACCACGTAGACCTCCTCAGGGCCCGGCTCGTGGACGTCGCGGCGGGGCCATGAGGCGCCGGGCTCCATCTCCAGCACATTGGCGTGCGCGCCGGTCGGCCCCCGCCACAGGGGACGCAGCCGGACGCCGGGGAACAGCTCACGGACCGGGGCCTCGTCGACGGAGACGGAGACATAGCCCTGCTGGGCGAGGATCTCGGGGTGCATGCCGCAACTGTGGCTCCGGCGGCCCGCGCCGGGACAGGGCCGCGGCTGACAGGGTGGGGTACTTTCGTGCCATGCATCGCGTGGTGGCCCTGGTGCGCCCGGTGCAGTCGACGTTCGAACTCGGCTGCGCCGTCGAGGTCTTCGGCACAGAGCGGCAGGGGGTGCCCGGGCACTACGCGTTCGAGACGTGCACCCAGACGCCCGGCCAGGTGCCGACCACGGGCGGGTACGCGATCTCCGTGGCGAGGGGCCTGGCGGCGCTCGACACCGCGGACACCGTCATCATCCCCGGCTGGCTCCCGGTGGAGGAGCCGCTCTCCGTACCTGTGCGCCGTGCGCTGCTGCGGGCGCACGCGCGTGGGGCGCGGCTGGTCACGATCTGCTCGGGGGTGTTCGCGCTGGCCCGCACCGGGCTGCTGGACGGCAGGGCGGCCACCACGCACTGGGCGCGCGCCGAGCAGCTACGGCGGGAGTTCCCCCGGGTGCGGGTCGAGGAGGACAGGCTCTACGTGGACCACGGTGACGTCGCCACCAGCGCGGGCGCGGGCGCCGGTCTCGACCTGTGTCTGCATCTGGTCAGGCGGGACCACGGGGCCGCGTACGCCGCCCTGCTCGCCCGGCACATGGTGCTGGGGCCGCCCCGCGAGGACGGCAGGGCGCGCCATGCGCCGCCCCCGCCGCCTGGGGACGCGCTCGACGGCCTGCTCGCGTGGGCGGATGAGCGCCTGGGGACACCGCTGTCGGTGAACGACCTGGCCGGGCACGCCGGTGTCTCGCCCCGCACCCTGGCCAGGCGCTTCGCCGACCAGCTCGGCACGAGCCCGGGCGCGTGGCTGCTCGCCCGGCGGGTGGCCGCGGCACGCACCCTGCTGGAGGAGACGGACCTGCCGGTCGAGGCGATCGCGACCCGCGTCGGCCTCACCTCCGCGGTCAATCTGCGCCGCCGCTTCCGGTCCCGCGTGGGCGCGACCCCCGGCGCCTACCGACGGGCGTTCCGCGTCCCGTGACCAGCCGAGGGGGATGACGCAAGAGGACGCGGCGGGGGACGGGGCGGGGACGGGGCGGGCAGGAACTGAGGGACGAGGCGAGGCCCCGAGCGAGCGATGGGCGTGGGCCGAGGGACGAGGCGGAGGCCGGGGCGACAGGCGGCGCGACGGCCCGCACCGGCTTACGAGGCGGGCGGCCGGGGCGCGTTACGAGGCCGGCGGCGGTGCGACGGCCGGGGCGAGCGACGGACCCCAGTCCTCCCGCCGCAGGAACTCAAGCAGGGCCCGCTCCGCCCGGCCCGCCCCCTGCCGGACCACGGCGATGACCGGCCGGGACACCGCGGGGAACACCGGCCGTACGAGGTGTTCGTGGCCGGGCGGCACCGCGGAGGCCGGGACGAGCGCCACCCCGAGCCCGTGGGCGGCCCAGCGCACGGCCGTCGCCGCCTGGGACACCCGGGCGGCCGTCGCCGGGGCGGGCCCGCTGTCCCGCAGCGCGTCGAGCAGTACGCCGTCGAGCATGCTGTCGCGGTCGAAGCGCACCCAGGGCTCCCCCGCAAGATCGCTCAACTCAACCCGTTCGGCGGCGAGTTGACGGTGCCCGGCGCCCAGTACCACGACGAACTCCTCGTCGCCGAGGCGGTGCGCGTCGGCGGGGCTGCGCTCGCACGCCGCCATCAGGGCCAGGTCGAGCGCGCCACGACGGCACATCCGCTCCAGCTCCGCCGCGCCCGCCTGCTCGAACACGGTGACCTCAAGCCGGGGGAAGAGGCGGCGCAGCGCACCGAGCGCCCCCGGGAACTGCCCCGTACCGAAGCCCAGTTGCACCGCGACGACCAGCTCGCCCACCAACTCGTCGGCCCCGGCCCGCGCCGTGGCACGCGCCCGCCGCGCCGCGCCCACCGCGGCCTCCGCGTCCCGCAGGAACGCGCGGCCGACCACGGTGGGCACGAGACCCGAGGCCGTACGGGCGAACAACTCCACGCCCAACTCCCTTTCCAGACCGCGGATCTGCTGGGACACCGAGGGCTGTGCGACACGCAGCCGCTCGGCCGCCGCCGTCACCGACCCGGCCTCGGCCACCGCCAACGCGTACTCGAACTGCCGAAGACTCACCACTCCCACCCTCTCCACCGCACCGTCCGCCATGACCGCCAACCCGTCCCCGGGCCCCGCGATTCCCCCTGTGCTATCCAGAGACGATGAAGACTTCCGCCACCGCCGCCACCAGCGCGGGCAGACCCTTCGACGCGGTGCTGTGCGACGTCGACAACGTGATCCGCTGCTACGACACCACCGAGCTGGCGAACCTGGAGCGCCGCGCGGGGGTGGCGGAGGGGACCACCGCGAAGGTGGGGTTCGCACCGGAGAGGGGCCGCCCCCTGCTCCTCGGGGAGATCACCAAGGCCGAGTGGGCGCGGTCCATCGCGGCCGGCCTCGCGGGCCTGGTGCCGCAGGACCTGGCACGGGAGCTGGGCGCGGCGCTCACCACGGCACCGGCCAGGGCGGACGCTGCCGTGGTCGACATGCTCACGAGGGCGCGGGCGCACGTGCCGGTGGTGCTGGTGACCAATGCGAGCGTGGAACTGGAGGAGGAGTTGGCCGCGTTGGGCCTCGACGGCCTCGCCGACCACGTGGTCAGCAGCGCACGGACGGGGGTGGCCAAACCGGACGCGCGGATCTACGCCATCGCGGCCGACCTGGCGTCCGTCCCCCCACACCGCTGCCTCTTCGTCGACGACAGCCCGGAGAACGTGGAGGCGGCGGCCGGGCTCGGCATGAAGACCGTCCACTACCGGTCCCCCCACCACCTCCGCACCGCCCTGACCCCCCTGCTGGACAACTGACCCCGGAGCCGCCCCATGAACGACGACCGCTGGCTGGCGGACACCAGGACCTCGTACGACACGGTCGCGGTCAGCTACGCCGACCAGGTGCGCGACGCCGTCACCACGATGCCGTACCTGCGGGGCGCCCTGGCGCTCTTCGCCGACCTGGTGCACGTCGCCGGGGGAGGGCCGGTGGCGGACGTGGGGTGCGGCCCCGGGCACTTCACCGCGCACCTGCGCGAACTGGGGGTGGACGCGTTCGGCATCGACCTCTCGCCCGCGATGATCGACGTGGCCCGGCGGGACCACCCGGGCCTGCGGTTCGAGGTGGGCTCGATGACGGACCTCGACCTCGCCGACGCGTCGGTCACCGGCCTGCTCGCCTCCTGGTCGCTGATCCACGTGCCCGACGACGCGGTCCCCACGGTCCTCGCCCACTTCCGCCGCGTGCTGCGCCCCGGCGGCCCGCTGCTGCTCGGCTTCCACGTCGGCGAAGGGTCGACCCTGAAGACACAGGGCTACGGCGGCCACCCGATGAACGTCCAGGTCCACCGCCGCCGCCCCGACCTGATGGCGGCCTGGCTGCGCGCCGCCGGATTCACCATCGAGGCCCAAACCCTCCTCACCCCCGACACCCCCACCCCCACGTCCCTGCTCTTCGCCCACCACGGCCCCACCGTCAGATAGGGAGTCCGGACGGGAAGCCGGTCCAGCGCAGCTCTGCGGGCAGGTAGGGAATCGGGCAGGCAGGGAATGTAGTCCCCGGCAAGCACCGACTGGTGTGCGCTGACCAACTGGGCCGTGTGCCGCGCCCGGGGCGGCGGCCCGCGGTGGATCACCGAAAGCGGCCGCTCTCCGCCAGGGTCGTCTCCTCCGCCGACGCTTCACCGTGCCGGGCAAGGCAGAGATACCGAACGGCCGCGCCCGTCATACCCCGGGCCCCGTCCTCATCCATCCTCATCCATGCTCTTGTACGCCAGGGATGGACGCTGAGTCCTTTGTGCGCAGCTCCGCGCCCATGCCGATGAGAGCCGGGCCGTGACGTCGACGAAGGCACCAGTACCGCTGTTGGGCCCGAATGACGTCGGGGGCGCGGGACAGATCGAGCCGCTGTCCAGGATGTCCTGTCCCGTATCACTGTTGGCGTGTGGAGTTCCTGACCTGCTGTGCTTACGGTTGAGTGGAATGAATGCGCTCTCCCCCTCCCGCTCAACGGTAGGCAGCCGCCCTTATGGCGTGCATGGAAGTCCACTGATCGGCTCGGAGGTCTCATGCCCCTGCGGATGGAACTGGTCGCGATAACACTCGATTGCCCTGATCCGCTGGCTTTGGCGGCGTTCTATCAGCAGGCCACCGGCTTTGAACCACACCCGAAGTCGGACGCCGAATTCGCCGGTCTCAACCGTGAGGATGGGCTCTTCATCGGCTTCCAGCGGGTCGAGGACTACCGGGCTCCGAGTTGGCCTGGCCAGATCGTCCCCCAGCAGCTTCACATCTGCTTCAAGGTCGCGGAGAGCCTGGCCGAGGCCGAGGCCCGGCTGCTGGAACTGGGTGCGGGAAAGCCGGATCACCAGCCGCATGGGGAGAAGACGCGGGTCCTCACCGACCCTGCTGGGCATCCCTTCTGCATCGTTACGCGCTGATCGCGGTTCTCGCGGTGAACTGGGCGATGCTGCTGAGAGACGTAGAAGTCCTCACTCATCGCCAGTCTCCTCCAGCGAGGGGACGTGAACATGTGGATCAGCGCTATGCGTTCGGGGAATCCGGCTGCTGTCAGGCAGGGTGCCTTCCTGTCTGGTTCGACTTCGGGCCCTTTGACTCGGATCAGGTCGTGAAGGGTCTCGGCTTGGTGGACGAGCCGGTAGTGGCGGTGGGCGAGGCCAGACCAGAGCCCTGCGGTGAGTTCCTCGCAGAGGTCGATGATGGCCGGGCCGTGATGTCGGCGAGAGCGCAGTACTTCTGCTGTGCTCGTGTCGTATCTCAGTGAAGACGAACCACGTCGATGTCGTGACCAGCAGTGGGTCAGTTTGAGTGAGACGGGGTGCGAGCTGGCGTCTCAGCCGATCTTGCATCACAGCCCCCGATGTCCGTTTGGCCGGGCGATGTCAGAGGGGCTCCGTAGCCTGGTGAGACACGCACCACCGGGAGGGAAGCCCATGAGCGCAAGTTTCTACAGGAGCCAGCTAGGCCGGAAGAACAAAGATCGGGCCACTGCCGAGAAGAAGGTCGGCGAGTTCCGCACGAAGGAGGCCGATCGACGAGGTAAGGCCGCCAAGGAGCGGTTGGCTGCGGATAAGGCGAGCACGGCGAGTTCCCGGGCGAGCAAACTGCGCGCCGCGCAGCGGTATGAGGACGAGGCCAACAAAGCCGCTCGTGACGTGGGCACCTGGAGTACGAAGGTCGGCAAGCTCGGCAGGGAGATCTCGGAGCTATCAACGAAGCTGGTTAAGGCGGAGACAGCCGAGAGAGCGGCTGCGGAGAAGGCTCGCCAGCGCGAGCAGCAGCAGACGGAGCGACGTGCTGCGGCCGCGCAGCGAAAAATCGAGAATCGACTGTCGACGACGGAAGGGCAGGTGCGCACGGTTTTGCGGGAACTGCGGACTCCGAAACCGGAGAAGCTGCGGGTGCTGCTGCTGGGGGCCGCTTCAGACGGGAGCCTGCGCACCGGACGAGAGCAGGAGCGGATCCGTACGATCGTGCAGCGGGCGACACACCGGGACCTGGTCGACCTGGATGTCCACCCAGCTGCTACGGCGGACACCCTCCTAGATGCCCTTCCGCGTTTCCGTCCTCACATCGTGCACTTCTCCGGACACAGCGGGGAGGACCTGCTGGAGTTTGAGCAGGACATCGACGACTTCCACGAGAGCGCCATCGTCAGCGCCGGGGCCTTCGCCAGGGCCATCGCAGCCGTGGATGAGAAGCCGCTGCTGGTCGTGCTGAACTCCTGCCACTCCGCTGCGCAGACCGAAAGCCTCGTCGAGACTGTCCCCTTCGCCATCGGCATGGCGAAGTCCATTGGCGACGTTGATGCCATCACCTATGCCGCGCGATTCTATGCTGGCATCGCCGAAGGTCAGTCCGTGCAGGGTGCGCACTTGCTCGGCCGGGCGGCGGTTGAGATGAACGGGCTACCGGACCATGAGGTCCCAACCCTTACCTTTGCCCCGGACGTCGACCCCAGCGCGACACGGCTTGTGACGCCGCCTCCGACCTCGGAGATCGCGTAGCGACCAGCGGCGGTGTGTACCTTTCGGAGCACACCTCCGCTCGCTGTCTGCATTGGCCGCCGGGAGGCGAGGCGGGCCCTCGCCCTGTCTTCGTGCCTCGCGCTCGATAGGGAGAATCCTGTTCGGATGCATCACTGCTGCTGGCGCCGTGCGTCAGCCTGAGCTTCCTTTCGCCAATTGCAAGCAGTGCACCTGTCGTGGACGTAGGGGTAGTCGCCTTCGTATATCGCTTCCCATTCGTCAACTTCCTTGAAGCTGCTGCGGACGCGAACGCGGCCACAGGGAGCATCTGCCGAGTGATAGACGGTGTGATCCCCGGACCAGACAGGGCAGCAGTTGGTTCTTGTCCAAGAAGTTGGCCGCAGCCGCGTCGATCTCTGCCAGGTGGGCTTCCAGTTGTCTGCGCAGCTTCTTGCCCTCCTCGTAGTAGCTGGTGAAAGCCTTGAGCCGCCGAATCTGAAGGGTCTTGAGTTCGGCGTCAATATCTAGGGTGTAAGAAGTGTTATCGCTCATGAATATTTCTTAGCACCTCGGGAGTGACGGCCTGCAGCGCTTGCCTGAACTCGATCGCCCCGGGAGGCGATGTGCTCCGCGACGCTTTCAACCTGCGGCGCCAGGGGTGGGTCTCGTTCCCGCTGCGGATCGTCAGCATGAACCGCTCCGAGAGCATGATGGCCAGGCGCGACATCATCGCCCGCGGGCCGATCCCCCTGGGCGGTGGCAGTGGGGCGCGCTCGGAGGGGTATCGCCGACGCGGGCCTCAGTGACAGTTGTCCTGCTCAAGTGACAACCATCGTGCTCAGGCACAAACCCCCACCCGAGTGGTGTGGCGCACTTTTGCAAGCGGGTGCTTGCAAAAGTTAGCGAGGGGTGGGCATCATCGGAGGCATGGCATCGCTCAGCGTCGGCAGTCTCGGGGAGTATCTGCGGGAGCAGCGCCGCAGCGCGCAGCTCTCCCTCCGCCAGCTCGCCGACGCCGCCGGGGTGTCGAACCCGTATCTGAGCCAGATCGAGCGCGGGCTGCGCAAGCCGAGCGCGGAGGTGTTGCAGCAGGTGGCCAAGGCCCTGCGGATCTCCGCCGAGACGCTCTACGTACGGGCCGGCATCCTCGACGAGCGGGAGCGGGACGAGCTGGAGACGCCCGCCGTCATCCTCGCCGATCCCTCCCTCACCGAGCGCCAGAAACAGGTACTGCTCCAGATCTACGAGTCCTTCCGCAAGGAGAACGGGCCCGCCGTGGACCCCGGCACCCCGGGGGACGAGCAGCCGCCAGCACCAGGACCCCAAGACCAGTGATCCGGAGGACCACCGGCATGGCCATCGCAGACGATCTCCGTAAGACGTTCACCGACCCCACGCCGCTGTACTTCGCGGCAGGTACCGCCGACCTCGCCTACCAGCAGGCCAAGCGCGTGCCCGGGCTCGTCGAGCAGTTCCGCTCCGAGGCCCCGGCCAGGCTCGACGCCGTGCGCAACACCGATCCGAAGGAGGTCCAGGGCCTCGCCGTGACGCGCGCGAAGGAGGTCCAGGAGACCCTTCAGACCAAGGTGGCCGAGCTGGTCGGCGCCTTCGACACCGACCTGAAGAAGCTCGGCGAGTCCGCGCAGGACCTGGCGCTGCGCTCCGTCGGCGTCGCCGCCGAGTACGCGGTGCGCGCCCGCGAGACGTACGAGAAGGTCGCCGAGCACGGCGAGCAGACCGTGCGCACCTGGCGCGGCGAGGCCGCCGACCAGATCGTCGAGGCCGCCGGGACCGTCGAGCCCGAGCCCGTCGTCGTCAAGGACGAGACCCCGGTCGCCCAGCCCCCCGTTGAGCAGGAGGCCCCCGCGAAGCCCGCGGCCAAGCCTGCCGCGAAGAAGACCACGGCGCGCAAGACGGCCGCGAAGCCCGCAGCGAAGAAGCCCCGCCCGGCCGCTGAGTGACTTCTGCGGAGCGGCCGGGCACCATCGGAGTGCCCGGTCCGTTCTCCGGGTACGGTGGCCGTTGACCGCATGACTCAGGACGCGCCGAGGACCGGCGCCGAGGGAGTGGCCGTACCGGCAGGTGCGGCCCGTGTCGTACGACACGCGAGCGGTCCCGGCGCCGACGCGCACCCGTGACCGCGCACCCACGCGGCCAGGGCACGCGGAAGCGATGCATGCCAATGACTCGACTCGGGTGGTGGGCCTTGTGCTGATGACGGCTTTCGGCGGCTTCATGTGGCTGCTCTTCACCGCCATACTGGTGCTCGCCGTGGTGGCGCTGGTGATGGCGGCCGTGGCCCGGGAGGACGCGTACCGCGCCGCGAGCAAGCAGAACAAGATGTTCTGGCTGATCATCCTCGGCGTCACGGTCGCGGTGAACCTCTTCGTGCCGATGCTCTTCCTCCAGATCGCCGGGCTGATCGCCACGATCGTGTTCTTCGTGGACGTACGGCCCGCGATCCGCGAGGTCACCGGTGGTGGCCGTGGTGGCCGTGGACGCCGCGGTTCAAGCAGCGACGGCCCCTACGGACCGTACAACGGGGGTCGGTGAGCCACCGGGGACGGCGAGAGCCGGCTGTCCTGTCCGCGGCCGCCGTGGTCCCCGGGACCGCCGGGGTGCACGGGCCGGTATCAGGGCAGCCGGTCGAGGAGCAGGACGGCGACGTCGTCCGTCAGCTCGCCGCCATTGAGTTCACGCACCTCGCTGACGGCGGCCTCCAGCAGGTCCTCGCCCGAGAGGCCCGCGGCGAGCTGGCGGCCGACCATGTCCACCATGCCGTCCTCGCCGAGCCGCTGCTTCCCGCCGTCGATGCGGCCCTCGATCAGGCCGTCCGTGTAGAGCATCAGGCTCCAGGCGCCGCCGAGATGCACCTTACGGCGCGGCCAGCGCGCGTTCGGCAGCAGGCCGAGCGCGGGGCCGTTGTCGTCGTACGGCAGCAGCTCGGGGCGCCCGCCGTGCGGCGCGACCAGCGGCGCCGGATGGCCTGCGAGCGACAGGGACGCGCTCTGCCCGTCGGGCGCGATGTCCACCATGCAGAGCGTGGCGAAGATCTCCTCGTCCGCGCGCTCGTGCTCAAGGACGCGTTGCAGCGTCGACAGCAGATGGTCCCCGCACAGGCCCGCGAAGGTCAGGGCCCGCCAGGCGATACGCAGCTCCACGCCGAGCGCCGCCTCGTCGGGGCCGTGCCCGCAGACGTCGCCGATCATGGCGTGCACCGTGCCGTCGAGAGTGCGGACCGTGTCGTAGAAGTCGCCGCCGAGCAGCGCCCGTGAGCGGCCCGGCCGGTAGTGCGCGGCGAACCGCAGCTTCGAGCCTTCGAGCAGCGGCGTCGGCAGCAGCCCGCGTTCGAGGCGGGCGTTCTCCTGGGCGCGCAGCTTCGACTCGGTGAGCTGCCGCTGCGCGATGTCCGCGCGTTTGCGCTCGACCGCGTAGCGGATGGCCCGGCTCAGCAGCCGGCCGTCCAGCTCCTCCCTGAGCAGGTAGTCCTGCGCGCCGACCCGCACGGCCTCGGCGCCGCGCTCCTCGTCCCCGGTCGCGGTCAGCGCGAGCACGGCCTGCCGGGGCGCGATCCGCAGCACATGCTTGAGCGTGATCAACTCCTCGGTGGCCGGTGCCGGGGTGCCGCCGGGCGGCGTGGCCTCGGGATCGGGCTCCCCTGGACGCGGCAGTCCGCTCACGGTCCTGCCCGTCCTGTCCGTCCTGCCCGTCCTGTTGTTCCTGCCGCGGCCGTTGCGGTGGCCGCCGGGCGCGGGAAGCGCCAGGTCGAGCAGGATGCAGTGCACGTCGTCGGTGAGCAGCCGCTCGGCCTCGGTGAGGTTGCGCGCCGTGCGGACGCGGATCGGGTTGCCCGCCGCGTCGAGCAGCTCGGGCACGCTCAGCGACCTCGCGGGGTCGTCCTCGATCACCAGCAGGGTGAGCGTGACACCGCCGAGTGACTGGCTCTCCTGGCTCTCCTGGCGCTCCTCGGTCATGGAAGCGGTCTTGGACTGTGGTTGGGCCTGACCGCTCTCCGCGGCCGGGATGTCCCTCTGCCGCGGTACGGGTACGGGCATCGGTCTGTTCCTTCCCTCCCCCCGAGGGCATGGCGGTGCGCCAGGCGACGCGCCGCCAGACGGGGACCATAGCGGGTGCCGGTGGCACAGGGGAATGCCACTCAGAAAACGGCCACTGGCATATGCCGCATCCCCTCCTGCATAGGGGCAGCCACTGGCCCCTGGGAATGACGAACGTCACCGATGGGCGGTTGCTTCCTGAGGAGAACCGTGCGGTGGATCACGTGCGACGGGTCACTCCTGGCCACTCCGCCGCCCGGATGGCCGGGAATCCCGGGGGTGGGGCGGCCGGGATGCGGTGTGTGGGGCGCTCTCGTGGGAGACACGCGGCGAGTTGGTGGCGTTCGTCACTACTGGTGCGGTTCGGGGGAACGCTTCCCGCGGGAAGCCGTGGCGGGCTCGGGGCCTGTGCCTCCCGGCTCCACCGGGACGGGCGCCCCCGCGCATGGCTTCCGTCGCCGCCGTCAGACCCTCGACGCCGCCCCCGCGCCCTCTTCCGCCACGCCCTCGTCCGCCACGCCCTCGTCCGCCGCGCCGCCCCGCGCGGCGGGAGTGCCCGAGGCGGTGGTACGGGAGCGGTGGGACCGCTCGATGGCCTGGCCCCAGTACGTGCCGACGACCATGAGACAGGCACCGGCGGCGGTGAACGGGGTGAGGCGTTCGCCACCCAGACCGAGCCCGACGAGGACCGCCCACACCGGCTCGGTGCCCAGCAGCAGACTGGCGCGGGTGGCGGACCCGCGCTGCACGGCCCAGGTCTGCGCGAGGAACGCGAACAGACTGCACAGCACGGCCAGGTACGCCAACTCGAACCAGACCGCGCCCCCGGCACCGGGCGTCGCGGGGAGCCCGGGCGCCGCGGGGACGAGGAACAGCACCGTGCCGACGGCGGTCTGCACCGTGGTCAGACGCAGCGGCCGCAGCGCCCGCCCACCGCTGAACCTCCGCCTGGTGAACCTCCCGACCAGCGCCACGTGCCCCGCCCGCGCCACCGCCGCGGCCAGCACCAGCAGATCGCCGACGCCCGGCGGGTGCAGCCCCTGCCCGGCGGTCAGCAGCCCGACCGCCACCACGCACACCCCCGCCGTGAGGAAGAACCGGCGCGGCAGCCGACCGCCGCCCGCGCGGTCGAGCAGTGGGGTGATCACCAGGGTCAGGCTGATGAGCAGCCCCGCGTTGGCCGCGGTGGTGTGGGCCACACCGTAAGTCTCCAGCGCCAGTACGGCCGCCTGGCTCAGGCCGAGCACCGAGCCCACCCGCACCTCGTCCCGCGTCCACCGGGGCCGCCCGCGCCGCCGGGAGCCGAGGACGAGCGCGACACCGGCGGCGGTGGAGAGCAGGTAGCGCAGGAACAGCACCACGGTCACCGGCTCGGCTTCCGAAGCGGTCTTCGCGGCGAGGTAACTGGACCCCCACACCAGCGCGACCAGCAACAACACCACATCGGTACGGCGTGCTTCAGGCATGCGAGCCACGCTGCCCGACCCTGACTGTTAAGCCAAGTACCACCTTCTTCATAATCCATGTAGCAGCGCTACCGCATTCGCCTAGCATGGGGTGATGGACGAGAGGCAACTGCGGGCACTGCGGGAGCTGGGCGAGCTGGGGAGCGTCGCGGCGGCGGCCGAGGCGCTGATGGTCACCCCGTCGGCCGTCTCCCAGCAGTTGCGGCTGCTGCAACGCTCGACGCCCGTCCCCCTCACCGAGCGCGACGGCCGCAGGCTGGTGCTCACCCCCGCGGGACGCGCCCTGGCCGACGCGGCCGTCGACGTGGAGACCGCGCTGGCCCGCGCCAAGTGCGTCGTCGAGGAGTATCTGGAGCAGCCGGACAGCGTGGTCTCGGTCGCCTCCTTCCACAGCGCCGCCGGTGGACTCTGGCCCCATCTCGTGCGCGGGCTCGCCGCTCCCGGCTCGCCCCGGCTCGCGCTCGCCGACGAGGACGTCGCGGTGCACGAGTTCCCGCCGCTGACGCGCGAGTACGACATCGTGCTCGCGCACCGCCTCGACCGCACCAGGGCCTGGCCGAGATCGGTCTCCGTCACCCCCCTTCTCCATGAGCCTCTCGATGTCGCCCTGCCCGCCGACCATCCGCTGGCGGCCAAGGACCGGCTCGCCCCGGACGACATCGCGGGCGAGACGTGGATCACCGTCCATGACGGCTTTCCGCTGATGGCCACGATCGGTGCCATCGCCGCCGCCGCGGACCGCAGCCTCCACATCGCGCACCGGATCAACGAGTTCGCCGTCGTGTGCGAGGTGGTGGCCGCGGGCGGCGGCATCGCCCTGATGCCCCGCTGGACCGCCCGCCGGCACCCCGCGATCGTGCTGCGGCCGCTCACCGGTGTGCGCGCCCGGCGCCATATCGACGCGCTCCACCGCCCGGAGCGCACGGCCCGCCGCGCTGTGCGCACCGTCCTCGCCCAACTCCGCCGCGCCGCCGAGGCAGTGGCGGCCGACAGCACGCCCGGGCCCGTACGGGCGGACGGGAACCCGGATACGGGTCCGACGACGGCGCCTTAGGCTGCGCCGACGGGGCGGATACGACCTGGGCGTGCCGTTCCGGTCGTCGGTGGATCGGAGGGGTACGGGGGATGACCAGTCAACTGTTCGCGATCTGCTTCAACGCGACACGGCCGAGGGACCTGGCGCGGTTCTGGTCCGGCGTCCTGGGCTGGGACTTGGCCGGAGGAGCGGATGAACGGCCGGACCTGAGACTGCCGGACCGAAGGCCGCCGGACCGGAGGCCGGGCGGGCCGCCGGATGGGGGAGCCGAGATCCTGTCTTCCGGCTCCGCCGGTTTCCGTATCCGCTTTCTGCCGAGCCAGGAGCCCAAGACCGGTCAGAACCGGTCGCACTTCGATCTGACAAGTTCCTCCCCTGAGGAGCAGCAGCGGACGGTGGAAAGGGCCCTCGCTCTCGGCGCGCACCACATCGACGTGGGCCAACGCCCCGAGGACGGGCATGTGGTGCTCGCCGATCCTGACGGCAACGAGTTCTGCGTCATCGAGGCCGGGAACCAATTCCTCGCCGGTACCGGCGTCATCGGCGCGCTGGCCTGCGACGGCACGCAGGGTGTCGGCTACTTCTGGAGCGCGGCGCTGCGGTGGCCGCTGGTCTGGGACCAGGACCAGGAGACCGCGATCCAGTCGCCCGGCGGTGGCACGAAGATCACATGGGGTGGTCCTCCTGTGGCGTCGAAGACGGGTAGGAACAGGCTGTATCTGGAGTTGGCGGTCCCGGCGGGCGCCGATGGTGACGCGGAGCTGGACCGGCTGGTCTCGCTCGGCGCGACCCGCGTCGGCAGCGACACCGACACCGACACCGACACCGATACCGATACCGACTCCGGTGAAGGTGACGGGGGACGGGTGTTGCTGCTCGATCCCGATGGCAACGAGTTCGCCGTGGGCCGGGTCCGCCGTTAGCCGCGGCTCGGGTCCGGTGGTCGTGGCCGGGCCCGGCCACGGTCCGGTTTTGGCCCCGCCCGGTTGGTTACGCGTCCGGGCGGACCGCGCCCAGGATCGGCATCGATCCGGCGCCGGTCAGTGTGACGGTGCGGCCGGGGCGCGGGGCGTGGACGATCATGCCGTTGCCTATGTAGAGGCCGACATGGCTCGCGTCCGACTGGTAGATGATCAGGTCGCCGGGGCGTAGCCGGTCCGTTGACACATGGGGCAGTTGGCGCCACTGCTCCTGGGAGGTGCGGGGTATGCCCTTGCCCGCGGCGGACCACGCCTGGGAGGTGAGGCCCGAGCAGTCGTAGGAGGCGGGGCCCTCGGCGCCCCACTGGTAGGGCTTGCCGAGCTGGGCGGTGGCATAGGCGATGGCCTTCTTGCCCTTCGGGCTCGCCTGGTCCGTGAGCTGGTCGAGTATGCCGGTGTCGACCCAGCTCGCCTGCTTCTTCTTCGCCTCCTCCTTCTCCAGGCGGAGCAGGCGCTCATGCTCCTTCTTCTTCAGCCCGGCTTCGAGCTTCTCGGCTGTGGAGATCCGCTTCTCGATCTTCTTCCTGGCCTTCTGCTTCGCCTTCTGCTCCTTCTTCAGCGCGCTGTCGTTGGCCGTGGCGTCCTTCTCGTAGGACTCAAGGGCCTGCTGGGTCCTGGTGAGGTCGCGCAGGACGTCGCTCGTGGCGCGCTGGCCCTGGCGGACCCGGGTCAGGCCGTCGAGGAAATCGCCCGGGTCGTCGCTGAACACGAGCCGTGTCTCGGGCGGGAGCCCGCCGCTTCTGTACTGGGCGCGGGCGGCGGCGCCCACGCGGTCCCTCAGGCTGTCGACCTTCTCGCGTCCGTCGCTGACCGCGTGGTGGAGCTTCTTGACCGTGGCCGTCTGCTGCTTGGCCTTCTCCTCCGCGGCGTTGTACGCGTCGGTGGCGACGGCCGCGTCGTGA
Organism: Streptomyces sp. NPDC050560; assembly: GCF_044457285.1. Classification (NCBI taxonomy): domain Bacteria; kingdom Bacillati; phylum Actinomycetota; class Actinomycetes; order Kitasatosporales; family Streptomycetaceae; genus Streptomyces; species Streptomyces sp. NPDC050560. The sequence continues at coordinate 115,942 of NZ_JBITGT010000008.1, forward strand.
TAGAGCCCGTCCAGCTTGAGCCGGACCGCCTCAAGTGCCGTATCGCCGCCGGGGGGCGGGTCCGTGTCGGTGGAGCCGCCGCCGGGTGCCGGGGGTCCCGGCGCCGCGAGCGCCGTGCCGGGGGCCAGCAGGAGAAACAGGGCGCACGCCGCGCCCACCGCCACCGATGCTCTCCGCCGCGCCTGGTCCATCGCGTCCCCCGCCTTCGTGTGCCGCTCGGCTCCGCTGCTTGTCGCGCCCGCTCTCTCGTGCCGTCGTACCGCCGGATGCTCCGGTGGCCGGTGCGGTCCCGTGTCCCTGTTCCTGTCCCTGGGCGTCGCCGTCGTCCCGTGAATCCGTCCGGAGGCGATGGCCCGTTCGTTTCTCTCCCGACAGTTCGACGAACGGCTCCCCACGGCCGTTCCCGTTTTTCCCGTTTCACCCGAAGGGGTGACTACCCCGTCCGACCTTGACGAACGCGCCGTCAGGAGCCGTGCGACGGCGTGGTCACGGGGTGACGGGGCCGCGTGCCGCGGGCGGCAGCCGGGCGACGAGTGCGGCGACCGTGACCCCGCGCAGCGACTCGCGCCACGCCTCCTTGGCCGCCTCCATGGCGCTGTCCACGCCGCAGCGCGCGACACAGTCCTCCGGTGCGAGCCCGGCCGTGCCGCGCTGCCTGATCTCCTGGCAGACGAACCGCGGCACCGGGCCCTCGATCGCCTCCACCACGTCGAGCATCGTGATGTCCTCGGGCCGCTTGGCGAGCCGGAAGCCGCCGTTCGGACCCGTGGTGGCGTGCAGCAGTCCCGCGTTGACCATCGCCTTCAGATGCTTGGCGAGGTACGCCTCGGGCAGTGCGTAGCGCTCGGCCAGCGTCCGCCTCGACAGGGACAAGCCGGGCTCCACCCGCGCCAGCGTGACCGCACAGTGCGCCCCCCACTCGACCCCCTGCGACAGCTTCATGCGGCCATCATAGGTAGCGGATATAGTCGATATTGAATATCCACAATAGTCATCGGCGGCCGCTGACCAGGCATCGGCGGCCCTCGGCAACCAGCGACAGCCTTCGAACGGGGTGCGTATGACTTCCCAGGACCCGGCCGCGGCAGCGGGAAGCGCGCCCGCCCCGGCCGACGAAGCGCCCGCCACGGCGCCCCTCCACGCCCCCGCCCCGGCGTCCGCCGCCCCGGCCCGGCGGACCGGGCCGGTCCTCGCCGTGCTGCTGGTCTCGGTCTTCATGGCCCAGTTCGACTTCTTCGTCGTCAACGTCGCGGCGCCCTCGCTCTCGTCGAGCCTGGGCGCGGGCCAGGCCGACCTGGAGCTGATCGTCGGCGGCTACGCCTTCGCGTACGCGAGCGGGATGATCACCGGGGGGCGTCTCGGCGACCTCTTCGGGCACCGGCGGCTGTTCGTCGCGGGCATGCTGGCCTTCGCCGTCGCCTCCGTGCTGTGCGGCGTGGCCGCGGGCCCCGTTTCACTCGTGGTGTTCCGGCTGCTCCAGGGGCTGGCCGGGGCCGCCATGGTGCCCCAGGCGCTTGCCACCATCACCGCCGTCTTCCCCGCCGCGGAGCGGCCGGGCGCCATCGCCTGGTACAGCGCCACCGGGGGCATCGGCTCCCTCGCGGGGCAGGTGCTCGGCGGTGCGCTGCTCCAGGCCGACGTCCTCGGGCTCGGCTGGCGGATCATCTTCCTGCTCAACGCCCCCGTCGGCGTGGTCGCGGCGCTGCTCGCGCTCCGGGTGCTGCCACGCAGCGGCGGGGCCGCCTCCCGTACGGGGGCCGTACGCGGCGCGGCCGACCCGCTGGGCGCGGTGGGTGTCGCGGGCTCGCTCGCCCTGCTGCTGATACCGCTGACGCTGGGGCGCGGCACCCACTGGGCGCCGTGGACCTGGGCCTGCCTGGCCGCCGCCGTCCCGCTCGGCGCGGCGGCCGTCGCCTGGCAGCGCCGCCTCGGGAGCCGCGGCGGCAACCCGATGCTCGAACTGTCGCTGTTCGCCAGCCCACCGTTTCGTACGGGCCTGCTCGCCGGGGTCGCCTTCTACCTCTACTTCGGCAGCTTCATGTTCACGCTCACCCTGCTGTTGCAGGGCGGCAAGGGGCAGAGCGCGGTGGCGGCCGGGCTGACGTTCGCGCCGATGGGCGTGCTCTTCACGGTGGCGTCGATCGCCGGCAGACGGCTCACCGCCCGCTACGGCCCGTTCGTCGTCCTGCTCGGACCCGTCCTCATCGCCGCAGGGCTCGGGCTGCTCGCCGTGGCCCTCGCGGTGGCGGGCGGCTCCGTCGCGCTGCCCGTCGTCATCGGCGCGCTCTCGCTCGTCGGCGTCGGCAACGGCTTCGTGCTCCCCGCACTCAACGGCATCACGCTCGCCCTCGTACGGCCGCACCAGGCCGGAGCCGCCTCCGGCATCCTGACGACCGCCCAGCAGTTCGCGTCCGCGGCGGGCGTCGCCGTCCTCGGCACCGTCTTCTACGCCGTCCTCGGCTCACGGCACGGTGCCGACGCCTACGCCGCCGCGATGCGGGCCGCCGCCCTGATCGCGGTCGGCCTCGTGGCCGCCACCGCCGTCACCCTGCGGCGCCTCACCCGGCCGCCGCGCCCACGGACTCCGTGACGGGCCGCCCCCCGCACCGCCGATGCGCCCCTCACCACCGCGGTGCCAGCGCCTCCCACGCCACCGTGACCTCGCCCTGCCGCCACCGCGCGGGCCCGTCCCGTACCGGCCAGTCCGCCGTCAGCGCGCGTACTGCCGCGATCCACCGCTGCCGGGCGCCGTAGGAGGCGTACGGGGCCGCCGCGGCCCAGGCGCGGTCGAAGTCGCGCAGGAACATGTGCACCGGCTCACCGGGCACATTGCGGTGGATGAGGGCCTTCGGCAGCCGCTCGGCGAGGTCGGAGGGGCGGTCGAGCGAAACGAGCCTGGTCGCGAACGTCACCGTGCGTGGGCCCTCGGGGCCGAGCGCGACCCACACATGGCGCCGCCCGATCTCGTCACAGGTCCCCTCGACCAGCAGCCCCCCGCCCGCGCCCCGTACCGGGTCCGCGGGGGCAAGCCGCGCACGCAGCAGCTCCCAGGCCGCCGCGACCTCGCCCTCGTCGTACTGGCGCAGTACGTTCGCGGCCCTGATCAGCAGCGGCGCCCCCGGCAGCGGCACCTCGAAGCCGCCCCGCCCGAAGGTCAGCCCCTCACGCTCGTACGGCCGGGCCGCGGCCACCCGCCCTGCGTCGATCTCCACGCCCACCACCCGCACCCGGGGCGCCGTACGGCGCAGCCGCAGCAGCAGCTCGACCGCGGTCCAGGGCGCGGCCCCATACCCCAGGTCGACGGCGACCGGCTCGGCGGCGCGGCGCAGCACGGGCCCGTGCACGGCCGCTATCCAGCGGTCCATGCGCCGCAGCCGGTTGGGATGGGTGGTCCCGCGCGTCGCAGAGCCCACCGGCCGGGGCGGGGTACGGGAAACCATGCCGGTCAGCGTAGGGGCCGCGGGGAGGGGCGGACGGCGCGTCTTGCAAGCCTCATGAAGGCACGCCTCGGGAACCTCATGGGCGCGAGCCTCGTAGCCACGCCTCGCAAGCCTCATGGAGCCACGCCTCGCGAGCCTCTTAAAGAGGTGGGCGGCGCGCCGCATAACGCGCGCGTGCCCGGAAGGTGGCGGACATCACGCCCAAAGGTTGAGGCGTGCCGGGCAATGTTTCGGCAAACAGGAAATGGACGCCGCCGTTCCGGCGTTGACGGCTTCAGGACGCCGAGTCGCCCCTCAGCCGAGGGGTGCCCGTGCGTCCCGCGCGCGTGAGCGCCCGTCCGACCCGGCAGCGAGGAGGACCCCAGGTGAGTCACTGTGCGACAGGCCCCGTCGAGGGGACGGCCGCCCCTGCCACCCCCGGGTCGCCCCGGCGCCGGCCACGGCGCGTGGCGATGCTCAGCCTGCACACCTCACCCCTGCACCAGCCGGGCACCGGCGACGCGGGCGGCATGAACGTCTACATCGTGGAGCTGGCGAGGCGGCTCGCCGCCCTCGGCACCGAGGTCGAGGTCTTCACCAGGGCCACCGCGGGCGACCTGCCCCCCGTCGTCGAGCTGACCCCCGGTGTCCTCGTACGACACGTGGCCGCGGGGCCGTACGAAGGGCTCGCGAAGGAGGCGCTGCCCGCGCAGCTCTGCGACTTCACGCACGGCGTGATGCAGGCGTGGGCCGCGCAGCGGCCAGGCCACTACGACCTGGTGCACTCCCACTACTGGCTCTCAGGACAGGCGGGCTGGCCGGTCGCGGCGCGCTGGGGCGTGCCCTTCGTCCACGCGATGCACACCATGGCCAAGGTCAAGAACGCCGCGCTCGCCGACGGCGACACCCCGGAGCCCGCCGACCGCGTCGCGGGCGAGACCGGCATCGTGCGCGCCGCCGACCGGCTCATCGCCAACACCGCGGAGGAGGCGCGCGACCTGGAGAGCCACTATGGCGCGGAACCCGGCAGGATCTCCGTGGTGCACCCCGGCGTCAACCTCGACGTGTTCCGCCCCGGGGACGGCCGGGCCGCCGCCAGGGCGCGCCTCGGGCTCCCGGCGGACGCGCTCGTTCCGCTCTTCGCGGGCCGCATACAGCCACTCAAGGGCCCCGATGTGCTGCTGCGCGCCGTCGCCGTCCTGCTCGACCAGTGTCCGGCGCTGCGCTCCCGCATCGTGGTCCCCGTCGTCGGCGGCCCCAGTGGCAGCGGCCTCGCCAAGCCGGAGGGCATGCAGAAGCTGGCGGCCAGGCTCGGGCTCTCCGACGTGGTGCGCTTCCAGCCGCCGGTGCGCCAGAGCGATCTCGCGGACTGGTTCCGCGCGGCGTCGGTGCTGGTCATGCCGTCGTACAGCGAGTCCTTCGGACTGGTCGCCGTCGAGGCGCAGGCCACCGGCACACCCGTCATAGCGGCGGCCGTCGGCGGACTCCCCGTGGCGGTGCGCGACGGGGTCACGGGCTTCCTGGTCGACGGGCACGATCCCGCGCGGTACGCGCGCGTACTGCGCGCCTTCGCGGAGGACGCGGGCCTCCCGGCCCGTCTGGGGGCCGCCGCGGCCCGCCACGCACGGTCCTTCGGCTGGGACGCGGCGGCGGAGGCGACGGTCGGGGCCTACGACTCGGCACTCGCACGGGCGGCGCAGGCGCCTTCGGCCGCCGGGTAGCGGTGGCCGCAGCAGCCCGGGGGCCCGGGGGCCAGGGCGACGAACAGGACCCGTCGGCCGGGGGCGAGGACGACGAACAGGACCTGTCGGCCGGAGAGGCGGGAGAGCAGGGAGACGAAGAGGTCGGGCTGTGCGTGTGTGTGCACCACCCAGTCGATCACGGGCGAGAAGCCGGCCGCGGAGAAGTTGTTCGCCCCCCGGGGGCGCCCCGCCCCCCTGCCGCTCCCGCCCCTCGCCGGTACGCTCGCCCGTATGACCACCGCCGATACAGGAGATACGGGAGACGCGTCCCCCGACCCCCGTGCCGTGCTGGAGAGCGCCCTGCGCGGGGCCGAGCTTGAGTGGGACAGCCCGGAGGAGGGGCACTACGTGGTCACCCTCCCCGGCACCCGCAAGCTCTCGACCACCCTCTCGCTCCGCCTCGGCAGGCACACCCTGTCGCTGAACGCGTTCGTGATCAGGCACCCCGACGAGAACCACGAGGCCGTCCACCGCTGGCTCCTCGAACGCAACCTCCGGCTCTACGGCGTCAGCTACGCCGTGGACCGGCTCGGCGACGTCTACCTCACCGGCAGGCTCCCGCTGGCCGCGGTCACCGAGGAGGAGATCGACCGGCTCCTCGGCTCGGTGCTCGAAGCCGCGGACGGCAGCTTCAACACCCTGCTGGAACTGGGCTTCGCCTCCGCCATCCGCAAGGAGTACGACTGGCGCGTCTCGCGCGGCGAGTCCACGCGGAACCTGGCCGCGTTCGCCCACCTGACCCAGCGCCCGTCGGAGTAGCCCCCGTACGACCTCGCGGGCACCGTGCCCGTCGGAGTGCCCCCCGCGCGTCCTCCCCGGCACCGCCACCGCGGCGCCGCCCGCGGTCCTGCTTCCGAGGGTCCTGCTCCGTCCTGTTCCGTCCTGTCCAGGACGCGGCCCCTACGCGACCCAGCAGTAGACGCCCTCGCCCCGGCCCCGGGCGCTGCTGACGAGATCGGCCAGCTCGGTCAGGATCGCCTCGGCGATCTCCCCGTCGATGACCTCGCCGTACTCCGCCCGCTGCGAGGACCACGCGGCGGCGGCGTCCCGCAGTGCCGCCCGCCCGGCCCCGGCGAGTGCGGCGGACAGCCGGGGCGAGAGCGCGAGTACGACGCCCCCGCCGTCGTACTCGCCGCCGACGAGACGGGGCTCACCAGCCGCGACGAGTTCGTCGGGGCTGCCGCCCACGAGCAGGCACTCCCACTCGACCACGGCTTCCGTGGGGTCGAAGTTGCCGAAGGAGAGCGACTCGGACCCGGGCTGCGGCCCGGCACTGAGGGCCAGAGCCGCCGACGCGTCATCCGCGGCCGCGAAGAACTCGACGATGGTACTCATCCCGGCATCATGCCGGACCGCCGACAACCACCGTCGGCCGGGCACCGGTCACGGCCTGGCCGGGTGTGGTGGAGCAGGCCGTGCCGTGTGGCCGGGGAGCCGGAGGGCCGTGGGGCGGTTCGGCCGCGAGTGAACGCCGTTCCGACGGCGGGCCGCGCTGCATATCCTCCGGACATGGTTGATCACCGCCTGGTCGATGGGGGAGGGCCCCGCCTGGCCTACCGGGTGTCGGGACCGCGGGACGCCCCGCCGCTCGTCCTGCTCCACGCGCTCGGCGAAGGCGCCGCCGACTGGGAGTCCGTGACCCCCGACCTCGCCCGTATCCGCCGGGTGTACGCCCTCGACCTGCGTGGGCACGGCCGCAGCGACTGGCCGGGGGACTACTCGCTCGAACTCATGCGGGCCGATGTGCTGCGCTTCCTGGACGCGCTGGAACTGGGCCCCGTGGACCTGATCGGACACTCCCTGGGCGGGATCGTGGCGTACCTGCTCGCACAGGACCGGCCGCGGCGGGTGAGCAGGCTCGTCCTGGAGGACGTGTCGACGCCCCGGCCCCGGGAGCCCAGCACCCCCACCAGGCCGGAGGGCGACCTCGGCTTCGACTGGGAGATGGTGCTTGCCGTCAGGCGGCAGATCGACCGGCCCGATCCCGGCTGGCTTGAGCGGCTCGGCCGGATCACCGCCAGGACCCTCGTGGTGGCAGGCGGACCCGACAGCCATGTGCCCCAGACCGGCGTCGCCGAACTGGCCCGCCTCATCCCCGGCGGACACATGGTCACCATCCCGGTCGGACACCTGGTCCACGACGCGGCCCCGGAGGCGTTCACAGCGGCGGTCGTGGCATTCCTGTCGGCACAGGAGGACGCCGATCCCGCACGCCGGTCCCTCGACTGATCGCCCCCCGCCGAACCGCAAGGCTGCTGAGGAACCACCAGCCGAAACGCAGCGCGGCAAGCACACCGCAAGGCGCGCACCCAACCGAAACGCGAGACCGTTCCAACCCCGCCGCCCCCGCCCGCCGGACGGAGCCGTCAGACGGGCGCGAAAGCCGCGGCCACGAAGACCGGCAGGGCGAGCAGGCAGCGGTCAGCCTCCGCGCGCCGCCGCTGCTCCGCGAGCCAGCCGTCCGCCGCGCCCCGCCCGACCGCGCCGCCCGCGCGGGCGCCGTCCGCGATCCTGGCGAGCAGGGGCAGCGCCGCGTTCCCGGTGAACAGATGGTGGTGCACCTCGACCGTGACGTCGTCGAAGCCGCCGTCGAGGAGCAGGTTGCGGTACCCGCGTGCCACGCGCGGCGAGCCGAGGCGGGCGGCACACGCGCGGACGAGGGTACGGGTGAGCGCCGCGTCGTCCGCCTCGATGACGAAGGCGTCCCAGTCCTGCCCGGCCAGGACGATCCTGCCGCCGGGTGCCAGGACGCGCCTGGCCTCCGCGACCGCGCGCCCGGGCTCCTCAAGCACATGGAAGACCTTGTCGGCGCGGTAGCCGTCCACGCTCCCGTCCGCGAACGGCAGCGCGAGCGCCCCCGCCTCCCGGAACTCGGCCGTGGGCCAGCGCGTCCCGGCCGCCGCGAGCATCCCCGGGTCGGGGTCCACGCCCACCGCGCGGACCCCGCGCCCGGCCAGCTCGGCGACCGCGCGCCCGGCGCCGCAGCCGACGTCCACGACGGTCGATCCTGGGGCGGGGGAGAGCAGTTCGTAGGAGCGGGCGCGCAGCCCGGCCATGTCGGGCCGCAGGTCCGTCGCGTCGAGCAGGGCCAGCAGCGATGCGGTGTCGCGGCGGGGCTCCTCCACCGCTCGGGGCGCTTCCTGGTTCTCTCGCTGTGCTTCCCGGTTCTTGGACATGGGCGCCAGGCTGCGACTTAATGTCGGCATGAAGTCAAGCGACGAGGGCGCCGCGCTGGGCATCGGCGCGCTGGCGGCACGGTTCGGCCTGGCCACGCACGTGCTGCGGCACTGGGAGACCATGGGGCTGCTGCGTCCCGCGCGGGACGCGGGCGGGCGCCGCCGCTACGGCGCGGACGACCTCGCGCGGGTCGCGGAGATCCTGCTCTACAAGCAGGCGGGCCTCGGCCTCGACACCATCGGGAGCCTGTTCGCCGCCACCGTCGACCGCGCCGCCCGGCACGAGATCCTGCGCCGCGAGGCCGGCCGGCTGCGGGCGCGGATCGCGGCGGAACGGGCGTCGCTCAAGTTCATCGAGAGCGGCCTGAACTGCTCGTACGAGGACCAGACGCGCTGCCCGAACCGCGGGCGCCTGGTGGCGGAGCGCATCGCGGCGGGCCCGGCCGCGCGCTGACGCCTGCCGCCGCACCGGCCGTTCACCGGGGTCCATTACGCTCGGGGGCATGGCCGACGCACCGTACAAGCTGATTCTGCTCCGTCATGGCGAGAGCGAGTGGAACGCGAAGAACCTGTTCACCGGCTGGGTGGACGTCAACCTGAACGACAAGGGCGAGAAGGAGGCGGTCCGCGGCGGTGAGCTGTTGCTGGACGCCGACCTGCTGCCCGACGTCGTCCACACCTCGGTCCTCAAGCGCGCCATCCGCACCGCGCAGCTCGGCCTCGAAGCCGCGGACCGGAACTGGATTCCGGTACGCCGGAGCTGGCGGCTGAACGAGCGCCACTACGGCGCCCTCCAGGGCAAGGACAAGGCCCAGACGCTGGCGGAGTTCGGCGAGGAGCAGTTCATGCTCTGGCGCCGCTCGTACGACACCCCGCCGCCGGAGCTTGCGGACGACTCCGAGTACTCCCAGTTCGCCGACGCGCGCTACGCGGACCTCCCCCCGGAGCTGCGCCCGCGCACGGAGTGCCTGAAGGACGTCGTGAGCCGCATGCTGCCGTACTGGTACGACGGCATCGTCCCCGACCTGCTGGCGGGCAGGACGGTCCTGGTGGCCGCGCACGGCAACAGCCTGCGCGCCCTGGTCAAGCACCTGGACGGCATCTCCGACACGGACATCGCGGGCCTGAACCTCCCCACCGGCATCCCCCTGTCCTACGAACTCGACGCCTCGTTCCGCCCCCTCAACCCGGGCGGCACCTACCTCGACCCGGCCGCGGCAGCAGCCTCGATCGAGGCGGTCAAGAACCAGGGGAAGAAGAAGTAACGCGACGCGATCAAGCCCCCCGTCCGCGCGAACGGTGCGCGGCGGGGGGCTTTTTCGTGTGCCGGGACGGTCTTCGGAACCGCGGGCCTCAGCTTCCCAGGCCGTTCAACCGCTCCACGGCCTCCTCCGGGAGCCGCAGCCGGGCCGCGGCGACGTTCTGTTTGAGGTGGGATACGGATGACGTGCCGGGGATGGTCAGGATGGTGGGGGAGCGGTGGAGGAGCCAGGCCAGGGCCGTCTGGTGCGGGGTGGCGCCCAGGTCGGCCGCCACCTCGTCGAGCACCGCCGACTGGAGGGGGCTCCAGCCGCCGAGCGGGCAGAACGGCACGTAGCCGATGCCGTCCGCGGCCAGGCTGTCGATCAGGGCGTCGTCGGTGCGGTGCGTGAAGTTGTACAGGTTCTGCACGAAGACGATCGGTGCGATCGCGCGGGCCTCGGCGATCTGCTCCGGGGTCACGTTCGACAGCCCGATATGCCTGACCAGGCCCTCCTTCCGCGCCTCGACCAGCGCGCCGAAGGACTCCGCGACCGAACCCGTGCCGTCGACACGGAGGTTGGCGGCGTCGAGGACGTCGAGGCCGAGGCGGGTCAGGTTGTCCTGGAGCTGTTCGCGGAGGTTGTCTGGCGCCGGGTCCCAACTGCCCTCGGGCCCGCGGCGGAAGCCGACCTTGGTGACGATCCTCAGGCCGTCCTGGTACGGGTGCAGCGCCTCGCGGATGATCTCGTTCGTGACGGCGGGCCCGTAGTAGTCGCTCGTGTCCAGATGCGTGATGCCCAGGTCGACGGCGGTGCGCAGCACCCGCACGGCCTCCCCGCGATCCCGCGGCGGGCCCCACGCGCCGGGCCCCGCGAGCTGCATGGCGCCGTATCCCATGCGGCTGAGTTCCAGGTCGTCGCCGAGGGTGAGTGTGTCGGTCATGGCCACCACCGTGCACCGCCGCGCCGCACGCGGGGAGCGCGCGTTCTTCCTGGGACGTTCTGTACCAGGCACCGCGGGACCGGGCGGCGTACAGTCGGCCGCATGGACCAGCTCGGGACCGCCCTGCGTACCTGGCGGAACCGGACGGACCCCGCCGAGGCCGGTCTCGGCGCCCACGGGCAGCGCCGCGCCCCCGGGCTCCGCCGCGAGGAGCTGGCCTGTCTCGCGGGCGTCTCGGTCGACTATGTGATCCGGCTCGAACAGGGCCGCGGCTCGAACCCGTCCGCGCAGGTCTGCGCCGCCCTCGCCCGCGCGCTGCGGCTCACCGACGAGGAGCAGGCGCACCTGCTGCGGCTCGCCGGGCACGCCGCCGACCCCGACCGGGTGCCGAGGATGATCCCGGCGACCGTGTACCGCATCGTCGACCGGCTCGCCGGGGCGCCCGTCGCCGTGTACGACGCCACCTGGCAACTCCTCCACTGGAACGCGCTGTTCGCCGCGGTCTTCGGCGACCCCGCGCCGGTCCTCGGCGACGGCCGCAACACGCTGCTGCGCTACTTCAGGGGCGAGCCGACCGGGGTCCGCTACACGCCTCGGGAGCGGGCCGAGTTCGAGGAGTCCATGGTCGCGGACCTGCGCACCACCACGAGCCGCTACCCGCACGACCCCGACGTCGCCGCACTGCTCGAACGGCTCGGGGAGGTGCCCAGGTTCCGCGAGCTGTGGGCCCTCGGCACCGTCGCCGAGCACGAGGGCGCGGGCAAGACCGTCGAGCACCCGGAACTCGGCGACATCGCACTCGACTCCGACACCCTCGTCACCCAGGGCTCGAACCTGCGCGTCGTCGTCTACGCGCCACGCGCGGGCACGGACGCCCGCGCCAAGCTCGACCACCTCGCCGCGGGCGAGGCCCGGCTGTCGCCCGCCGCCCGCAGCGAGTGAAGGTCCCCGGCGCCGCACCACAGAGCCCCCGGTGGGCGGCGGCCCCGGCGGGTGGGTTTACGTCGCCGTGGCGGGAGGGGCGTCGGGCAGCAGGCGGGCGAGTGCCGCGCGGCCCGCGTGGCCCCAGGTGGTCTTGCCGCCGGGAAGCCCGCGCTCGCCTGCCTCGCCGATCGACACCAGGGCGAAGCACTGGAGCAGCGCCCGGCCCCGCGCCCGCAGCACCGTCGCCTCGTCGGGCGGCCCGTAGGCGTCCAGGCAGCGCGCCACCGCGTCCGCGGGCAGCAGCAGCCATGCCGCCGCCAGGTCCGCCGACGGGTCCCCCGTGCAGAGTTCGCCGAAGTCGAGCACTCCGGCGAGGGTCCCGTCCCGCACCGTGACGTTCGCGGGGTGGAGGTCGCCGTGCAGCCACACCGGCGCGCCCCGCCACTCGTCGGCCTCGACCGCGCTGCGCCACAGCTCACGTACCGCCGTGGTGTCGGGGAACAGGCCGGATACCTCGCCGAGCCACCGCTCGAACGCCCCGGCCAGGGTGCGCAGCGGCGCCACCCGCCCGCCGCCCGCGGGGGCGTCGGCGGGCGCCGGGGCGTGGAGGGCGCGCAGGAACGCCGCAAGCCGGTCGGCCGCGTCGGCGCCCCGGGTGACGGGGGTGCGGTCGGCGGGGGTGCCGGGCACCCAGCGGACGATGTTCCAGGGGCCGGGGAAACGGGCCGACGGCGCTCCGGTACGCAGCGGGGTCGGCACCGGGAGCGGCAGCAGGGGCGCAAGCGACGGCAGCCAGGCGCTCTCCTTGCGGAGCAGGCCGGGGGCGCGGGGGGTGCGGGGGACACGTACCGCCAGGTCGTCGCCGAGGCGCCACAGTTGGTTGTCCCAGCCGGTGACCGTGGAGTGGACGTCGGCGTCGGCGAGGTCCGGATGCTGCTCGCGCAACAGCGCGCGGACCGTGTCGGCGTCGACACTCGGCCGCCTGGTCTCGGCCACGACCGCGCCTTCTTCCGGGCCCGCGCCCCCGTTCACGCCCGCGCCTTCCCCGGGGTCCGCGCCCGCGCGCACCCTCGTGTCCGCGCCCCCTTCGCCCGCCGCGCTCGTATCCCCGTCCGCGCCCGTGAACGCGCCGTCCGTGACCTTGTCCATGTCCCGCACCCTCCCCCACACCCGGCTCCCGCGCAGCCCGTTCTACGAGATCGCGCGGAGGGCGGCCGTCGCGGGGGCGGCGCCGGTGGGCTCCTCGGTCCTCGGGGTGTGGAAGCGGCGCATGGCCTGGGCGGTCGCCTCGTCGGCGGGGTGGAACACCACGATCTGCTGGGCGTCGGCGGTGAGTTCGAGGACTTCGCGGTCGTAACGGAGGCCGTGGCCCGCGGGGTGGTCGAGTGCGAGGACGCCCCTGCCCGGGACCAGGGGCCGGTGCAGGCGCTCGGTGAACTCGGGGCCCGCCTCGGGCGCGAGCCGCGCCGTGAACCACTCGGTGTTCTCGACCGCGGGGCCGAGCCACAGGTCGAAGGCACGCTCGTCGGCGACGCGCTCCCAGTCGGGGAAGAGCGCGCGGGCCCGCGGGTCCGTGAAGACGTAGCGCGTGAGGTTGGGCACGGCCGGTTCGAGGAGGCCCGTGCCCTCCGCCACCGACGCGAACGCGCGCGTATGGGCGAGGATGTCGCCGAGCCGGTTGGTGACATAGGCCATCCCCGGCTCCAGCAGGCGCAGCGTCGCGAGGACGGGCTCGCGCACCTCGCGGCGGGGCGGCACAGGGCCCGGGTGCGCCTTGCACTCGCCGCCGGTGATCTTGGCGAGGTAGCGCAGGTGCGCGCGCTCCGAGGGGGCGAGGCCGAGCGCGTCGGCGAGCGCGTTCACCACCGCGACCGAGGGGTTGCGGTCGCGGCCCTGCTCGATACGGGTCAGGTACTCGACGCTGATGTCGGCGCGTACCGCGAGGTCGGAGCGGCGCAGCCCGGGCGAGCGGCGGCGGCCGCGCTCCGGCAGCCCCAGCGACTCGGGCTGGATGCTGTCCCGCTTGGCCCGGATGAAGTCACCCAACGGCGTGCCCATGGGGCGAGCATAGGACGCCGCCTTCGGCACAGCGTGGCCCTGCGGGGGCCAGCCTGACGGCGGTCTGGCCCGCGCCCGCGGCCCTGGTGACAGTGGCCGCATGGACAACATGGACCACACGCACAAGCTGGTGATCGTCGTCGGGAGCGTCAGGGAGGGGCGGTTCGGCCCTGTCGTGGCCTCCTGGGTCGCCGGGCAGGCCCGCGCCCACGGGGGCTTCGACGTGGACGTGGTGGACCTGGCGGACTTCGACGTACCGCAGGCGCTGCCCGCCGAGTCGCCGAAGCACGCGGGGGACGACTATCCGCGCCCGGCCGCGCTCGCGCCCCTGACCTCGGCGCTCGCCGGGGCCGACGCCTTCGTCGTCGTCACGCCCGAGTACAACCACAGCTATCCGGCCTCGCTGAAGGCCGCCATCGACTGGCACTTCACCCAGTGGACGGCGAAGCCCGTCGCCTTCGTCAGCTACGGCGGCGCGGCGGGCGGCAGGCACGCGGTGCTGCACCTGGAGAACGTACTGACCGAGCTGCACGCGGTGACGGTACGCGACGGCCTCGCCTTCCCGAACTACCCCACCGCCTGGCGGGACGGCCGCCCGCTCGACCCCGACGCGCCCCGCTACGCCGAGGCGCTGCTCGCCCAGCTCGCCTGGTGGGCGGCAGCACTCAGGTCGGCACGCGAGACCACGCCGTATCCGGGCTGAGCCGGCCCCGTCCGGGCCGAGCCGCACCCCGTCGGGGCTGAGGCGCGCTCCGGCTTCCCGCGCGAGCGGCGCAGCCGCGACGGTACGGGCGCCCCCGGCGCCTTGCGGGGCACGGCACGGCGGCGCCCCCGGGACGCCGCCCGGATCACGCCACCGTCGCCCCCCTCACCGACCGGCGGAGCCGCAGCTCGCCCCGCAGCGGCACGGGGACCCCGACTGGCAGCCGCAGCCGCAGCTCGGGCCGCAGCCGCAGGCGCCGAGCAGGGGGAGCCTGGCGGGTTCGGGGGAGAGTTCCTGCTGCGCGGTGTCGGGGGTCGGGGATTCGGCCATGGGGTCCTCCTCGAAGACGCGGCGACTCTGCTCGGCCCCGCGCCGGGCGACGGCCGCGGCGGGCGCGGCGTGGCGGTGCGGGGGCGCGGCGACTGCCGCCGTCGGAGCACGGCAATTGCCACCATCCATTGGATTGCCCCCGTAACGGGCGCGTCAACGGCGCAGAGGGGCGCGCACCGCCGCGCGATGCCCGCCCCTGCGGCGCGTACGGCCCCGGGCGCGCCGGTGCGCGCGCCCGTCCGCCGCGGCCCCCGCTACTCGGAGACGACCTCGATCTCGGGCTGGATCTCGTCCGCGTGCTCGCCCGTGACCAGGTACACCACCCGCTTCGCCACCGACACCGCGTGGTCGGCGAAGCGCTCGTAGTAACGCCCCAGAAGCGTGACGTCGACCGCGGTCTCGATGCCGTGCCTCCAGCGGTCGTCCATCAGATGGGTGAACAGGGTCCTGTGGAGCATGTCCATGTCGTCGTCGTCCTGCTCAAGCTGCATCGCGAGGTCGACGTCCTTGGTGATGATGACCTCGGCGGCCTTCGCCATCAGCCGCTGCGCGAGCTGCCCCATCTCCAGGATGGTGGCGTGCAGGTCGTAGGGGACCGCGCGCTCGGGGAAGCGGAGCCTGGCCAGCTTGGCCACGTGCTGGGCGAGGTCGCCGCCGCGCTCCAGGTCGGCGCTCATCCTGAGCGAGGTCACGACGATCCGCAGATCCGTCGCGACCGGCTGCTGCCTGGCGAGCAGCGCGATGGCGCGCGCCTCCAGGTCGTGCTGGAGGTCGTCGACCTTCTGGTCGGAGGCGATCACCGACTCGGCCAGCTTCAGATCGGCGTCCAGCATGGCCGTGGTCGCGCGGCCGATCGCCGACCCTACGAGCCGTGCCATCTCGACCAGCGACTCGCCGATCGAGTCAAGTTCCTCGTGGTAAGCGTCCCGCATCTGGTCCGTCCCTCTCTCCGCCGACTGCGCCGGCCGCCTGCCGCGCCGCTCGGGCGCCCCCGTCGCACGGGTGGCGCCTTCCGGCTCCTCTCCTGGTGGCGCGTCGTCCCGGGCCGCGCCGTGGCCCGTGTCCCGCGCCGCCCACGCTCCGTCCCGTACGCGACGGGTTCCGGCACCCCAAATGAACCACCACTGTCCCCCAGGTGAACTCTGGGCGACGAGTGTCAGAGGTGACACCCGGACGGCTGTGGGCAAGCGCCGCGGCACCCATACCCTGGCCTCATGGACGTGAACGCGGCGGTCGCCGCAGCGACGGCGATCGCCGGGGTGTGCACCGGCGCCGTCGCGACGCTGGCGTTCCACTGGAGCGAGCGCGACCAGAAGCGGCCCACCCGCACCTCACTGCACACCGACCCCGTGCTGCCGCCCGGGGTCGACACCGTCCTGTCCGTACTGCGCTCGTCCGCCGTCGTCCTCGACGAGGCCGACGCCGTCGTCAAGGCCAGCTCCGCAGCCTACGCCCTCGGCCTTGTGCGTGGCGGAAAACTTGCGGTCGAGCCGATGATGAAAATGGCCAGAGAGACCCGCAGGGACGGCGAGATACGGCAGGTCGAGCTGGACCTGCCGCGCCGCGGCACCGGCCGCGGCGAGGCCCTGGCGGTCTCCGCGCGGGTCGCGCCGCTCGGCTCCCGGCTCGTCCTGCTGCTCGTCGAGGACCTGACGGAGGCGCGCCGCATCGAGGCGGTGCGCCGCGACTTCGTGGCCAATGTCAGCCATGAGCTGAAGACCCCGGTCGGCGCGCTCTCGCTGCTCTCCGAGGCCGTCATGGACGCCAGTGACGACCCCGACGCGGTGAGCCACTTCGCCGGCCGTATGCAGGTCGAGGCGACCAGGCTGACCAGCCTCGTCCAGGAGCTGATCGACCTCTCGCGGGTGCAGAACGACGACCCGCTGGAGGACGCGGAGCCGGTCAGGGTCGACGAGCTTGCCGCGGAGGCCATCGACAGGTGCCGCCACCAGGCGGGCGCCAAGGAGATCACGATGACCTCGGGTGGCGCCGCCGACCTGCGGGTCTGGGGCAACCGCGGCCAGCTCGCCGCCGCCCTCGGCAACCTCGTGGAGAACGCCGTCAACTACAGCCCGGCCCGCACCCGCGTGGGGATCGCGGCCCGGCGGGTGTCCGCGCCCGGCGGCGCGGCCCATGTGGAGATCTCCGTGACCGATCAGGGCATCGGCATCTCGGAGAAGGACAAGGAGCGCGTCTTCGAGCGCTTCTACCGGGTCGACCCGGCACGCTCCCGCGCGACGGGCGGCACCGGGCTCGGCCTCGCCATCGTCAAGCACGTGGCCGCCTCGCACGGCGGGGAGGTCACGGTGTGGAGCACCGAGGGACAGGGCTCCACCTTCACCCTGCGGCTGCCGGAGGCGGGCGCGGGTCGCGACCGCGCGCCCCGCCAGGCGGCCACGGGACTCGACGACCTCGACGACGAGAGCGGCGAGAGCGGGCAGCACGCCGGGACGGCCGTCCCGGCGGCGTCCCGCACGTCCCCCTCACCCCCGTACGAATCATTTCCTGCCCCGGAGGTCCTTCCGTGACCCGAGTGCTCGTCGTCGAGGACGAGGAGTCCTTCAGCGACGCTCTTTCCTACATGCTCCGCAAGGAGGGTTTCGAAGTCGCCATCTCGGCGACCGGACCCGACGGACTCGACGAGTTCGAGCGGAACGGCGCGGATCTCGTCCTGCTCGACCTGATGCTGCCCGGGCTCCCCGGCACCGAGGTCTGCCGGCAGTTGCGCAGCCGTTCCAATGTCCCGGTGATCATGGTCACCGCCAAGGACAGCGAGATCGACAAGGTGGTCGGCCTGGAGATAGGAGCCGACGACTACGTCACCAAGCCCTTCTCCTCGCGGGAGCTGGTCGCCCGCATCCGCGCCGTGCTGCGCCGCCGCGGCGAGCCTGAGGAGGTCACCCCCGCCGCGCTGGAGGCGGGCCCCGTCCGCATGGACGTGGACCGGCACGTGGTGACGGTCGGCGGCTCCAAGGTGGACCTGCCGCTGAAGGAATTCGACCTGCTGGAGATGCTGCTGCGCAACGCGGGCCGGGTCCTGACCCGGATGCAGCTCATCGACCGGGTCTGGGGCGCCGACTACGTGGGCGACACCAAGACCCTCGAC
The DNA here is from genome assembly GCF_044457285.1 of Streptomyces sp. NPDC050560. NCBI lineage: Bacteria > Bacillati > Actinomycetota > Actinomycetes > Kitasatosporales > Streptomycetaceae > Streptomyces > Streptomyces sp. NPDC050560. Next base: position 133,584 of record NZ_JBITGT010000008.1, read on the forward strand.
GTGCACGTCAAGCGGCTGCGCGCCAAGATCGAGCCGGACCCGGGCGCCCCCAGGTACCTGGTGACGGTCCGTGGCCTCGGCTACAAGTTCGAGCCGTAGGCCGCACCATCCGCCCGGCCAGGTCCACAGGGGGCCACGGCGGCCGCGGCGGTGCCACCGGAGCGGTGGCGTACTGACAAACAGGGCGGGCCCCGCCAGGCCCGCCCTTTTCGTATGCCCGCACCGAGCGCGCCCGGCCACCGCGGGCCGTACGAGCCCGCGGGTCTCAATCACGCGCGTGAGGTGCGCGTGACCACGCGCGTGAGGCGCGCATCGGCTGCGTGACGCGTTACTGCCCGCTGCCGATGGCGTCGCCGCCGTTGCCCGCGCCGGTGTCCCCTGACCCGTCGCCCGCGGGGTTGCCCGAGGCGCTGTCGCTCGCGGCGCCGCCGCCCGGCTCGCCCGAGGCGCCGTTCGACGGGCTGCCAGAGGAGGAGCCCGACGGGCCGTCCGACGGGAAGCCGGAGGCGTCGCCCGAGGGCGACTCGGAGGCGGGCGTGCTCGGCGAGGGCGTCTCGGAAGGCCCCCACGCGCTGAAGTAGCTCCTGCCCTCGTTCACGAAGGCGTCAAGCCTGACGGCGCCCGTCTTGCTGAAGAGGAAGGTGACGGGCTGCGCCGCGCCGTCCTTGACGGCTCCCGTGCCCCCGGCGAGCACCGCCGTGGCGTTGCCCTTGCCGCCGAGCACCACGGAGCCGTGGGCCGGGACGGTCACCTTGCCTGAGCCCTTGGCGGGCCTCAGCTCGGCCGGCTTGGCGACGCCCTTCACGGTGACGGCTGCCAGCGTCTCGGCGGTGTCGCCGTTGTTGAACAGGGTGGCCACCACGGCCGCGGGGCCCTCAGGGTCGCGCTGCGGCCCGGTGACGACCGTGGCGTTCTGCACCTTGATGGTGCCGACGGTGGCCGCGGCGTTGTCCGGCTTGATCTCCTGCGTCTGCGCGTTGTTGCCGCTGCCACAGGCGGTCAGCGTGAGGAGCGGGACGGCGAGGGCGGCGACGACGGCAGCGCCGCGACCAGACTTCGGGAGACGCACGGCGACGGCACTCCTTGGACGAGGGCGTAACGGCAGACGGCCGTCACGGCCGCCAGGGGCGCCCTCACATTACCGACCCGCCCTTTCGCCGCCGCACCCGACCCGCCCTGCCCGCCGCGCCCGGCGAACAGGGCCTGAGGGACGGGCGCCCCCGTCTATGGCCGGATCGCGCCGCGCCCGGCGGTGTTCACCGCAACGTTTCTCCGGATCTTCCTCCCGTCCCCCGGGCCTCCCGGGGGACGGCGGTTCGCGTACCGCTTCCGCCACCGCTTCCCCGACCCCGCGCGGTGCGCTTCAGCAGGGCGAAAGCGCGCTGCGGAATAGTAATTTCGGTAAAGAATGCGGGTACGGGGTGGAGAATTGATCAACCGGGGGCCGTGATCAATTCAGGAAAGCCGGGGATGCCGAAGCGATCACCGAACGGAGTAGCGTAAGTCCCCCGTACGGAATCCGACAAACCGGGATGTTTCGCTCCGGTTCTCGAACGGGGACCCCCTTCCGTGAAGTCCCCCTCCGTCCCGTGCGCAACCACTCCGACCTGCGGCTTCCCGGGGAACGGACCCCTGCCCAGCACGTCACGCTCGTGGTTGTCAAGCCCCGAGATATGCCCTGACCTGCGAAAACGCCATTCAGTAGACGGCGTTCTCGTGTTACCCTGGATAGCCACGGAAGGGGTACCTGTCACATGACGTTCAAGGTTGGCGACACCGTGGTCTATCCCCATCACGGGGCCGCGCTGATCGAGGCAATCGAAACTCGTCAGATCAAAGGCGTGGACAAGACCTACTTGGTGCTGAAGGTTGCCCAGGGCGACCTGACGGTGCGTGTGCCAGCGGACAATGCGGAGTTCGTCGGCGTGCGTGATGTGGTCGGTCAGGACGGGCTCGACCGGGTCTTCGAGGTGCTGCGCGCGCCGTACGCCGAGGAGCCCACCAACTGGTCCCGTCGCTACAAGGCAAATCTGGAGAAGCTCGCGTCCGGCGACGTCATCAAGGTTGCCGAGGTCGTGCGTGACCTGTGGCGCCGTGAGCGTGAGCGTGGCCTTTCCGCAGGTGAGAAGCGGATGCTGGCCAAGGCCCGGCAGATCCTGGTGAGTGAGCTGGCCCTGGCGGAGAACACCAACGAAGACAAGGCCGAGGCCCTGCTCGACGAGGTCCTCGCGTCCTGACGCCCGTTATGCCGAGGCGCCCGACGACGCCCGCCGCCCATGCGGCTGCCGTCACCGGGCGCCGCGGCATGTCGGAAGACTGCATGCCCGCCTCCTCGGACGCCGCTCCCCGGAGGCTGACCCGCGGTGCAGGGGCGCGCCCTCGCGTGTGTTCCCCGTCATAGGACGCGGGGTCCCCGCAGGGCGGCGCAGTCCCCTCGGCCACGGCGGTCCCCATCGCCACACGCGTACGTACGGCGCGCACGCCCGCGGCGGACGGGCCCGAAGCGCTGTCCGCGCGCTGATGCCCGCGGACGGTCGGGATCGTATCCAGGGCGTCGGTGCCCGCTCAAGCAGATAAAACGGCGCCCGCCACGCCCCGGGAGAACCCCCGCCGCCCTCGTCGTCGAGGACCGCGGGCCCGGCGGAGGCGCGCTGCGCGCAGGACGCGCGGCACGCGTGCGCGCATGCGTGAACCGGCGCTGCCGACGGCTTCCCCTGGGCTCTCGCCGTTTTCTCCGGGTTTCCCCGCCGACCGTGCCGAACAACGCCGAATCCTGAGATGCTGACCCGCGGAAGAACAGCACACCGCGGGGTGCCGCTGGTCACACACCGGCGCGGCGAACGCGCCGGTCCCTGCCTCCACGCTTCACCGGCCGAAGCCGATGGCGTGCCGGGCTCGGGCAGTTCGCTCGACCAGTGTCACGGAAGGGTCCGGTCAAGGCGTCGCGCCCGGCACGCTGAGGCCATACCCATCCCGCCCGAGCGTACAAACCTGAACGGAACCGATGACTGACGATTCGCGCCCGGCGCCGCCCCGCGACCGCACCGCAGCCGTGATCCCCGCCGCCGGACGGGGCGTCCGCCTCGGCCCCGGCGCCCCCAAGGCGCTGCGGACGCTGAACGGCATGCCGATGTTCATCCACGCCGCCCGCGCCCTGGCCGCGTCCCGCTCGGTGACCCTGGTGGTCGTGGTCGCGCCGCCCGACGGCGCGCCCGAGGTCAAGAGCCTCCTCGACACCTACGCGCTGCCCGCGAACGCGCCGGGCGAGGGCTGGGGAAGCGCCGACTTCCTCGTCGTGCCCGGCGGCGACAACCGGCAGGAGTCCGTGCGCCGCGGCCTCGAAGCGCTGCCCCAGGACATCGACATCGTCCTGGTCCACGACGCGGCCCGCCCCCTGGTCCCCGTCGAGACCGTCGACGCCGTGATCGGCGCCGTACGCGCGGGCGCGCCCGCGGTGGTACCGGCGCTGCCGCTCGCCGACACTGTCAAGGAGATCGCCCCGGCCGCCCCCGGCGATCCTGAACCGGTGGTCGCCACCCCGGAGCGCGCCAGGCTGCGCGCGGTGCAGACCCCCCAGGGCTTCGACCGCGCCACCCTGCTGCGCGCCCACGAGAACGCGCCGGTGGACGGCGAGGGCGCCACCGACGACGCCGGTCTTGTGGAGCGCCTCGGCGAGCCCGTGGTCCTGGTGCCGGGACACGAGGAGGCGTTCAAGGTGACACGGCCGCTCGACCTCGTACTCGCGGAAGCGGTGCTCGCGCGCAGGAGGGTCAACGATGGCTACTGAGCCAGCCGCCCGGCTGCCCAAGGTCGGCATCGGCACCGACGTCCACGCCTTCGAGGACGGCAGGGAGCTGTGGTGCGCGGGGCTGCTCTGGGACGGCCCAGGGGACGCGGGCCGCGGCCTCGCCGGCCACTCCGACGGCGACGTCGCCGCGCACGCCGCCTGCGACGCCCTGTTCTCCGCCGCGGGCGTCGGCGACCTCGGCGCCCACTTCGGCACCGACAGGCCCGAGTGGTCCGGCGCCTCCGGTACGACGCTGCTGGCGGAGGCCGCGCGGATCGTGCGCGCCGAGGGCTTCGAGATCGGCAACATCGCCATCCAGGTGATCGGGGTACGGCCGAAGATCGGCAAGCGGCGCACCGAAGCACAGCGGGCGCTCGGCGAAGCCGCGGGCGCCCCCGTCTCGGTCTCCGGGACGACCACGGACGGCCTCGGCCTGACAGGCAGGGCGGAGGGCCTCGCGGCGGTGGCCACGGCGCTGGTGTTCTGAGCGGGCCGTACCCGCGGGGGCGCGCCGCGCCCTTCGCCGGGAGTCCGCACGTTCACGCGCGCGTTACGTGTGCCACGCGTTACCCGTGCCTCGAATAACACACCACCCCCCAGGGCCCACTACCCTGGTGGGGTGACTATTCGGCTGTACGACACAGGCGCCCGGCAGATCCGTGACTTCACCCCGCTCGTGCCGGGCTGTGTCTCGATCTACCTCTGTGGCGCCACCGTGCAGGCCGTGCCACACATCGGGCATATCAGGTCGGGACTGAACTTCGACATCATGCGCCGCTGGTTCGCCCACCGCGGCTACGAGGTGACGTTCGTGCGGAACGTCACCGACATCGACGACAAGATCATCAACAAGTCGGCGGAGCAGGGCCGCCCCTGGTGGGCGATCGGATACGAGAACGAGCGCGCGTTCAACGACGGCTACGCCGCGCTCGGCTGCCTCCCGCCCACGTACGAACCCCGCGCGACCGGGCACGTCCCGGAAATGATCGAGATGATGCGCGTCCTGATCGAGCGCGGTCACGCCTATGCGGCCGAGGGAAACGTCTACTTCGACGTCGCGTCCTTCCCCGACTACCTCGCCCTCTCCAACCAGGAGCTGGCCGACATGCGCCAGCCCGCGGCCGAGGACGAGACCGGCAAGCGTGACACCCGCGACTTCGCCATGTGGAAGGCGGCCAAGCCCGGCGAGCCGAGCTGGGAGACGCCCTGGGGCCGCGGCAGGCCCGGCTGGCACCTGGAGTGCTCCGCGATGGCGCACAAGTACCTGGGCAGCGTCTTCGACATCCACGGCGGCGGCATCGACCTGGTCTTCCCGCACCACGAGAACGAGATCGCCCAGGCCAAGGGGTACGGCGACGAGTTCGCCCGCTACTGGGTGCACAACTCCTGGGTCACCAAGAGCGGCGAGAAGATGTCCAAGTCGCTCGGGAACTCGGTGCGCATCAGCGAGATGGTCAAGCGCTGGCGCCCCATCGTGCTCCGCTACTACCTGGGCACCCCGCACTACCGCTCCACCATCGAGTACAGCGAGGCGGCGCTGCGCGAGGCCGAGTCGGCGTTCGCCAGGATCGAGGGCTTCGTCCAGCGGGTCACCGAGAAGGCCGGCGAGGCCGTACGGCCGGCCGACGAGGTGCCGCCGTCCTTCGCCGAGGCCATGGACGACGACCTCGGCGTGCCGCAGGCGCTCGCCGTGGTGCACACCACGGTCCGCCAGGGCAACAGCGCGCTGGCCGCCGACGACAAGGAAGAGGCCATCGCCCGCCTCGCCGAGGTGCGCGCCATGCTCGGCGTCCTCGGCCTCGACCCGCTCGACCCGCACTGGTCGGGCGAGAACGACCGCGGCGAGGACCTCCACGGCGTCGTCGACACCCTCGTGCGCCTGGTGCTCCAGCAGCGCGAGTCGGCGCGCGCCCGCAAGGACTGGGCGACCGCGGACGCGATCCGCGACCAGCTCGGCCAGTCCGGCCTCGTCATCGAGGACAGCCCGCAGGGCCCGCGCTGGACCCTCGGGCCGCGCTGAGGGCGAAACCACGCGCCGGGGCGTTCGAGAGGGCGCCCCGGCCACCCCCCGCCCGCGCCCCGCGCGCGGCGGACGCCCTTCCGGCGGCGACGCCGGGCGGGACCAAGGACCAACCACGAGCCCGCCCACGGCGGACACGACAGAGACAGGTAGATGATGGCCGCTCAGAACCGCCGCATGTCCGGCAAGAAGGGCGCGCAGGTCGGCAGTGGCGGCCAGCGGCGCCGCGGACTTGAGGGCAAGGGCCCCACGCCCCCCGCCGAGATGCGCAAGGGACACGCGAAGAACCGTATCGCCCAGGCCAAGGCCAAGCGCTCCGGGAACAGTCCTCAGCAGCGCCGCGGCAGCGGCAGGCAGGGCTCCGAACTGGTGGTGGGCCGCAACCCCGTCGTGGAGGCGCTGCGCGAGGGCGTGCCCGCGAGCACCCTCTACGTCCAGCAGTTCATCGACAACGACGAGCGCGTGCGCGAGGCCCTGAAGGCGGCCGCCGACCGCGGCGGCGTCAACCTGATGGAGGCGCCGCGCGCCGAACTCGACCGGATGACCGGCGGCCTCAACCACCAGGGCCTCGCGCTCCAGATCCCGCCCTACGTGTACGCGCACCCCGACGACCTGGTCGCCGACGCCCACGACGCCGGACAGCAGCCGCTCATCGTCGCCCTCGACGGCGTCACCGACCCGCGCAACCTCGGCGCCGTCGTCCGCTCCGTCAGCGCCTTCGGCGGCCACGGCGTCGTCGTGCCCGAGCGGCGCGCGGCCGGGATGACCGCGGGCGCGTGGAAGACGTCGGCGGGCGCCGCGGCGCGCACCCCGGTGGCGCGCGCCACCAATCTGACGCGCGCCCTTGAGGCGTACAAGAAGGCCGGGGTGTTCGTCGTGGGCCTCGCCGCCGACGGCGACACCGACCTGCGGGACCTGGACGCGCTCGAAGGGCCCGTCGTTATCGTGGTCGGCAGCGAGGGCAAGGGCCTGTCCCGGCTCGTCGGCGAGACCTGCGACGCGCGCGTACGCATCCCGATGCCAGGCGGCACCGAGTCGCTGAACGCGGGCGTGGCGGCGGGCGTGGTGCTCTACGAGGCGGCGCGCCGCCGCGACTGACCCCGGCGCCTCCGGGCCGCTGCTCCCCGGGCCACCGGGCCCTCACGCTCTCGCGCCCCGCACCTCCGCGCTCCCGTACCCCCGCTCCCCAGGCGCCCGCGATACGGGCGATTTCGGGGTTATCCGGGGGTTCGGGAGGCTTGGTGGCGGTTGACGGGGCCCGGACACATCGGGCGCCGTCAGGCAGTGTCCTAAACACAGATCACTCGGTTAGATGAGTGTGGACACCAGAACACCCCGCACACCCACGGGGGAGCGCCCGTCGGGTTTCGACGACGTTCCCGCGCTGAGCATGGTGAAGGTGCCGAGCGATCCGGCGCAGGTCATCGTGAACCACGCGAGCTTCCGCGTGCGGCTCCCCGCCGCCGGGCAGCCCCTCTCCGCGCGTGTGGGAGCGAGGCCACCGGCCGGGCGGCGGCGCGCCCCGGTCGTCTGGAGCGGCAGGTCGGCGCCGGGCGACCCGGGGGCCACGGGACTGCTCCAGGCCGTGCGGACCACCGGGGTGCGGCACTCCGCGGAGTCCGGTGATCCAGGAGCCACCCAGGTGATCCCCCGCATCGACGCAGGCACCCCGCCGCCCCCCGGCACCGCGCCGGGCGGCGGCACCCGGCTGCTGCCCAAGATGCGTACCGCCGTCGGCGCGTACGACCCGCCGGAGGGCGCGGACGAGGCCGCGGGCGAGCCGTACGACGACGGCTACGACACCCAGGAGGTCGCCCAGGTCGGCGGCCCCCACGACGGCCGCGAGCGCGAGGGCGGCCGCAGGCGCGACGGGGTACGGCACGCGTACTACCCGGGCCGCCGCATGAACCTCGGCGTCGTCCTGCTGCCGCTGCGGGTCTTCCTCGGCCTCATCTCGGTGTACGCGGGCATGGGCAAGCTCTGTGACCCCGTCTACTTCGACGGCGGACAGCGCGGCTCCATGGTGAAGTGGCTCAACTCCCTGCACCCCTGGGCGCTCGCCACACCGCTCAAGGACTTCGCGCTCCAGCACCCCGTGGGCGCCGGGCTCACCATCGCGTTCCTCCAGGTCATCGTGGGCGTGCTGACCATCCTCGGGCTCTGGCAGCGGGTCGCGGCGGTGATCGGGGCGCTGCTGTCGGCGGCGCTGATCCTCACCGTGAGCTGGAAGTCCGTCCCCGTCTACGACGCGCCCGACATCATCTACCTGGCCGCCTGGTCCCCGCTGGTGATCGCGGGCGCCCCGGTCTACTCCGCCGACGGGCGGCTCATCTCGGAGGCGTGGCGCACCCTCGGCCCCCGCGCCGAGCTGTGGGAGCTGCGGCGCCGGGTGCTGCGCAGGGGCGCGCTGATCGCGGGGCTGGTCGTCGGGCTGACCTTCCTCGCGGGCGCCGTCCTCGGCGGCGCGGTGCGGGACGCCGACCGGGTCACCGTGCCGGGGCCTGGCGAGGCCCCCCACAACCAGCTCCCCGGCTCCCCGCTGCCCCGGGAGTCCGGCAAGCGGCACGGCGGCAGCGGCAACAGCCCCTCCGCCTCGTCCTCGCCCGACGTCGGCAGGTCGGCGGACCCGACCGCCTCGGACACCCCGAGCGCGGACAGCACCGCGGGCGCCACCGCCGGTACGGACGCGGGCGCGCCGCCCGCCGCCACCCAGGGCACCGAGGGGCAGCCGCCCCCCGCCCAGCAGGCGCCGCCCGGCGCGCCCGCGGCCACCTCGGGGCCGTCCTCCACCGGGGGCGGGGGCGCCCCCCCGTCCTCGGGAGGCACCGGCGGCGGTACGAGCACCGGCGGCCCCACGGGCGGTACGTCGTCCTCCGGGGGCGGCGGCAGCGACGAGTCCGGGAGCCTGGTGGGCGGGCTGCTCGGCTGAACCCCCGCCCGGCCGCCAGGAGTCGGCCCCGGTCCCGGTCCCGGTCCTGGCCACGGTGGGGCCGGGGCATGGCGGCGGGGGCGGGCGGTGCGCATAGGGTGCCCGCATGACCGATCCCCACGCCGCCCCCGCACCCACCCAGGCCGTCATCCTCGCCGGAGGCCAGGGCTCGCGGCTGCGCCCGTACACCGACGACCGGCCCAAGCCCATGGTGGAGATCCCCGGCACCGGGGTGCCGATCATCGGCCACCAACTGGCCTGGCTCGCCGAGGAGGGCGTCACCGACGCGGTGGTGTCCTGCGGGCACCTCGCCGAGGTGCTGGGGGAGTGGCTGGAGTCCACGGAGCTGCCGCTGCGGGTCACCACCGTCGTCGAGAAGGAGCCCCTCGGGCGCGGCGGCGGGCTGAAGTTCGCCGCCGCGCACCTGCCCGACGCGGAGGGCGCCTGGTACGCCACCAACGGCGACATCTGGACCCGGTTCTCCCTGCGCGAGATGGCCGCCTTCCACGCCGAGCGCGCCGCCACCGCCACCCTCGCGCTCGCCAGGCCCCGCATCCCCTGGGGCGCGGTCGAGACGGACGCGTTCGGGCACATCACCGACTTCATCGAGGCGCCCCCGTCGCCCTATCTGATCAACGCCGGGGTGTACGTGTTCTCCGCCGAGTTCACCGGCGCCCTGCCGGACCGCGGCGACCACGAGCGCACCACGTTCCCCGGCCTCGCCAGGACCAGGCGGCTCGCCGGCTACCCCATCCCGCACGGCGCGTACTGGCGGGCGATCGACACCGCCAAGGACCTCACCCAGGCGGCCAGGGAACTGGCGTCCCTGGGGCGCTGAGACCACCTCCGCGCGGGCGCACACGCCGGGGCTCCGCGGGGGCGTGCGTGCGGGCGTCCGGATCACGGGCGGGGTGTACGGGGCTTCGTGCGCGGGGCGTCTGGGGCGTACGGGGGCTTCGTGCCGCGCGGGTCGTGCGGCCTCCCGCCTGCGCGTGCGGGGGTGCGGGGCGTGCCGGGCGTGCGGACGCTGCGGCGCTCGCGGCGCCCGTACGGAAACCCGCTCTCGCGCGGCCGGAACTGGCCCCTTCCCGGGGGCTGATGGGGCCCCTGGAGCCCGACCGGCCCGCTCCACGGGCCCGGGGCCGACACCCCCGAGCACGGCCGTGACACCGCCGCCCACCGCCCCCGCCGCACCGCGGTATGCCATCTGACCTGGGCTTTTTCCGGCCGCCTCGGTACGCTTCCGGGTGTCGAAAGGGGGCGGACATGGACCGCGACGTCCGTACGATGGAGGATGTACTGAGGCTGCTCGACGGGCTTTTCGCGCCAGAGGCGGACCGCTGGACGGCGCGCGCCGGAGCCTGGTGGGACGGCTTCTACCGGGACCGGGCGCAGCCGGTGCCGTTCTTCGTGGCGAAGCCGGACGAGAGCCTGGTGGCGTACGTCGAGAAGGGGCTCGTCGCCCCGGGCCGCGCCCTCGAACTGGGCTGCGGGCCCGGCAGGAACGCCCTCTACCTGGCCGGGGCCGGCTTCGAGGTGGACGCCGTCGACCTGTCGCCGAAGGCGGTCGACTGGGCGCGTGAACGGGCCGCGGAGGCGGGCGGGGCCGGTGCGCGGGTGCGGTGGGTGTGCGGTGACGCCTTCACTGCCGCCGGGCTCGACGGGCCGTACGACCTCGTGCACGACTCCGGCTGCTTCCACCATCTGCCGCCGCACCGCCGCCCCGGCTATCTCGCCCTGCTCGAACGGGTGCTGGCGCCCGGCGGTCAGCTCTCGCTCGCCTGCTTCGCGGCCGGGGCCATGGGCTCGGAGCTGCCCGATGCCGACTTCTACCGGGACGGCAGGCTGCACGGCGGTCTCGCCTACACGCCCGAGGAGCTGCGCTGGATCTTCGAGGGCTTCGAGGAGGTCGAGCTGCGCAGGATGCACGAGGAGCCCGTGGACTCCCCGTACTTCGGCGAATCGTTTCTCTGGACCGCGCTGCTGCGTCGCCCCGAGAGCCCCGCGGAGGGAGCCTAGCCGGGGGGCGGGGGCCTGCCGGGAGAACGGGAGCCTGCCCGGGAGGGCGGTCACGGCGCCCGGGGAGGCGCCGCGGGGAGCTGCCGTGGCCACCGCGCGAGGGCGGCCGCGCGGTGGCCACGGCCCGGGACGAGAGCGCCCCGGTCAGGCGGGCTCGGTGGCGACACCGGTGGCGAAGCTGGTGTCGCACACGGGCCGCGCGAACGACTGGGCCCTGGTGGGCCCGTAGGCGCGCACGGCGGCGCGGCCGAGGGCGCGGGCGATGGACGCGCAGTGCCGGGCGAGGGACGGCTTGCGGTCGACCTCGCGCTGGAGGTGGGTGAGCGCCACGCCCGGGTCCTTCTCGCTCAGTTCGAGCAGGAGGCGGTCGCGCAGCAGGTCCTGGGGCGCGCGCGGTTCTGCGCGCTCGGAGACCTGCTTGGAGGACGTGGCCAGCACGGAGTCCTGGGCGTCGCCTGTCCAGTTGACTCGGGTGACCGCGAGGGTCCCGGACAGCACCAGGACGACGGGCAGAACGAAGGCGAGGGTGCGGCCGATCCGGAGGGTCGGGCCGCGCCGCGGCAGCGGCTTGTCGAAGTGCGTCACCCGAGTGAGAGTAGCGGCCAGTGATGATTTGGCGACATTTCGTCACCCTGTCGAGGGACGCCAACCGCCAAAAACGTTGCGGCCCGTTGACGCCGGGCCGCCGAAGTGGCCCGTGACCATGGAGTGTTGGGCAACGCATGACGGAGCCCCGCGCCGAAACGCGGGGCTCCGCTGAGGGCTGTCGGACGGCGTGTCAGCCGTGCCGTGCGGCCGGTGGCGTACCGGTGCGCGGGGCACCGGCCGGGCGCGGCCTTGCCCGGTCAGTCGCTCAGGCGCTCGCCGGTGGAGGTGGCGAAGACGTGGGTCTCGCCGGCCCGCGGCACGACGTGCAGCTTGGTGCCCTTCTCGGGGACCTTGCGGCCGTTGACCCTGACCACCAGGTCCTCGGTGTCGCCGCCGACCTCGGCGCTGCCGTAGACGTAGCCGTCGGCGCCCAGCTCCTCGACGACGTTGACGCTGATGGCGAGGCCCGCGGGGGCGTCCTTGCTGAGCGTCTTGGCGTCGTCGCCGTCGTGCTCGACGATGTCGAAGTGCTCGGGGCGCACGCCGACCGTGACCGTCTTGTCGCCCTTGTCCGCGGCGGCGGCCAGCGCCTCGCGGTTGACCGGCACGACCGAGTTGCCGAACTTGACGCCGCCGTCGGTGATCGGGACCTCGACCAGGTTCATGGCGGGGGAGCCGATGAAGCCGGCGACGAAGAGGTTCGCGGGGCGGTCGTACATGTTGCGCGGCGAGTCCACCTGCTGGAGCAGGCCGTCCTTGAGCACCGCGACCCGGTCGCCCATGGTCATGGCCTCGACCTGGTCGTGGGTGACGTACACCGTGGTGATGCCGAGGCGGCGCTGGAGCGAGGCGATCTGGGTGCGGGTGGAGACACGGAGCTTGGCGTCGAGGTTCGACAGCGGCTCGTCCATGAGGAACACCTGCGGCTCACGCACGATGGCGCGGCCCATCGCGACACGCTGGCGCTGACCGCCGGAGAGCGCCTTCGGCTTGCGGCCGAGGTACTCGGTGAGGTCCAGGATCTTGGCTGCGTCCTCGACCTTCTGCCGGATCTCGGTCTTCGGCACGCCCGCGATCTTGAGCGCGAAGCCCATGTTGTCGGCGACGGTCATGTGCGGGTAGAGCGCGTAGTTCTGGAACACCATGGCGATGTCCCGGTCCTTCGGCGGCAGGTTGGTGACGTCGCGCTCGCCGATGCGGATGGAGCCGGTGTTGACGTCCTCAAGGCCCGCGAGCATCCGCAGCGACGTGGACTTGCCACAGCCGGAGGGGCCGACCAGGACGAGGAACTCGCCGTCCTCGATCTCGATTTCAAGGCCGTCGACCGCGGGCTTCTCGGAGCCCGGGTAGATACGGGTGGCCTTGTCGAAGGAAACAGTTGCCATGGCAGAACCCCTTCACCGGCAGGAACGTGCCGGACGATCCGAGTAAAGGAGGCTCCCGCGGACGGTCCCACGGGGCCCAGTGGTCTGGTCCACATGGGTGAACCGGATACACGGACGCTACCTGTCGTTCACACGTTCTGTCATTACTTCAAGCCCATGAACACTCCCCTTTTTTCTCCTCCGCCACCCCTCCCGACCTGGTTACACTGCTGCCACTGCCTCCTTAGCTCAGATGGCCAGAGCAACGCACTTGTAATGCGTAGGTCGTCGGTTCGAATCCGACAGGGGGCTCTGGGAAGCCCAGGTCAGGGTGTGTCTGACCTGGGCTTTTGTGTGTGGTGGGTGTGATCGGCGGTGGTGGGCGCGGTGCGGGGGCGGTGGGCCCGGTTCTGGTGCCGGTACCGGCACCGGTGGTCGGGGGTGCCCGCCGTCCGGTGGCCGGGGCGCCTGGCGCCGGGCCGTCTCCGGGAGCCGACGAGTCGGCCTCGCCAGGCGCGGCCACCTCCGCCGGGAACGCCTCGGCCTCCGCCGGGGTCCCGCGTCGAGCAGCGTGAGCCGGACTCCGCGCCGACGGGGCGTCTCCCGCACACCACCCGTCGCGAATCGCCCCTCCTTTCCCGTCTCCGCGCCCGGAGACAGGTGGGTTGCGCGGGAATTCGGCGGATGCGGCACCGGCGCCTGTTCCGCTGGCCCGAATTTGCGTTGTCAGGAATGTGTGGGACGGATACCATCCAGCACCTCGCGAGCGCGGGACATGGAGCCGCCATCTCCCGTCTCCAGCCTCGGGAAGAGGTCGGAAGCGTCATGGGCAACGCATTTTCTCTGATCCAGTCGTTATTCGACGCGCTGGGCAAGATCGGCGAGTTTCTCAGCAACAGCAGCAAGCAAACCAGGGTGGTGCTCGCGGTCGTCGCGGCCGTCCTGGCCGCGGTGGGTCTCCTGGTGGCGGGGCACTTCATGAAGGCGCCGTGGTCGAGCCCGGCGGCGGAGCGCGACCTGGGCGGCGTGGACGTCGCCGGCTACTGCGATTCCTATGGATTCGACAGCGGAAGCATTGAGAACTGCGAGGCGCGGATTAACCTGGGTGACGCCTGTGACTGGCAGTACGGCATGAAAGGCGCGCATATCGCCTTCGGCTCCAAAGACCCGCACAGCGGTGTCTGCTACACCGAGAAGGACCGCAGGCTCGGCGGGATAAAGGACATGGACGGGTACTGCGCCCGCCGTTTCAAGGACAGCGCCGACGTCACGAGCAGGCCCGAGGGATCTCGTACGTGGATATGCGAGACGGGCGTGGAAATGAAGCTCGTCTGTGGCTGGCAGTACCAGAAAGTGGTCGTCACGGCGCACCGCAACAGCGGGGGCAACTGGCGGTGCTACGAGAAGAGGTCCTGACCGGGGGGTGTACGGGGCCGGGGGCTCCAGGCGAGGCCGGGTGGAGTGCGCGCCCGGTCCGCTATCTGCTCCGCAGGGGCCCGCCACCGGTCGGCGAGGTTCCGCCGCCTGCTCCGCAGGGCGCCACCACCTGCCCGCGAGGCTCCGCCCACCTGCCCCGCGAGGGGAACCACCTCCCCCGCGGCGACACTTCGGCCGTCGCCCAACCGTTCGTCATCGACCATGCCCTCATGCGGACGACGACCGGTACGGCAGCGGGGCGCGCGGCGGCGGCAGCGGATTCCGGGGCGGCGCGTGGGCGGCCCGCGTGGCCGCCGCTCGTGGCGCTCAGCCTCGGCTACTTCCTCGTCATGCTGGACGTCACCGTCGTCACCGTGGCCGTCCCCGCCATCCGGGACTCGCTGGGCGCGGGGCCCGCGCAGATGGCCTGGGCGGTCGACGGCTACAGCGCGGTCTTCGGGGCGCTGCTGCTGATGGGCGGCGGTTTCGGGGACCGCCTCGGGCACCGCGGGGTGTTCCTCGCCGGGCTCGGGATCTTCACGCTCGCGTCGCTCGGCTGCGCGCTGGCGCCCACGCCCGCGGCGCTGATCGGCGCGCGCCTGGCGCAGGGCGCGGGGGGCGCGCTGCTCGTACCGACCTCGCTCGCGCTGCTGACCGCGGCCTACCGGGACCAGGCGGTGCGCGCGCGTGCGCTCGGCGTCTGGGCGGGCGTCTCCGGCATCGCGTTCGCGGCCGGGCCGCTGGTCGGCGGGCTGCTGGTGGCGGGGCTCGACTGGCGCGCCGCGTTCTGGGTCAACGTGCCCTTCGCGGCGCTCGCCGCCGCCCTCGTGCTGCGCCATGTGCCCGCGGCGCCCAGGCGCGCGGGCGGGCGCGGCCTCGACCCGCTGGGCCAAGTGCTCGGCTTCGCGGGCCTGCTGGCGCTCGCCGCGGCGCTCAACGAGGCCGGCACCCGGGGCCCGGCCGCCGCCCCGGTGCTCGGCGCGGGGGCGGTCGCGGTGCTCGCGCTCGGACTGTTCGTACTGGCGGAACGGGGCGTGGAGCAGCGCGCTGACGGCGCGCGGCCGCCGCTGCTCGCCCCCTCGCTGTTCCGCGCGCCCGGGTTCGCGCCGACCGCCGCGGTGGGCGTCCTGCTGAACCTCGGCTACTACGGGATGCTCTACCTGGCCACCCTCTACCTCCAGAACACCCGCGGCTACGACGCGCTCGGCGCCGGGCTCGCGCTGCTGCCCGCCGTGTGCGCGGTGGTCGTGGTGGCGCCGCTGTCGGGGCGCCTCACCGCGCGCTTCGGCCCGTACCCGGTCATGGCGGCGGCCCTGTCCCTGGGGGCGCTCGGCTTCCTCGGCTGGCTCCTCGTGCGCGCCGACAGCCCCTATGGGGCGCTGCTTCCCGCGCTGCTCGCGACGGGTCTCGCGCTGCCCGCGGCGGTCCCCGCGGCGACGGCGGCGATGGTGCGGGCGGCGCCGGAGCACAACGCGGGCGTGGCGGCGGCGGTGTTCAACGTGGCCCGCCAGGTGGGCAACGCCGTCGGGGTCGCGCTCTTCGCCGCCCTCGCCTCGGGGCCTGGCGGCCTGCTCACCGGGCTGCGGCTGTCGGCCGTGGTCGCCGCCTGCGCATACGGCGCGGGCGCGGTGCTCACGCTGCTGTCCTGGCGTCGGGGGCGCGTGGAGGCGCGCGCGGGCGCGTGAGGCGTACGGGCCGGGTGGGGGCGGCTGCCCGGAGTGAGGGCGGCTGCCTGGGGCGTGCGGCTACTCGGGCCAGGCCGAGTTCTGGATGACGTCGACGAAGTCGCCCCGCCGGAAGCCGGGCACGAAGTGTTCGAGGACGTCCGCGTTGACGGTGCCGAAGGTGCTGTCGGGGCGGTGCCTGAAGCCCTCGGTGAACGCCTGGAGGATGCGCCGCTTGAAGTCGGGGCGCGGGTGGGCGGCGGTGACGGCGTCGATCTGCTCACGGGTGAGGTTCGCCAGATGCAGCCCGAGGACGTCGCTCTCCACCCCCGCGGTGGTCGCCGCGACCACCGGCGCCATCCGGTAGGGCACCTCGGGCGTGGTGTGCAGGGCGACGGCCGTCCAGACGGTGTCCGCGGCCGCCTCCCCGACGCCGTGCTCGCGCAGGAACGCCCTGGCCTGGTCGGCGCCGTCCATTTCGAAGCGCTGCTCGTCGCCGCGGTACGGGGGTATGAGCCCGGTGTCGTGGAAGAGGGCCGCGACGTAGAGGAGTTCGGGGTCGGGTTCGATGCCGCGGGCCCTGGCCTGGAGGCTGCCGAAGAGGTGGACCCGGCGGGAGTGGTGGTAGATCAGCTCGTTGGTGGTGTCACGGATGAGCCCCGTCGCCTCCTTCGCGAGGGCGCTGTCGGGGATCGTCACACCTGCGATGGTCTCGGTCATGGCTTCCTGCCTCGGCTCGTGGGGCGTCCTGCCTGCGCTTTCCACGATGCGTCCAGGGCCGCACCGCCCGCCGCTCCCCGATGGCCGACAACCCCTCGAAAACGGTCATGCCCCCGAGGCGGCCGCCCCGGCGTCCCCCTCCTGCCGGGCGGTCGTGAAGCGCTGCCGGTAGCGGGTCGGGGAGAGGCCCAGATGGCGGGCGAAGGCGCGGCGCAGGCTCTCGTAGCTGGGGAAGCCCGCCAGGCCCGCGGCTTCGGTGGCGCTGTGGCCCGCGTCAAGGAGCGCCTTGGCCATGTCGAAGCGGATCAGCTCCACGTACTTCGCGGGCGTGGTGTCAAGCTCCGCGCGGAACATCCTGGTGAGATGGCGCGGGCTGACCCTGACCCGCTCGGCCAGCGCGTCCAGGCCGTGGTCGCCCGCGGGCTCCGCCTGCACCGCGTCGAGCACCTGCCGCAGCACGGGCGAGCCGGGCGCGGGGCCGCTCAGCGACGCGGAGAACTGCGACTGGCCGCCCGCGCGCTGCATGTACACGACGAGCGCGCGCGCCACCTCCCGGGTCAGCCCGGGCCCGTGGTCCTCCTCGACCAGCGCGAGCGCCAGGTCGATGCCCGCCGTGACCCCCGCCGAGGTGTACGTGTCACCGTCCCTGACGTAGAGCGCGTCCGGCTCCACCCGGGTCGCGGGGTGGCGCCGGGCGAGCAGCGCGGTGTGCCGCCAGTGCGTGGTGGCGCGGCGGCCGTCCAGCAGCCCGGCGGCGGCCAGTACGAACGCGCCGGTGCAGATGGACGCGGTGCGGCCCGCCCGTGCGGAGAGGAGCGCGGCCGCCGAGGTCAGCGCGGGGTCGACGGGGGAGTGCGGCAGCGCGTCACCGCCGACGACGAGCAGGGTGTCGAAGGGCGGCGCGTCCGCCGCGTCCCCGTCGGCGGGCACCCGTACCCCGATCGACGACCGTACGGGCCCGCCGCCCGGGGAGACGACGCTCAGCCGGTAGTCGCCGCCGAGGGCCGTGGCCTCGCTGAACACCTCGCCGGGGCCCGACAGGTCGAGCATCTTCATCCCGTCGAAGACGAGGACGCCCACGTGGTGGGGGCCACGGCCCGCGGCACGGGGGACGGCGCTCGGGCCCGTCACGCGCGGCTCCGCGCCCGGTCGGAGCCGGGTCCTGGCGCGCTCTCCTGGTCGGGCACGGGGCTCCTCCTCCCTATACGCGGCCGGGGCTACGGGCCGCGTACATGATCGGGCACGGCGCCGTCCCCTGGTGGCCGCACTCCGTCGCTTCCCATGGTGCGCCGAGACCGGAGGGGCGGGCGGCTCAGCGCCCGAGTGCCCGCTGGAGCTGGGGCTTGGTCATGGTGGAGCGGCCCTTGATGTTGCGCTGCCTGGCCTCGTTGTAGAGCTGCGCCTTGGTCGGGCCGCCGGGGCCCGAGTGCGAGCGCCGGCCGCCGCGCCGGTTCGCCGACATGTCCTCGATCGACGTGCGGCTCGCCCTGCGGGACTCGCCGGAGCGGGCGCGCTGCTTGTTCACGGTGCGCGCCGCGATCTCCTCGGCCCGGCCGGGGCTGGTGCCGCGCCGCTCGGCGCCTTCCTTGATGTGCTCGTACTGCCGCTCCCGCTTCCTGTTCGCTCCTGCGGGCATGGGACCTGGCCTCCTTCTCGGTACTCGCCGCCGTACGCGGCGCCTGCGGCCCTACGGGTGCCCAGGCGGGTGGCGCTGACGCATGGGGCGTGGGGGAAGCGCGCGTAAATCATCATATTGAGCTAATTGTTCCCGGGGGGTGTCCGGAGGCGGCCGGGTGCTGGCACCGTGAGAGCGGCCCGTCGTCCCGTGGCGGCGGGCCACTGCTCCGGGGTGCCTCCGGGGCCGGGGCGGGGAAGGGTGTGGGGGCGTGGAGGTCGTGTCCGGTGGGGCCGTTGTGCCTGGTGAGGACGGCGGGCGGCGCTATAGCGAGGGCATGTTCGGGCATGAGGTGGCGGGGGAGCGACAGCGGCTCGAATTGCTGGAGTCCCTGCTCGACGGGCCGACCAGGGACCGCTTCCGCGCGCTCGGCCTGGCGCCGGGAGACCGGGTGCTCGAAGCGGGCGGCGGCGCGGGCTCCGTAGTGCGCTGGCTCGCGGCCCACGGCGCCCAGGTGACGGTCACGGACCTGGACACGGCGTTCCTGCGGGAGCTTGCCGGGCCCGGGGTGCGGGTGCTGCGGCACGACATGTGCGCGGACGACTTCCCGCCCGGCTCCTTCGACTTCGTCCACGCGCGTTACGTGGTGCTGCACCAGCCCGACCCCGACGCGGTCGTGGCGCGCTTCGCGCGCTGGCTCGCCCCTGGCGGGACGCTGCTGATCGAGGAACCGGCGTCGTTCTCCGTGGTGGACTCCCCGCACCCCGCCTACCGCACGGTCATGCGGGCCTTCCGGCGCCATCTGGAGCGCTCGCTCGGCTCCCACACCGGCTGGGCGCGTACGCTCCCGGTGCCGTTGCAGCGCGCGGGGCTCGGCGGGGTGGGCCTCGACGCGCGCATCCAGCCGGTGCGCGGCGGTGACGCCGAGGCCAGGTGGTGGCACGGGACGCTTGAGCAGGCCAGGCAGGGGATGGTGACGGCGGGCCTCGCCGCGCCTGAGGACTTCGAGGCCGCGTACCGCGAGATGGCCGCCCCCGACTTCCACGACCTGTCGCTGACGGTGCTCACGGCGTGGGGCCGGCGCATGGAGTGAGGTGCCGGCCCGCCCTGGCGGTGCGCGGGCGGGTCTCGTCGAGCGGGGTGTTCCGGGCGGGGACAGGGTGTTCCGGACGGGGGCGAGGAACGGGACGTGGAGTTGGGCGATGTCGTCGGGTCGGCGGTGGTGGGCGCGGGTGAAGCTCCCGTCCCGGCGCCGATTGCCCCTGGTGCCCGGCCCGAGGACCCCCGCCGGTCGGTCGTCGGCGGGGGTCGGCGACGCGCGTGGTCGCTACGGGACCGCCCTCAGGCCGCGCCGCCCACGAGGCGGTCGCCTGGGATGCCCACCTTGTCCGGGCCGTAGTACTCCTTGATGCCGGTGACCCAGGTATCGGCGGTGATCTCGTCGCTGCCGTCGGGGCCGAAGTCGTCGAACAGGGCGTGGACGTTGGACAGTTCGAAGCCGATGGCCGTCATCAGCGCGATGAAGGTGGGCCGTGCGACCCTGCCGTCGCCCTTGAGGTCGCCCAGGGCCGCGAGGGCGTGCGCGAACTCGTCGAGCGCGGCGTCGAAGCGCTCGGGCGAGAGGACGACGCCCTGGAACTCCTCGAAGCTGATCCTGCCGTCGCCGTCGGTGTCCAACGCGGTGACGAGGGTCGTCCAGTAGGTGCGCAGCGACGCCGCGAGCGCGGCGTGCCTCGCCTCGTCGGCGTCGGGCAGCGAGTGCCGGACGCGCTCGGTCATCAGGTCGAAGTCGTCGGCCTCAAGCTGGCCGTTGCCGTTTGCGTCGAAGAGGGTGAAGACGAGCCTGACCCGGTTGATGGCTTCGGACCTCATGGGCTTTCGCCTTTCGTCGGCCCCCGCGGTCGGGGGCGGCGGGGAACACACCGCATGGCGGAGAACGCGAACCATGCCGCACCCGAACGCAGTTGGCAGCGGAGAGGGGCGGCGGATCAACTATGCGGCCCCCGCGACCGCACGTCCCTGAACCGATCGGCTTTCACCGGAACGGGTGAAATCCCTTGGTGTCCCCGTTTCTTGTGTGACCTCTTGTGTGACGGCGGAACGGAAATCGGGTCGAAGGAGTTTCCGGTGCGGCGTCCGGGGCCGCGGTGCGCCGGACCCCGCCCGCCCGGGAGGTCCTGGATCACCGGGCGAGCGGGGCGTACGGGGGCGCACATTCCGAGACCATGGCGATGTTCCGGGATAAGCGCCCCATTCCTGAATAGCGTCCTGGCCTGCCGCAGGGGAAGGCCGACGACCCGGGTTCATCCGTTCCGGCATGGAATTGCCGGTTTTTCTTCGAACGATGCCGTGATCGGAAAAAAGGAATTCCGGCGCGCACTTCCGATGTCCGCCACCGCGCCGACGTGCTGCTGAGGGGGCCGCTGTGCGGGCGCGGGCGCGGTTTTCGGTGAATTCTTCGCCCGCGTGGGCCGCGATCCGACAGGGGCGGAAAAATGGACCCCGTGAAGTGGCTGAAAAACACCCGCGCTGAGTTTTCGTATTCAACTTCTCTCGATTTCCGGGACCTCCGCGCCCCCGGATTCCGCGCCCCGCGGCCGTCGGGGCGCCGCGTGGTGGCGCCCCTCGTGCGCGGCGGTCCGGGCGACACGCGGGGCGGCGCCCGTCCCCGGCAATAAATCGAACACGTGGTCTAATCTGTCGCATGGCTCGCTTCCCCGATGACCTGGTGCAGGCGCAGTACGACTGGATGCGTACCTACGAGGCCCTGGCGTGCGCCCGGCACATCAGGCACACCGCGCTCCGCCGCCGGCTGCTCCGGCTCTCCAACCGGATCGCCCGCCACCCCTTCTGGCCCGAGCAGCGGGGCCCGGGCGCCGGACTCCCGGAGCTGCGGCGGCAGGCGCGAAGAGGGCGCTGAGCGGGCGGCGCCGGGGCGGCGGAAGGGAGGGGCGGCGCGCCGCCCTTGCCGCTACGCTGGACGGGCGTACGGCGACTGGCGTGCAGGGAAGCGACCCTGGGGGAGCCGTGCGTGGAAGACCGCACGTGGTGCCGTCCGCCTGGGCACCTCCGGACCAGGAATCGTGTGGTGCCGCGCGGGGACCCGGGCGGCATCCGGTTCACTCACGTTCGGAAACGACCCGGAGGACGCCGTGACCCTTTCGCCTTCCCCGACATCCCACGCCCTCTCCCACCCCGCGCTCGCCGAGGGCGACCCGGAGCTTGCGGCGCTCGTCGAGGCCGAGGAGCAGCTCCAGGCCGACACCCTGCGCATGATCGCCAGCGAGAACTATGTCTCGGCCGCGGTCCTCGAAGCCTCGGGCACCGTGTTGCAGAACAAGTACAGCGAGGGCTACCCGGGGCGCCGCTACTACGAGGGCCAGCAGGTCATCGACCGCGTGGAGCGACTGGCCGGGGACCGCGCCAAGGAGCTGTTCCGCACCGCGCACGCCAACGTCCAGCCCTACTCCGGCTCCCCCGCCAACCTCGCCGTCTACCTCGCCTTCGCCGAGCCAGGCGACACCGTCATGGGCATGTCCCTCCCGATGGGCGGCCACCTCACGCACGGCTGGGGCGTGTCCGCGACCGGCAAGTGGTTCAGGGGCGTGCAGTACGGAGTGCGCCGTGACACAGGACGCGTGGACCTGGACGAGGTGCGCGACCTGGCGCTCAGGGAGCGGCCCCGGGTGATCTTCTGCGGCGGCACGGCGCTGCCCAGGACGATCGACTTCGAGGGCTTCGCCGGGATCGCACGGGAGGCGGGGGCCGTGCTCGTCGCGGACATCTCCCACATCGCGGGCCTGGTCGTGGGCGGCGCCCACCCCTCGCCCGTACCGCACGCCGACGTGGTGTCCACGACCACCCACAAGACCCTGCGCGGCCCCCGCGGCGCCATGCTCATGGCCACCACCGCGGAGCACGGCAAGGCCATCGACAAGGCCGTGTTCCCCGGCCTCCAGGGCGGCCCGCACAACCAGACCACGGCCGCCATCGCGGTCGCGCTGCACGAGGCGGCCCGCCCCTCCTTCCGCGACTACGCGCACGCCGTCGTCGCCAACGCCCGCGCCCTCGCGGACGAACTCCTCGCCCGCGGCTACGACCTGGTCTCGGGCGGCACCGACAACCACCTCGTCCTGATCGACCTCACCTCCAAGGACGTACCGGGCAGGCAGGCGGCGAAGGCGCTCGACCGCGCGGGCATCGTCGCCAACAGCAACACCGTCCCCTACGACCCGCGCAAGCCGTTCGACCCGTCCGGGATTCGCCTCGGCACCCCCGCGCTGACCTCGCGCGGCCTCGGCACCGAGCACATGCCCACGGTGGCGGCGTGGATCGACCGCGGCGTCACGGCCGCCCGCACCGGCGACGAGGAGGCGCTTGAGGTGGTGCGCGCCGAGGTCGCCGAGCTGATGGCACGCTTCCCCGCGCCCGGCCTCGGCCTGAAGTAGCCCGCCCGCGGTGGGTGCCGAGACGGCGGTGACATGCCGAGGCCGCCCCGTTCACATGAACGGGGCGGCCTCGTGGAACGGCAGGGCGTCAGCCCTTGATCGACTCGCCGCCCGCGATGAACGCGCCACCGGCGTTGGTGATGCCGGCGGGGCCACCGAGGTTGTTGTAGAAGCCCTTGCCGCCGACCAGCCAGGCGTCGGCGGAGAAGCAGGAACACTCGTGGTGGTGGCCGGTCCGCGGCTCCTCGGTCGCCGAGGCCACACCGCTCAGCGGAACGATGGCGGCGGCGACGACGGCGAGGGTCGCGGCGGAACGGGTCATGACCTTGCGCATGGGCACCCCTAGGAGAGGACGGGACGAACGCGCCTATGCCTCTCCGGGCCCAAACGCCGCGAACCAGCCGGAACGCCCCTATGACCCCGATGGACCACAACCACACACCGGCCGGGTGAAGCGGGGAACACCAGGCTGACGCCACCACTCCCGTACGGCCTCGCTCCTACCGCCCGCCGTCGCCGCCACCACGCCGCGGGTGCCGCCCGCGGGCCCGCAGCATCTGGCGCAGCCTGCCGCTCACCGCCGCGGCGGCGGCCGTGAGGAACACCAGGGTGTACCCGACCTGGACCAGCGTGACGATCCGGGCGGCGGGGCCCGTCGGGGCGATGTCGCCGTAGCCGATTGTGGCGAGCGTGATCACCGTGAAGTAGAGCGCGTCCAGGCGGCTGTGCAGCCCGTGGAACTCGCCTGGCCGTCGCGAGAGCGCCGCGTAGGCCGAGGCGAACACCACCACCGTCAGCACCATCAGCACCGGGATGACGAGGCCGGGGCGGGCACCGGGGCGCTCCAGCAGGGCCGCCCGGATCTGGGCGAGCAGCAGCAGGGCGATCACGGCGAGCAGCAGTGCGAACACCGACCAGCTCAGCACCGGCCTGTGCGGGCCGAAGGGGTCCATCGGCACCAGCGCGTACGCCATGACGAGCAGGCCCGCCAACAGGGCCCCGCAGGCGCCGGGCAGCCAGGCCCACGGCGCCGGACCGCGCCGCCGCATGGGGCCACCTCCCGCAGGACCCGTCCGTACCCCCTCCCGATCCTCCCCGCGCCCCGCCCGCACGCCACCGGGGAGGGTCCGAACGGGCGCGCGGGTATGAGCCCCGGGAGCGCGGCGGCCGCGGCGGCGGTCGCCGGTGGCCGGGCGGCGGCGTACTCCCCGGCCGGACTTCTACGATCGGGGCATGAACATGGCGGGGAACGGCAGCGGAACCGGGAGCGGGAGCGGACCCGGGAAGGAGGGCGGGAACGGCAGCGGAACCAGGAGCGGGAGCGGACCCGGGAAGGAGGGCGGGAACGGCTGCGGGGCGGGAGGCGTTGGCGGGAGCGGTGCGGACGCGGCGCTCGCGACACCCGGGGCCCCGGCCCTCATCCGCTACGAGATCAAACCCTCGGCGTTCGCCGCGGTCTTCCACCGTCTGCTGACCCGCCCCGTGGTGGAGATCGACGGCACGGAGCACGAGAGCGCCTGGGGCGCGGGGGAGGTCTCCGTGCCGCCGGGCGAGCACCGGGTCGGCGTGTACTTCCGCTACCGGGGACAGCGCACGGCGCGGCTCGGCGCGTCCGAGGCGGCCTTCGCCGCCGGGCCGGGGGCACGGATGCTGCTGTCGGCACGGCTCGGGGCGGCGAACGGGAGCGTTTTCCGGCTTTCCTTGTCCGGTTCCGCCACGGGTTAGCGTGGCGCCATGATTCGTACCGCCGTACCCGACGACGTGCCCGTCCTGTGCACGATGATCCGTGAGCTGGCCGCCTACGAGAAGGTGCCCCACGAGGCCAGGGCCACGGAGGAGCACCTGCGCGAGGCGCTGTTCGGCGCGCGCCCCGCGGCGTTCGCGCACCTCGCGGTGGACGACGCCACCGGAGGCCCGGCCGGGTTCGCGCTGTGGTTCCTGAACTTCTCCACCTGGCGCGGGGTGCACGGCATCTACCTGGAGGACCTGTACGTACGGCCGGAACTGCGCGGCGGCGGCCACGGCAGGGCGCTCCTCGGGGAGCTGGCCAGGATCTGCGTGGAGCGCGGCTACGAGCGGCTCGAATGGTCGGTGCTGAACTGGAACGAGCCGTCGATCGCCTTCTACCGCGCGATGGGCGCGCTGCCCCAGGACGAGTGGACGGTCTACCGGCTCACCGACGACGCGCTCACCGCCCTGGGCCGCCGCGCGGAGGCGAACGCCTGAGGGACCGGCCGGGAGGCAGAACCCCCGCCGGGCGCCCGCGGACGCGCTACCGCACCTCCTCCTCCGACAGCGCCTGCTCCGCCGCAGGCACCTGCTTCGGCGGCTTCCCCGTCACGAACAGGCCCGCCACCAGCGCGCCGAGGAGCATGATCACCACCGCCCACCAGATGGCGACCGAGTAGCCGTGCACGGCGCCCGCCGCGATGACGGGGCGCGGGTTGCGCGGGTTCACCTGGTGGCCCGCGACATAGCGGGCCGCGGCGCTGGTGGCGATCGTGTTGAGCAGGGCGGTGCCGATGGAGCCGCCGACCTGCTGCGCGGTGTTCACCGTCGCCGAGGTCACCCCGGAGTCGTGCACCGCCACGCCCTGGGTGGCGGTAGCCATCACCGGCATGAAGGTGAGGCCCATGCCGAGCCCGAGCAGCAGCTCGGCGGGCAGCACATGGGTGGCGTACTCGGCCTCCACGGTGAGCTGGGTGAGGATCAGCAGTCCGCCCGCGGCGAGCAGCATCCCCGGCACCATCAGGTTGCGCGGGGCGGTGTGCGGCAGCAGCCGTGCCGAGATCTGCGTCGAGCCGATCACGATGGCCGCCGCCATCGGCAGGAACGCGGCGCCCGTCTTCAGCGGCGAGTACCCCAGGATCGTCTGGAGGTAGTACGTCATGAACAGGAAGAGGCCGAACATCCCGATCGTGGCGAGCCCCATGGTCAGGAAGCTCCCCGCGCGGTTGCGCTCGCGCACGATGTGCAGTGGCAGCAGCGGGTACCTGGCCCTGCGCTGCCACCACACGAACACCACGAGCAGCGCCACCCCGCCGCACAGCATCCCGAGCACCAGCGAGTCGTCCCAGCCGCGCGGCTGCGCCTCGCTGAAGCCGTACACGATCGCGACCAGGCCGCCGCAGCCGAGCACCACGCCGGGCACGTCGAGGCGTGCCTCTTGGTGCCCCGGGCGGTCGTGCAGCAGCAGGACCGCGCCGATGACCGCGATGACGGCGATGGGGATGTTGACGTAGAGGCACCAGCGCCAGCTCAGGTACTCGGTCAGCAGCCCCCCGGCCATCAGCCCGATGGCCGCGCCGCCGCCCGCGATGGCGCCGTAGATCCCGAACGCCTTGCCGCGCTCCCTCGGGTCGGTGAAGGTCGTCGTCAGCAGCGACAGCGCGGACGGCGCGAGGACCGCCGCGAACAGGCCCTGGAGCGCGCGGGCGCCGAAGAGCATGCCGGAACTCTCCGCCGCGCCGCCGATCCCCGAGGCGGCGGCGAAGCCGATGAGTCCGATGACGAAGGTGCGCTTGCGGCCCACGTAGTCCGCGATACGGCCGCCGAGCAGCAGCAGCCCGCCGAAGGCGAGGGTGTACGCGGTGATGACCCACTGCCGGTTGGCGTCCGACATGTGCAGGTAGCGCTGGGCCGAGGGCAGCGCGATGTTCACGATTGTGGCGTCCAGGACGACCATGAGCTGGGCCAGGGCGATGACGACAAGTCCCCACCAGCGGTAGCGGTCGTGCCCCTGCTCGCCTGTCCGGGTGACAGTCACAGCCCCAGAAGACCATGGATCACCACACCCCGCATCCGGATGGGCGCCGGTCGCAGGGGTGCCGGGCGGCTCAGGGTTCGAGGACGACCTTGCCGACCGTGGCGCGGTGCTCCAGGTCGTGGTGGGCGGCGGCGGCCTCGGCGAGGGGGTAGCGCTGCACGGCGGGGCTCAGCCTGCCGTCGGCCGCGGCGGCGAGGGCGCGCAGCTCCAGCGTCCTGATGGGGCTGTCGCCGCCCGCGAGCCGCATCATCTTCGGACCGAGCACCGTCTCCGAGGTGATGCCGCGCTCGTCCAGATAGCCGTCGGGGAAGGCGATGCCGCCGTCCGCGTCCCCGATGCCGTCCGCCGACCAGCCGAAGACGATGTGCCTGCCGCCGGGGCCCAGCAGGTCGACGGCCGAGCGGCCCGCGGCGCCGCCCACGCCGTCGAAGACGATCGTCGCGTGCCGCCCGCCGAGGAACGCCCGCACCTTCTCCGTCCAGCGGGAGGGGGCGTCGTCGCGGTAGTCGACGGCCAGGTCGGCGCCCGCCGCGCGCACTCGCGAGGTCTTGCCGGGGCCGCCCGCGAGGCCGATCACGGTGGCGCCCGCGTTCTTCGCGTGCTGGACGAGGAGCGTGCCGATGCCCCCGGCCGCCGCGGGCACGACGACCACGTCGTCGGGTCCTGGCTCGGCGAACTGGAGGACGCCCATGGTGGTGCGCCCCGTGCCGATCATGGCGACGGCCTCGGCGGCGTCGAGCCCCGGCGGGACCCGGTGCAGCCGGTCCGCCTCCGCGACGGCCAGTTCCGCGTAGCCGCCCGGCGCGAACCCGAGATGGGCGACGGCCTCCCTGCCGAGCCAGTCGGCGTCCACCCCGGCCCCGAGCGCGGTCACGGTGCCCGCGACCTCACGGCCCGGCACCGTCGGCAACTCGGGCAGTTCCGGCAGGGGCCCCTGGTGGCCCGAGCGGATGGCCGTGTCGAGCAGGTGCACGCCCGCCGCGGCCACGGCGATCAGCACCTGCCCGGGCCCTGGCACCGGGTCGGCGACCTCCTCGTACCGCAGGTTCTCCGCGGGTCCGAAGGCGTGCAGTTGGATGGCGTGCATGGCAGTCCCCCCAGGTGAGGTCCCCCGCCCCGGCCGGGACGCGGCATCACCCAGCGTTCAACCTCAAGCGCGCTTGAGGTCAAATCGGTGCGCGGGTGCCCGCGCTCCCACGCGCGCGTGCGGCCATATGCCCGTACGCGTGTGAGGCCGTCCCCCCTACGCGCGTACGGCCGCGCTCATACGCGCGTGAGGCCGCCGCGCTCCACGCGCGCGTGTGACGCCGAAGGGCGCGTCACACGCGCCCGCGCGTCAGGCCGACCACCGTTCCGGTACGGGGCCGAAGCGTCCCTCCGTCAGGACCCGGGCCACCGCCTCCACCGCGCTGTTGAACGACACCTCGGAGAGCATCCCGGGCGCCGCCACCTGGTCCCCGGCGAGGTAGACGCCGTCGCCGCGGTCGATGCCCGGCCGGTCGCGCCAGGTGGTGCCGGGCGGGTCGACCGCGCCCGTGCGGCCGTCCGAGATCCCCTGCCTGCGCAGCGTCGTACGCTCGCGCCAGCCGGGGAAGCCGAGGTCGAGCAGGCCCTCCGCGCGGGCCGCGCCGTCCGCCGCCGACTCCCAGGGGGCGATCGGGGTGTGCCCCTGGATGAGCTGCTCGCCCTCGGGCGCCAGGCTGCGGTCGCGCACCGTGAAGCGCTCCACGGCGCCGCCGGAGTCGAGGTCGGTGACG
Organism: Streptomyces sp. NPDC050560; assembly: GCF_044457285.1. Classification (NCBI taxonomy): domain Bacteria; kingdom Bacillati; phylum Actinomycetota; class Actinomycetes; order Kitasatosporales; family Streptomycetaceae; genus Streptomyces; species Streptomyces sp. NPDC050560. Next base: position 161,677 of record NZ_JBITGT010000008.1, read on the forward strand.
ACGTCCACGTCCCCGCGGCGGCTGCGCACCGCGACGTCGAGCAGCGCCGTACGGCCGCTGTGCCACACCAGCGACGGGTCGCCGAGGAGCGCACGCGCGGATGTCAGCGACGTCGCCACGATCACCGGGCCCTTGGACGGCAGCGTCTCGATCCGCGCCATCGTCTCCATCCGTACCCCGAGGTTCCAGGCCCGTCCGGCCATCCTGTCGATGACGGAGCCCCAGCCGCCGAGCGGGTAGCGCGCGTCCGAGGGCAGCCGCACCCAGCGGCGCAGGCGCGCGTGCACGAAGGCGGCGGAGAGCGAGCCAGGGTCGTGGTGGTAGAGCGTGGCGGCGGCGAAGTGGGCGGCGGTGCGGGCGGTGTCCTCGCCGACGAGCCCGGCGGCCCAGGAGTGGAAGTCGCGGTCGAGCGGGGCCTGCTCGGGGCTGTGGCGTATCAGCTTCAGCAGCGCGACCGGCGGGTTCCTGCGCAGCACGCCGCGGTGCCTGAAGCGGCCGCGGGACGCCTCGAACGCGGGCACGGGCGCCAGCGGCCCGATGAGGTCGCGCTGCTTGAGCCACGCCCAGTGCGGGCCCTCGCTGTAGAACGCGTGCGGGCCCTCGTTGGTCAGGTAGGGCCCCTCGGCGGTGCGGGCCCTGCCGCCGAGGGAGTCGTGGGCCTCGTACAGCGTGACCTTCGCGCCGGCCTCGGCGGCGCTGATGGCCGCGGTGAGTCCGGCGAATCCGCCGCCGATGACGGTGATGCGCTGCATTGCTCGGATCTCCTCGCGTCGGATGACATCGGTGCTCACCAGGAAGACCCCGCGGAGGGCCCCGGATGTGACATCGGGGGGATGTGACATCCGGCGGCGGCGCCTCGGGGGCCCTGGGGTACCGGGCCGGTCCCTTGCTCGTCCCGCTGCCATTGTCCCCGGCTGCGGGAGTGCCCGGGACCATGCGGCGGGGGCTGTTGTCAGTGGCGGGGTGCAGCATGGGTGTCGGGTGTGACGGCTGACACGTACGGAGAGGTGGCGGAGGCGGACATGGGCGCGGAGCGTACGGCGCTGAAGCGGGCGAGGCGCCCCGAGGTGCGGCTGCCGCCGCTCGGCCCCTGGCGGGATGCGGCCCTTGAGCCGGACGGGGACTACGACGGCGTGGAGTTCCGCGGCGTCGGCCTCGCCGGGCAGGACGGCGGCGGGGCGCGCTTCCTGGAGTGCGCGCTGACCGACTGCGCGCTCGACGAGACGCGGCTCACCCGCGCCCGCTTCCTGGACTGCGAGGTGACGGCGCCGCGCGGGGTCGGCACCCAGCTCGCCGAGGCCACCCTGCGCGACGTGCTGCTGCGCGAGCCCCGGCTCGGCGGCGCCCAGTTGCACGGGGCTGTGCTGGAGCGCGTCGTGATCAGCGGCGGCAAGATCGACTATCCCAATCTGCGGGCGGCCCGGCTGCGTGACGTCGTCTTCGACGGCTGCGTCCTGGTCGAGCCCGACTTCGCGGGCGCCCGCCTTGAGCGGGTGGAGTTCCACGACTGCGCCCTGAAGGGGGCCGACTTCGGCCGCGCCACCCTGACCGACGTCGACCTCAGGGGCGCGGCCCCGCTGGAGATCGCCAGGGGCGTGGAGGGCCTGGCGGGGGCGACGATCTCCACCGACCAACTCCTCGACCTGGCACCGGTGCTGGCGGCGCAGTGGGGGATACGGGTGGTGGGGTGAGGGCGGTCCGGGGGTGGCCTGGACCTTTCCTGGCACCGCCTTTCGGCCAATACACTGGCCGTGATGGCTCGTTGCGTGTGCAAGGCTCCTTTCCTTGATAGGAGTGTGGGGGGCTTCGTACTGCTGGTAACGGTGGGTGAGCCCGCGTGTCGCGAAGGTAAACGGGGGAGCGAGAGATGGCCTGGGACGAGTGGGAGCAACTGAAGGCGAACGCGTCGAGGAGCGCGAGTACGCAGATCGACCACGTACCCGATCCGCTGCCGGGTGATCCCGCGGACGGCGACCTGGTGGTCCACGACGACGAGCTGGGAAAGCTCGGCAACATGGCGCACAATCTCCGCGACCGCCTCAGCGTGGAGGGCGACTACGCCCGCCCCAGCACCTTCGACGCCTCCGTCCAACTGTCCAACGACGGCCTGGACACCGGCGCGGCCCTCACCGCGCTGCACGACGCGTGGAACAGCCAGTTGAACACGCTCAAGGAAGCCTGCGCCCACATCTCCAACCACCTCGACTTCACCCGCGGTGTGCACGGCAAGGACGACGCGGCCATCCAGACCGGTGTGAAGGACGCGGCGGGGCATCTGATGACCCCGTCCCGCATCAGCGAGTACTTCAAGTAGGGGGCGGCGGAGATGCTGACGGTAGACCAGCTACAGAATCTGCGCCTGGGCCAGTTGAAGACCGCTGTCCAGGACTGGAAGCACATGGTCGGCAAGCTGAAGGAGCTGAACGACGGCGGGGGCGGCAAGGGCGGTGTCACGGCGGCGGGCCTCAAGTCCCGTACCGAGGCGGCGAACTGGAACGGCGTGAACGCCACGGTCGGCAGGGAGTTCGTCACCAAGACGGCCAAGCAGTTCGACGACGCGGTGGTGGAGGCCGAGGGCGTGCACGCGCTGCTCAGCGACGCGCACACCCGCTTCACCCAGCACAAGACGGACCTGAACGACGCGATCACCGACCTGATGAAGCAGGACATCAGCGTCAACGCCAAGGGGCGCGCGTACTCGTCCGCGCCCTCGGGCGCGGCGGCGGGCGACGTGAAGCCGCCCACCGAGGCGGAGTTGAACGCCGCCCAGTCCCGCATAGACAAGATCATGGACGCGGCCGACGAGGACGACCGCGTCATCGCCCGTGCGCTGCGCGACTACGCGAAGAACAAGTACGACTTCTCCGACCAGGCGGTCAAGGGCGCGGACGACGCGGAGAAGCAGCAGGGCAAGAAGGACGCCGAGTACTGGGCGAACAAGATCAAGAAGGGTGACGTCGCGCACTGGAGCGACGCGGACGTCGCCCGCTTCAACAAGGTCCTCGCGGAGCAGAAGGACAACCCGGCGTTCGCCGAGACCTTCGCCACCAGGCTCGGCGCCGACGGCACGCTCCAGTTCTGGCGCGACCTGGCGGCGCCGCCCGGCGGCGCGGTCGACGGCGAGCGCGCCAAGATACTCGCGCACGTCCAGGACAACCTGAGCATGACGCTCGCGACGGCCACCCACAGCCACAGCCCCGCGATGGAGCAGTGGAAGCACGACGTGATCGCGGCCGGCGACAAGGTCTTCCCCGTCGACCCGAGGATGCCCGCGGGCCCCAAGGGCTTCCAGGTCATGAGCAGCCTGATGGGCAAGGGCACGTTCGACGGCAAGTTCCTCGACGACTACGGCAAGAGCCTGCTGACGTACGAGCGCGGCATCAACGGCGACCCGGACGCGTTCTGGGGGCTGGGCGCGGCGAACCTCGACTATCCGCCGACCGACCACATCAACGACCCGGTCACCGGCTTCCTCGACGGGCTCAGCCACAACCCCAAGGAGTCCGTCGCCTTCTTCGACGAGTCGAGCGGCGAGGGCGACGACAAGATGAGCAACTTCGACTACTTGCTGGGCGACGGCGACGACGCCCGCGAGTGGCCCCAGGACGACGACGGCCATAAGTGGGGCCAGAAGAGCCTGGGCCACGCCCTGGAGGCGGCCACCGAGGGCGTCCCGTACGGCTCCGACGCCACGCACCCGCCGCACAGCCAGGACTCCGCGGACCTGGTCCACCGCCTGGTGGAGCAGTTCGGCAACCACCCCGACACCCTGGACGACTCCGAACTGCGCCCCAGCTTCGGCCACATCACCGCGGACTACATGCGCGACGTCCAGGGCGGCATCAACGGCGACGGCGGCGTGGACATCAAGACCTACGGCGCGGACGCCAACCTCGGGGACATCGACGGCAACGCCCTGAACCGCTTCCTCGGCTCGGTCGGCAAGGACCCGGACGCCTACGGTTCGATCATCAACGCCCAGCAGGCGGTCACCACGGAGCTGGTCGACGACGCGTTCCGCGACGGTGACCTCGACGACATCTCCCTGGAGGTGAACAACCGCGTCGAGCCTGGGGCGAAAATCGCCGGCGTCATGGCGGAGTCGCGTACCCATGCGATCTACGACGACAAGATCGCCTCGGATGAGCAATTCAACGACGGGGTCGCCAAGGCGGACGAGGTCGCCGGGAAGCTCATCGACTACGGCGTTTCCCAGATCCCGGTCGGCGGCGACGTCGCGAGCGAGGTCATCGGCAAGGTCCGCGAAGCGGTCGTCGACCACTACACGGTGGACCACAGTGCCGAGTACCACATGGAGCGTGGCGACTTCCTGGAGAACCAGCAGCGGTCGTCGGCCGACGCCGTCCACGACGCGGTCTACACCGCGGCCATCGACGCGGGCGAGGACCCGAAAAACGCGGAGAGCAAGGCCGTAGCCGCAGCGGGCCAAGTACGTGACACCTATAACCAGGGACGCCAGTCCGAGGAGTGATACTCATTAATCCGGAGACGTTCGCCCGAGTGCCCGGTGGTCAGCGAGGTGCCATGGCAATTGGCGTGCTCGTTCTGGTGGCTGTCGGGATCGGGGCGTGGCAGTTGTGGCCGGAGTCGGCGGTGGGGGTGCCGGGGGAGGTATGCGCCGGGACGGTGCCGGGGAAATACGTCGGTGAGGTGTTGCCCAAGAAGGGGGAGCACTACAAGGAGGACTTCACCTACGGGTATACGACCGCGGGCAGGCAGGGTCGGGGCTCCGGTACCTGCACGCTGTCGGGCGGTGGGAAGGGCCTTGGCCTCAACTTCAACCGGGTGCCAACCTCACACTACGGCAGTGCCGATCTGACCAAGGACAGAGAGCGTGCCGGTAATACGCCGTTCACGCTTGGTCCGGCGCGGGGCTTTGCACATGGGTGGAAAGTCGAACTCTTTACGGCCTGCTCGTCCGCAAACGGAAAGGCCAACCTGGAGGTCGAGGTGAGCACAACCGCGTCCGGCAAACCGGACGATAAAGCCCTCGGTCATCTGGCGGCCCTGGCCGGCGATGGCATGCGGACCATTGCCAACAAGCTGATTGCCTGCAAGGAGGGAACCCCCGAGTTGCCTGACGGCTCCCCGAAGGTGGGATGAACGGCCCGCCGCCCGGTGTCCGTCACGTCGGCCACGCCAGCATCGCCATCCGTGCCGTCTCCGTCAGCTCCTGCTCCGTCGCGCCGTCCCTGGAGCGCTGTGACATGCCCTGGATGATGGCCGCGAAGTAGGCGGCGAGGGCGGGCGGGTCGGCGCTGGGGGGCAGCTCGCCCCCCGCCACCGCGGCGCTCAGCCGGGACTCGAACGTGGTCAGGTTCCCGTTCCGTATCTCCCGCAGGAACTGTCCGACCTCCTCGTCCTGCTCGCTGATGTTCGTCGCGGCGCTGATGGTGAGGCAGCCCGCAGGGTGCCCCGGGTCGCAGTAGGCCACCGCGGCCTCCCGCAGTATGCGCTCGAACGCGCCGCGCGCCGTCGGCTCCTCGTCGAGCGCCCGCGCCATCAGCGCCCCGACCCGGCTGCGCCCGTAACTCCGCACCGCCTCCTTGAAAAGGGACTTCTTGTCCCCGAAGGCCGCGTAGAGGCTTCCGGGCCTGATGCCCATCGCGTCGGTCAGGTCCCCCACCGACGTCGCCTCGTAGCCGCGCTCCCAGAACAGCAGCTTGGCCGCCTCAAGCGCGGTATCGCGGTCGAAGGCCCTCGGCCTTCCCCGCCTGCCGCCCGTCGTCTTCGCGTCCACCATGCCCACCATTTTAGAGCGTCCGCTCAAGAAAGTCTGCTATCGTCTTTCTTGAGCGAACACTCAAGAAAGAGGTCGGGTTATGGCATCACGGGGGCTCGCGGGCAAGAGCGCGCTGGTCACGGGCGGCAGCCGGGGCATCGGGCGGGCCATCGCGGAGCGGCTGGCGGAGGACGGGGCGGTGGTCGCTCTCACCTACGCCCGCGAGGAGGCCGCGGCGAGCGAGGTCGTCGAGGGGATACGGAAACGCGGCGGCAGCGCCTTCGCCTTCGCGGCGCCGCTGGGCGACCGCGGGGACGCGGGCAGGCTCTGGGCGGCGTTCGACGAGGCCGCCCGCGCCCACGCGCGGGAGTATCCGGAGCACACGGCGGACCCGGCGGTGGACATCATCGTGAACAACGCCGGGATCGGCAGGAGCGCGGCGCTGCCCGACCTGACGGAGGAGGGTTTCGACGAGGTCTTCGCGGTGAACGTACGGGCCCCGTTCTTCATCGTGCAGCACGCCCTCGACCGGCTCCGCGACGGCGGCCGGATCATCAACGTCTCAAGCGGCGTGACCCGCGTCGCCCTCCCCGAGATCATCGCCTACGGCGCCACCAAGGGCGCCCTCGACACCTTCACCCACACCCTCGCCAAGGACCTGGGCTCCCGGGGCATCACGGTCAACGCGGTCGCGCCGGGCATCATCGACACCGACGTCAACGCCGACTGGCTGCGCGGCGACGCGGAGCGGGCGGAGTGGGCGGCGAGCATCTCCGCGCTCGGCAGGGTGGGGCAGCCCGAGGACGTTGCGGCGATCGTGGCGTTCCTCGCCTCGGACGACGCCCGCTGGGTCACGGGACGGGTGCTGGACGCGACGGGAGGTTCCGGACTGTAGGCGGCGGTGGCACCGGGCCGGTTGCGAGGAGCGGGCCGGGGCTCAGTGACGCGGGTACTTGGCCTGGAGCGACCAGATCGCCGGGTTCTCGGCCAGATCCTCATGCATGTCGATCAGATCGGACAGCAGGTCATGCAGAAACGCCCTGGCCTCGATACGGAGTTCCGCGAAAGGGAACGACAGCGGACGCTCGTCGGCCGGTGACCAGTCGGCGCTGATGTCCACGAAGCCGAAGGTACGCACCAGCCTGAGCCGGTCCGTGGACTCGGTGAAGTCCAGCTCCACCCGGTAGGGCCCGGGGGCGCGGCTGCCCAGCGGGTCGCGGTCGAGCTGCTCCGTCACATCGCACAGCGCCCAGGCGAAGTCCAGCACGGGAACCCATCCCCAGGCTGTGGACAACTCCCGGCCGGAGTCGGTGTCCGCGAGATGGACATCACCGCAGAACAGCTCCCTGCGCAGCGACTTGACGTCCGCCGCGCGATAGTCCGTCGCGGGGGAGTCGGGGAAGCGGAGGGAGAGGGAGTACCCGATATCCAGCACGTGCCGATGGTGCCACGCCCCGCCGCCACCCCGTGCGGGCGGTCATCCCTCAGGGGCAGACGCCGAGTGCTCGTACGAGGCCGGAGACGGGGCGGGCGGTACGGGGGAGGCGTACGGGGGTGGAGGGGCGCCGTGCGGGGGTGCCGTACGGCAGGCGGAGGGGCGTGGGGCGAGGGGGGTGTGGGTGGGAGGTGCGGGGCGGGGTGGCTGCCAGCCCGGGGGCGGCCGCTCAGCCCACAGGTTGCGGCCCGGGGTGCGGCCCGGGTCGTGGCCTACGTGGTCGGCGGCGGGGGCGTACGTGGTCGGAGGGGGCGCGGTGGTCAGAGAGGGTCGCCGGGGAGTGCCGCGTAGGTCTCGCGCAGTTGCCGCAGCGCCCCGGTGCCGTTCTCGTACGCGACCGCGTCGATCCCGCTGATCTCCCGCACCCCGATCGCGGTGTTCGTCGCGAACGCCGTACGCATCCCCGGCAGCACGCCGAGCCCGACCGGGATGACGGAGTGCTCGTGCTCCTCCCGCAGGAGGGCCATGGTCACCCCGGGCAGCACCGGCGCGTCCGGCCACAGCACCCGGCCGTCGGCGTCGACGAACCCGATGTTCCAGGTGGGGCCCTCGGAGACGAATCCGGCACCGTCCACGAACAGCGCGTCGTCGAAGCCGGCCAGTTGGGCGGCTCTGCGCTGGTGCAGCGGCCCGAAGAGGCCGGTGTGCTTCACCTCTGGCGTCTCGCGCAGGTAGCGCGCGGTCCGCACCCGCAGCGGGGGCAGTGGGCCGGTGGCGGCGGGGCGGTCGGTGACGAGGATATGAGGGTCCCGCGCGGCGGCCGGACGCCCCAGGTCGAACCCGGGATCGAGCACCGTCACCCGCACGACCAGCGCCCCGTCCCGCCCTCCCACCGCCTGCCGCACCTGCGCCCGTACCCGCTCCGGGTCCAACTCGGCGCCGAACACGGTGCGGCAGTCCCGCCCCAGCCGCTCCAGATGACGGTCGAGGCCCGGGACGCGGCGGTCCGTCACACGCATCGTGGTGAAGTGCCCGTAGTTGGTGAGCGCGAGCGTCTGAAGCGCGGCGGGGTCCACCGGGCGTCCGTCGAGCAGGGGCATGCGGTTACCTCCGGGTGCGCGGTGCGGGGGCCATGCTGGCAAGCATGATGGCGGTTCGGCGGGTCTGACGGGCTGCGGTGGGGCGTGCCCCCATGTGGGCGTGGGCGGGTGCCGTGGGGAGCGCGAGCGTCCCCCCACCGCTGGGGCGCGCGTCCGAACGTCCACGCCCCGCGCATCCAAGCGCCGCCCGCACGGCGTACCGCGCACGGCCCTCAGGCGACGGAACGCTCGCGCCGCTTACCCGACAGAGGGGCATAACGGGACATAAGATCACCGCGTGCTGGGAAGAAGCGACGCGGTGAGCGGCAGCGGTCGGCGGGGCGCCGGCCCCTCTCGCCCTGTCATCACCCGGACCTCTGCCACTGCTCGGGCTCTTGCCACCGCCCGTACCTTCGCCGCCGACCGGGCGCTTGCCGTCACTCGGGGTCTGACCCCGCCCCCAACCCCGCCTCCGCCCCGGGGCGAGCCCGTCCCCCGGGGTCCGGTCCCCGGGGGAGTCGCGCCCCCCGCCAGCGATGCGCCCCGCACCCCCCGCCGTGCCGCAGGGCGCCGCGCTTGTCTTGTGCTCGCCGCGCTGCTGGTTCTGACCGCCGCCTGTGGAAGCGTCCGTGACCCCGCCGGGCCCGCGGGGAGCCGGGGGCTCGGCGACCCGTACTTCCCGCTGCTCGGCAACGGCGGCTACGACGTCACGCACTACGACCTCGACCTCTCCTACGACCCCGCCACCGACCGCCTCGACGGCACCGCCCGCATCACGGCGCGCGCGACCCAGGACCTCGCCGCCTTCGACCTCGACCTGCTCGGGCTCGACGTGCGGCGGGTCGGCATCGGCGGCAAGGACGCCCGTGTCCACCGCGACGGCCAGGAGCTGACCGTCCGTCCTGCGCGGGAGCTGCGCGAGGGCCGCACCTTCCGCACCACCGTCGTCTACGGCGGCGTGCCACGGCGCGTCGTCGACCCCGACCGTTCCGAGGAGGGCTGGCTGCGCACCGCAGACGGCGCGCTCGCGCTCGGCCAGCCGCAGGGCTCCATGACCTGGTTCCCCGGCAACCACCACCCGCGTGACAAGGCCACGTACGACATCGCGGTCACCGTGCCGCGCGGGATCACGGTGCTGTCCAACGGCGAGCCGGGCCCCCGCCGCGTCCACCCCGACCGGAGCACCACTTTCGTCTGGCGCTGCGCCCAGCCGATGGCCAGTTACCTCGCCACGGTCGCCATCGGCAAGTGGCGGGTGCAGGGGCTGGACGACCGGGGGCGGCGGCTGCCGGGCCCGCGCGGGGAGGCGATCACCGCCGTGGACCCCCGTCAGCCCGACAGCGCGGCGCGCGTGCTCGACCGCATCCCCGCGATCATGGCCTGGGAGCGGCGGTACTTCGGCCCGTACCCCTTCTCCTCCACGGGCGCGATCGTGGACAGGCCCCAGGACGTCGGATACGCGCTGGAGACACAGAACCGTCCGACCTTCGGCGGCCCGCCGGACGTGGAGACGCTGGTGCACGAGTTGGCGCACCAGTGGTACGGCGACTCGGTGACCCCGAAGTCCTGGCGGGACATGTGGCTCAACGAGGGCTTCGCCACCTACGCGGAGTGGCTGTGGCAGGAGGACCACGGCGGGCGCAGCGCCCAGCGCTCCTTCGACGCGCTCTACCACGACCGCTACTTCGACACCCCGGCGGCGAACAAGGCGGTCTGGTCGGCGCCCCCGGCCCGCCCCGCCGACGCCGCGCACATCTCGGACAGCCCGGTGTACCAGCGGGGCGCCGCGGTGCTGCACAAGGTGCGGCAGGCGCTGGGGGACCGCGCGTTCCGGGGGCTGCTGCGCGGCTGGGCGGCGGAGCGGCGGCACGGTGTGGCGGACACACGGGACTTCACGTCGTATGCCGAGTCCTACGCCGGGAAAGAGGCGGGCCACCGGGCCCGCGCCCGGCTGGCGGGCGTGTGGCGGGACTGGCTCTACGGGGAGGGCAAGCCCCGGAAGGAGTGACCGCGGTCCGTTCGGAGAGCAGCGGCCGGGACCTCAAATTCCGTATGGCGGAACGCATCCGGCCTCAAAGGCGCACGGCCGGGATTTCGCGCCGGGGCGTGAGGGTGCGCCGGGGGCGCGCGACGAAGCAAGCGCGCCCCGTACGGAGCGCGTGACCGCATGGAGCGACGCGCTCCACGGGGCGGCCCGTTGTACGGAGCGACCGCGGTACGGAGGGAGCACCGCTCGGAGGAAGCGCTGCACGGAGCGCCGACACCGCTCGGAACGCCCGCCATGCGCAGGGGGAACGCCCCCGGAGGGTGAATCGCCCACGATGCGTGGATCACCCGCGGTGATCCACGCGAAGCGCCTGCCCGCCCCGCGTCGCGCGGGCGTCACCGGTGTTGGCCGGTGACGCCCGTCGCGTCGCTGTGGTGTCAGGCGCCGGGGGTGCCTCAGATGTTGACCCCGAAGTCCTGGGCGATACCGGCGAGACCGGAGGCGTAGCCCTGGCCCACGGCGCGGAACTTCCACTCGGCGCCGTTGCGGTACAGCTCGCCGAAGACCATCGCGGTCTCCGTCGCCGCGTCCTCGCTCAGGTCGTAGCGCGCGATCTCGTCGCCGCCCGCCTGGTTCACGATGCGGATGTACGCGTTCCGGACCTGGCCGAAGTTCTGGGTGCGGGTCTCGGCGTCGTAGATCGAGACCGGGAATACGATCTTGTCGACGTCGGCCGGGAGGTTGGCCAGGTTGACGTTGATGGCCTCGTCGTCGCCCTGGCCCTCGCCGGTCCTGTTGTCTCCGGTGTGGACGATGGTCTGGTCGGGGGTCTGCTTGTTGTTGAAGAAGACGAAGTGACCCTCCGAGTAGACCTTGCCCTCCGCGTTGACCGCGATGGCGGAGGCGTCGAGGTCGAAGTCCGTGCCGGTGGTGGTGCGGACGTCCCAGCCGAGGCCGACGGTGACGGCGGTCAGGCCCGGTGCCTCCTTGGTGAGCGAGACGTTGCCGCCCTTGGACAGGCTTACAGCCATAACGGGATGTCCTTTCCTCGTGATCTCCTGCGGGCTCCGTGCTGAGGACGAAGCTACCGTCACCCGTAGGAACGCGATCCGGGGACCGTGGGGTTCCAGCTCCCTTTACTTTCTTTACCGACCTTTTCTCCTAGGGAACATGCCTTCGAGAAGTGACGGAGTGCCGTTCACAGGACGCACGCCGTACGCACCGCAGGCGCCGGGAACACCCTCCGGCGGTGCGGAGGTGTTGGCCGCCGCCGGAAAAGAAGGTGACGCGGAGTGAGAGTGGGGGGACCATGGAGGCATGCCAGGGCCCTATCGCATCCGTGGCTCCGTCTTCCTTCCCGAGGCGGAGCTACAGTGGCGTTTCTCCAGGTCGTCGGGGCCTGGCGGGCAGCATGTGAACACCACGGACTCCCAGGTCGAGTTGCGCTTCGACCTGGTCGGCACCCGGGCGCTGCCCCCGGTCTGGAAGGAGCGCGCCCTCACCCGCCTCGCCGGCCGCCTCGTCGACGGGGCGCTGGTGGTACGGGCCTCGGAGCACCGCTCCCAGTGGCGCAACCGCGAGGCGGCCGCCGTACGGATGGCCGCGCTCCTCGCCGACTCCACCGCACCGCCGCCCCGCAGCCGCAAGCCGACCCGAATACCCCGGGGGCTGAACGAGCACCGGCTGCGCGAGAAGAAGAAGCGCTCGGAGACGAAGCGGGGCCGCTCGCCGCGGGGTTGGGAGTAGACCGCACCGCCCCGCGTTTCGGGCGACCGACCGCCGTCGCCACCCGCGACCGGGTGCCCAGACCACAGCCCGCGCCAGCCGCCCCACTCGGCCCCACGCTTCAATCCCACGCCTCGCCCTCGCGCCGGACTCCATGCCTCGGCCCCGCGCCAGCCCCCAACGCCTCAGCCCCGCGGCAAACCCCGCACCTCACCCCCGCGGCAGCGCGTGATACTTCGAGCGGAAATAGAGGAGCGGCCCCTCCTGTGGGGACGGCAGGCCCGTCGTGAGGACGCGGCCGATCAGCAGGGTGTGGTCGCCCGCCGGCACCCTCGCCTCCGTGCGGCACTCCAGGGTCGCCAGCGCGCCCTGCACCAGCAGCGTGCCGGACACCTCGCCGCGTACGCACGGCACGTCCTGGAAGAGCAGCCGGTCGCTGAGCCTGCCCTTCATCGCGAACCTGCCCGCGATGTGCCGCTGGGCCTCGGTCAGCATCGACACCGCCCACAACGGCTGCTCCTCAAGCAGCTCGTCCATCCGGGACCCCGTCCGCAACCCCACGGCCACCAGCGGCGGATCGAGCGACACCGACACGAACGACGTCGCCGTCATGCCCGCGTCCTCCCCGCCGGGACCCTCCGGGTCGAGCGCGGCCTCGTGCGCGGTGACCAGGACCACCCCGGCGGCCAGTCGGGACAGCGCCGCCCTGAACTCCTCGTTGCTCACCCCCACAGCATGCCCGCCCCCGGCCGCCGAGGTCACAGGGGCCGCCGGGGCCGCCGGGGCAACCGGGGGCGCTGAGGGTGCGACGGCGGTGGTGGCCGGTGGGTTCGCGGACGGTTCGGGAGGTTTCAGCACCAGGTCAACGTAACGACGTAACGTTGCGGTGCGCATCGGACCAATGGCCGAGACCAGCCCTGGTTCGTTGGTCGGAGACCGTACGATCTGTGTTCAGAAAGCGGAGCGCTCCAGCGGTGACAACGTCGTCAACCCTTCAGAACATGATGTGACTTGGGCCACACGGGCGATAATTTGTTGACCCTGTGTACCGGGTGAACAGCTCGCTGTGATTCAGTGACGGAGGCACTGCGAGAGCTACCGACGACCATGATGTGCTCGGCGGCCCGGGTCGCCGAGCGCGCAGCGCGCCCGAAACGGCCGGGTGCGCCGGGGCCGACGGGCATGATGGGGCCCTGCCCCGTCCGCCGCACCGGACGGCACCCCGCACCCGGGGACGCGCCCGGAGGGCCGCGCCGCCGCCGCCACGACCGGGCGGCGCGCAGGGCGAACGCGCGAACCGGGACGGGCGCGACCGGCACGACGAACGACGAGCGGAACCGGCACAGCGGGCACGACCAAGAGCACAACGAGCGGGACAAGTCCAAACGGAACGACTGGAACAGGCCAATTGCGGTGAGCGGCGCCGCGGCGGGTCGCCACCGCTCCACGCGGCCGACCCGGCACGACCCGTGGGGGTCGTGGGTCCTGTGGGGGGCGCAACTGTGACAAGAACGGGCGAGTACGACAGCAAGAACAGAGAAGGCGGACCGGTACGAAGGGAAACCTTGGCACCATGAAGAGCGGCGGTGCGCGCACCCGTCGGCGGGACAGACCCCGCCCGCACCGCGCGCCACACCAGCACCACCGCAGCACGCGGGCGGTACCCGTACCGCCCGGTTGAACAGCAGTACCGAGCAGGCGAGCAGGACAGCGCCGCGCACCACCGCGCCACGGCGAACCAGCAGTGACGCGCGGACCGCAAGGCCACCAGGACCCGGCGCACCACCGGAACCGGGCACCCGGCAGCGGGCGGCACCCAGAACGACAGGCGGCACCGCCGCGGCCACCGAGCAGCGGCCAAGAACGCGGGGAGGGCGAGCATGGAGTCGGATACGGAGCCGTATGTCCGCCTTGCCACCCTCCGGCAGCTCCACCAGGTCATGGCCGACATGAACACCGCCCGCAGCCTCGCCGACACCCTCCAGAACGTCGCCGACGGCATCGTCAACGGGCTCGGCTACGAGCTGGCCGCCGTCAACCTGGTACGCCCCGACGGCGACCTCGTCGTCGCCGCGCTCGCCGGTGACCCGGCCGCCGAGGCCCTCATCACCGGCCGCGTCGGCTCCCGCGCCTCCTGGGAGCGCCGTCTCAACATGGGCGAGGCGTGGGGCGACCTCCGCTTCATCCCCCACGACGAGGGCTGGATACTCGACGAGGACGACGTGCCCCAGTGGCACACCGAGGGCCCCGAGCCACGCTTCGAGGGCGAATGGCACCCCGCCGACCGGCTCTTCGCCCCGCTCTACGCGCCGGGCGCCTCCGGTGGCGAACTCCTCGGCGTGATATCGGTCGACCGCCCCACCAACGGCCGCAAGCCGGGCGCCTGGGGCCGCGAGGCCCTCCAGATGTACGCCTTCCAGGCCGCCATCGCCATCGCCAACGCCCGGCTGCGCGCGAACATGCAGCGTGCGCTCGTCCGGCTCGAACGCGAACAGCAGGCGCTGCGGGCGAGCGAGGAGTCGTTCCGCCAGGCTTTCGAGTACGCGCCCTCCGGCATGGCCATCGCCGAGATGGGCGGCGACCAGCACGGCCGCATCCTGCGCGCCAACGACGCGCTGTGCCGCCTGCTCGGCCGCCCCGCCTCCGCCATGCGCCGCTACAGCTTCTCCGACCTCGTCCACCCCGAGGACATCGGCACCCTGCTGCGCACCTCGGCCGAGGGTGGGCGCGCCGAGCTGAGGCTGGCCCGCCGCGACGGCACCTACATGTGGGTCTCGCTGCGCAACTCCGTCGTCGCCGACGCCGCCGACGGACCGCGCTTCCTGCTCACCCACGTCGAGGACATCGAGGAGCGCAAGCGCCGCGAGCTGCAACTCGCCCACCGCGCCTCCCACGACTCCCTCACAGGACTGCCCAACTCCGCCGAGCTGCGCGCCCGGCTCGGCGCCCGCCTCTGCCGCCGCCCGCAGGCCCTGCCGCTCGGCGACATGGACTCCCTGGACGCCGCCTACAGCGGCCCCCTCACCGAACTCGCCTACGGGCCCGGCGGCGACGGGTACGACGGCGGCCTCGGCGGCCTCGCCGACGACGGGTTCGGCCACCACGTCCACACCGTCGCCCCCGGCGACGACCAGCACGACGACGGCACCAAGGGCCTCGCCGTGCTCTTCTGCGACCTCGACGGCTTCAAGTCGATCAACGACAGGTTCGGCCACCACACCGGCGACGCCGTGCTCATCGAGGTCGCCCGCAGGCTCACCAGCGGCGTACGCGACGGCGACACCGTCGCGCGGCTCGGCGGCGACGAGTTCGTGGTGCTCGCCGACGGCCTCGGGCGCGCCGACGCGGAGGACCTGGCCGTCCGGCTGCGCAACGCGATCATTCCGCCCATCAGGGTCGACGGGCGTGCCGTGCGGGTCGGCGCGAGCTTCGGCATCGGATGGGCACACTGCGGCATGTCGGCGGAGGAAGTCCTCCAGTCGGCCGACCAACGGATGTACATCGAGAAACGATCGCGTGCGAAACAACACAGACGCGCCGGGTGAACGCAGGTCAGCTCGCTCCCCGTGGCCGCGCCCGCCGCAGGGCCCCTTCGGGCCCATGCGGAACCGGTAGGCTCGCGGGGTCGGCGGACCCGAGACGCAGGACCGTGTGATCGTAACTGCCAAGGAGTGACCCAGGGATGACGGCCGGTAACAGCGGCGCGAGCACGCCCGAGGACGACGACCCGTTCGGCTATCTCTACGCCGACGGGCAGGCGTCCGGGGCCACCCCGCCCGGTGGGGGCGGCGGTTACGGCTACCCAGGGCCCAGGTCCTCGTACCACCAGGTCCGCCCCGTCGGTGAGCGGCAGTACGGCAACCAGACCCAGGGCGGCGGCTACGGCTACCCGCCCGCGCAGGGGCGGCAGGCCACGCAGGGCGGTTACGGCTATCCGCCGCCCGCGGCCCAGCAGCCCACCGCGGCCTACGGCCAGGCCGCGCCCCCCGGCGCCGCCGGGTACCACCAGCCGAGCCCGCACTACCGCGCCCCCGAGACCGTGCCCGGCGCGCCCGTGCCGCCCTCGCCGCAGCCTGCGGGGCCCGGCGGCCGGGGCCGCGGGCCCAACCACCGTGGCCTGTTGATCGGCGCCATCGCCGTTGTCGCGGCCGTGGTCATCGGCATCGGCATCGCCGTCCTCGCGGGCGGCGACGACGGGGACGACACCGCGAAGGACGGCGGCGGCGCCACCCCGGCCGACAGCGTCACACCGACCCAGACCGAGAGCGTCCCGCCCGGGGACAGCGACACCCAGGACCTCCCGAAGGCCGACGCGCAGGGCCTCAAGCTGGCCGGCGGCGCCGCGCCCGCGAGCGACGTCAAGGGAGCGAAGGCGTCCGGCGGCACCTATGTCGGCGGGCTCAACAAGCCCGGCGCCTCGGTCACCTGGACGGTCGACGGCATCGCCAAGAGCGGCAAGTACACGCTCCAGATCGGCTACGGGGTCCCCGGCAAGGACGCCGACGCCACCCTGTCGATCAACGGCAAGCCCCAGACCACCCCGCTCAACCTGAAGAACTGGGCGAACGCGAAAGAGGGCGACTGGGAGAAGGGCTGGACCAGGTCCTACGCCTATATCGAGCTGAACAAGGGCACCAACAACATCAAGATCTCCTGCGAGCAGGGCAACCACTGCGACGCCAACCTCGACCAGCTCTGGCTTGAGGAGGGCTGGAAGGAGTAGCCCCGCTCCCGCGGCGGCCCCGTCGGCCCCGCTCAGAGCGCCGGGGTCTCCCCGCTCACCCGTACCTCGTCGAGCAGCCGCCCGTACGCCTCCCGGTCGAACTCGCCCGCCACCGGCGCCAGTACCGTCGCCGCGGACAGTGCCACCGCGCGGACCAGGCGTTCGGGCCAGGGCAGGCCCTCGGCCAGGCCCGACAGCAGGGCCGCCACCGCGGAGTCGCCCGCGCCGGTGGCGTTGCCCCGTACCGGCCGCGGCGGCGCCGCGCTCCAGCTCCCCTCCGGGGTCACCGCGAGCAGCCCCCTGGGGCCGAGCGAGGCGACCACCGCGTGCGCGCCCCTGCGCCGTGCCGCCTCGGCGGCGCCCGCCGGGTCCTGGTTCCCGGTCAGCTCGGCCAGCTCCTCCGCGTTCGGCTTCACGATGTCGGGCCGTGCCGCGAGGCCGCGCCGCAGCGGTTCGCCGCTGGTGTCGAGCAGGACCGCGGCGCCCGCCGCCCGCGCCGTGCGCACCAGGCGCGCATAGGCGCCCACCGGCACTCCCGGCGGCAGGCTGCCGCACAGGGCCACCGCCGAGGCCGAGCGCACCAGTTCCGCGTAGGCGACGGTGAAGTCCGTCCACTCCGCGGGGGTCACCGCGGGCCCCGGCTCGTTGAGCTGCGTCGTCCCGCCGTCGGCCGCGTCCACCACCGCGACCGTGCGCCGGGTGGGGCCCGCGACCCGTACGAGCGCGTCCGCGATACCGCCCGGCTCCCGGCCGAACAGCAGGTCCCGCAGCGAACGCCCCGTGGTGCCGCCCGCGAAGCCCGTCACGGTCACCTCGTGCCCGAGCGCCGCGAGCACCCGCGCCACGTTCAGCCCCTTGCCGCCGGGCCGTTCCGACACCTCCGCCACCCGGTGCGAGGCGCCGGGGCGCAGTTCGGGAACGCGGTAGGTGATGTCGAGCGCGGTGTTGAGGGTGACCGTAAGAATCACCTCGGGCCTCCCCGGGGGCGGTGGACCGGAGCACACGTCTGGTCCTGATCATGCCAAAGCCGGGGCGAGGGGCCCAGCCGGCTACCGCGCCGCGCGGGGCGGCTCGGTCACCCACGTGCCCTTGCGGAGCACGCCGACGAGGGCGAAGTCCGCGTCGAGCACCACCGCGTCCGCGTCCTTGCCCGGCTCAAGCGAGCCCACCCGGTCGTCGAGCCCGAGGAGTTTTGCGGGGTTCGCGGAGATCGCCCGTACGACGTCGCCGATCGGCAGCCGGTCCACCGTCACCGCCCGCCGGAACGCCACGTCGAGGGTGAGCGAGGAGCCCGCGATCGTGCCGTCCCCCGGCAGCCGCGCCACCCCGTCGCGCACCTCCACCTCCAGCGGGCCGAGCCGGTAGACGCCGTCGCCGAACCCGGCCGCGTCCATCGCGTCGGTGATGAACGCCACCCGGCCCGCGCCCGCGTGCCGGAAGGCGAGTTCGAGCGCGGCCGGGTGCAGATGGGTGCCGTCGTTGATCAGCTCGACCGTGACCCGGTCGTCCTCAAGCAGCGCGGCGACCGGGCCGGGCGCCCGGTGGCCGAGCACCGGCATCGCGTTGAACAGGTGGGTGGCCACCGTGGCACCGGCCTCGATCGCCTCCCTCGCCTGCTCGTACGTGGCGTCCGTGTGCCCCACGGCCGCGATCACCCCGCGCTCCGCGAGCAGCCGTACGGACTCGATGCCGCCCGGCAGCTCGGTGGCGAGCGTGACCATGCGGGCCCAGCCGCGCGCCGCGTCGAGGAGCCCCGCGACCTCGGCGGGGTCCGGGTGCCGCAGCAGGTCCTCGGCGTGCGCGCCCTTGCGGCACGGCGAGATGAACGGGCCCTCGAAATGGATGCCCGCGATGTCGCCCTGCTCGGCGAACTCGGCGAGCAGCCCCGCCTGCTTGGCCAGCGCGTCCAGGTCCCCGGTGACGGTGGAGGCCATGAGGGTGGTGGTGCCGTGCCGCCGGTGCATGGCGAGCCCGGCGGCGATGTCGTCGCCCGTCCCGGTGACGAACGAGGCGCCGCCGCCGCCGTGGTTGTGCAGGTCCACGAAGCCGGGGACGAGCCAGTGGCCCGTGAGGTCGTACACCTGCGCCCCGTCGTCGGCGCCCCCGGTGCCGGTCGCGATCCTGGTGCCCTCCACCACGAGACGGCCGTCGGGGACGGTCCCGGTGGGAAGCACCACCCTGGCACCGGCGAGAACCTTGCGAGCGGCCATCAGGCGGTTACCTCCGGGGTGTCGTGGTGTCCTTCGTCGGAGCGCCCGCGCGCGGTACGGGGCGCGGGGGCGGCGGGGCGCGCCGGGTCGGCCGTGGCCTCGCCGTGCGGTGCGAGCAGGTCCCAGGCGAGCAGGCCCGCGCCGATACAGCCCGCGCTGTCGCCGAGCGCCGCCGGGACGAGATCGGGCAGCGGCTGGAAGGTGACGCGGCGTTCGACCGCGGCACGCAGCGGGGTGAACAGGGTGTCGCCCGCCTCCGCGAGGCCGCCGCCGAGGATCAGCACATCGGGGTCGAGCAGGCTGAGCCCCGTGACCAGGCCCGCCGCCAGCGCGTCCACCGTGTCGTCCCATACCGCACGCGCGCGCGGGTCGCCCGCCGCGACGGCGCGCGCGCAGCCCGCGGCGTCCGCGTCCGGGTCCCCGCTCGCCGCCGCCCAGGCGCGGCTGACGGCCGCGGCCGACGCGAGCCGTTCGAGACAGCCCCGCTGGCCGCAGTCGCACAGCGGCCCATCGGGCCGTATGACGATATGGCCGATCTCGCCCGCCGAGCCATGGGCGCCCGGCTCCACCCGGCCCTCGATACCGATGGCGCCCGCGATACCGGTGCCGAGCGCCACGAAGAGGAAGCGGTCGGCGCCCCGCCCCGCGCCCACCCGGCCCTCGGCGAGCCCGCCGGTGCGTACGTCGTGCCCGAGCGCCACCGGGACGCCCGCGAGCCGGGCGCTGAGCAGGTCGCGCAGCGGCAGGTCGCGCCAGCCGAGGTTCGCGGAGTAGACGGCGGTGCCGGTGGCCGCGTTCACCACGCCGGGGACCGCGACGCCCGCCGCGGCGGCCGGTTCGCCGTAGCGCTGCTCGCCGAGGCCGCGCAGCTCCTCGGCGAAGCCGAGGATCGCCGCCACCACGGCGTCCGTGCCGCGCTCGCGCCGGGTCGGCCGCCGCTCCTCGTACAGCAGGGAGCCGTCCGCCCCGGCCAGGGCGGCCTTCATCCCGGTGCCGCCCACGTCCAGGGCGATGACATGTCTCACCCACCCAGTTTGTCGCGCCGAGGGCGAGAGGTCTAGTCCAGTCCGGGTGGTGGTACCGGTTTCCCACATTCCGCCCGTACGGGGGCGGGGGCGCGGGAAGTGGTCAGCGGGCCGTACGGCGCCCGTGCGGGCATGGGCCCAGGGGTCCGTGAAGGCCGCGGGCGGGTACGGCGAGGGCGCGCGCGACGCCCCGGGCCCGGGGCGCACGGGGCGGCCGGTGTCCGGGCGGCGGCCCGTTCAGGCGTCCGCCGCCGCCCCTCCCAGCGCCGCGAGCAGGGCCACGACGCCCGCGGGTCCCGCCACCACCAGGTCGGCGCGGTGCGCCAGCTCCGTGACCTCCGCGCTGCCGCTGCACACCAGCAGGCCGGGCACGCCCTCCTCGCGCAGCGCCTCCACCGCGCCGAACGCCGGGAGGTCCCCCAGGTCGTCGCCCACGTAGAGGACCGACTCCGCGCCCGTCTCGCGCACGAACTCCCGCAGCGCGACGCCCTTGTCCATGCCGGGCGGGCGCAGTTCGAGCACCAGGCGGCCCGGCTCCACGACCAGGCCGTGCCGCGCGGCGAGCGCGCCGAGCGGGCGCCGCAGCGCCTCGAACGCCTCCCCGGGCGCGGCCGCCCGCCGGGTGTGCACCGCCACCGCGCCGCCCTTGTCCTCGACGGCCACGCCTGGCGGGTCCCCGGCCGCGGCGAGCACCGCGGGCAGCTCCGCGCGCACCGCGGCGACGCCCGGATGCGGCGGGGGGCTGCTGAGGGCGCCGGTGGCCGCGTCCCAGCGCTCGGCGCCGTAGTGCCCGAGCACGACCAGCCGGGCGAGCCCGGGCGCGCCCGCGAAGCCGCCGTGCCGCACCGCGACCTCGGCGGGCCTGCCGGTGATCACGGCAACGGCCCGCACCCGGGGCGCGAGCGCGGCGAGCGCGGGCAGCGCGTCCTGATGGGCGCGCGCCTGGTCGGGGTCCGGCACGATCGGCGCGAGCGTGCCGTCGAAGTCGAGGCCGACCACGGCGGCCGAGGGCCGGGCGAGCAGCGCGGCGAGGCCCGCCCGCCCCGCGGCGGTCGTGGGGGTCTGCGCGGGCGGCAGGCCCGCCTCCGGCACGCTCATCCGGCGTCGGGCCCGGCCGGCTCGCGGCGCGCCCTGTGCTCCGCGCGCACCCGTTGCAGCCGGTGCACCGTGACCGGGTCGTGCCGCTC
Organism: Streptomyces sp. NPDC050560; assembly: GCF_044457285.1. Lineage (NCBI taxonomy): Bacteria > Bacillati > Actinomycetota > Actinomycetes > Kitasatosporales > Streptomycetaceae > Streptomyces > Streptomyces sp. NPDC050560. The sequence continues at coordinate 182,791 of NZ_JBITGT010000008.1, forward strand.
GGCGTACGGGTCGTCGAGGAGCGCGTTCAGCAACTGGTAGTAGCGGACCGGGGTCATGCCGAGGTCCTCCCTGATCGCGCGCTCCTTGGCGCCAGGACCCGGCCACGAGCGCCGCTCGAAGGCGAGCACGGAGCGCTCCCGCTCGGCGAGGCCGGTCCGCGGGCCCGGCCCTGGCGGGGCGCCGTCGGAGCCCGCGGCGTCGCCGGTGCCGGGAGCCGTGCCGGGAGCCGTGTGGGGGGCCCTGGCCGTGTCCTGGGCACCGGCCGCGGCCGTGTCCCGCTCCTCCTCAGCCGCCATGGGAACCCGTCCCCGCGCCCGCCTCCGTGGCGCGCAGCGCGTCGAGCTGGTCGAGGAACCAGCGGGCCGGGGGCAGCGCGGTGGCCGCGGCGGCGAGCCGCTTGGTGCGCTCCGCGCGCTCGTCCTCCGGCAGCGAAAGCGCCTCGTGGAGCGCGTGCGCGGTGGCCGAGACGTCGTAGGGGTTCACCGTGATCGCGTCCTCGCCCATCTCCTCGTACGCGCCCGCCTCCCGGGAGAGCACGAGCGCGCACCCGGCGTCGGAGACCACCGGGACCTCCTTCGCGACCAGGTTCATCCCGTCCCTGATCGGGTTGACCAGGGCGGCGTCGGCGATCCGGTACGCGGCGAGCGAGCGCGCGAAGTCGTCCTTCACATGCAGGGCGACCGGTGTCCATCCTGGCGTGCCGTGGCGGGCGTTGACCCGGTCGGCGACGCGGGCGACCTCGGCGGTGTAGTCGCGGTAGACGGCGAGGTCCTGCCGGGAGGGGTAGGCCAGCGCCACGTGCACCACGCGCTCGCGCCACTCGGGATGCTCGTCGAGCAGCGCCTCGTACGCGAGCAGGCCCCGGACGATGTTCTTGGACAGCTCGGTGCGGTCCACCCGCACCAGCGCGCGGCGGGGGCGCCCGTCGGGCCCCGTGCCGATCTCCTCGCGCAGCGCGGCGATCCGCTCGTCGACGTCGGGCCGCCGGGAGCGCTCCCTGAGGAACTCCGGGTCGGCGCCGAGCCCGTGCACCCCCACCTCGGTGGCGCCAGGGCCGTCCGCGAAGCGCTCGCAGCATGCCGTGAACGCCGCAGCCCAGCGGTGCGTCAGGAAGCCGAGCCGGTCGGCGCCGAGCATGCCGCCGAGCACCTGGCGCGCGATGTCGTCGGGCAGCATCGCGAAGTACTCGGGCGGCGCCCATGGCGTGTGCGAGAAGTGCCCGATGCGCAGGTCGCGGCGGAGTCCGCGGAGCATCCCCGGCACCAGCGTCAGGTGGTAGTCCTGCACCAGCACCGCGGCCCCGTCCGCCGCGTCCTCGGCCAGTGCCTCGGCGAAGGCGCGGTTGTACGCCTCGTACGAGGCCCACTGGCGGCGGAACTCCGCGTCGAAGACCGGTTCCAGCGGGGTCTGGTACAGCAGGTGGTGGACGAACCAGAGCACCGAGTTCGCGATGCCGTTGTAGGCGTCCTTGTGCACGTCTTCCGGGATGCCGAGCATCCGCACCCGCTGGCCGCCCGAGTCCGCCGGGTCGAGCAGGCCGCCGCCGCGCCGCACCGCCTCACGGTCGCCCTCGCCGAGCGCGGCGCACACCCAGAGCGCGTCCGCGTCAGGACCGATCGCAGAGAGGCCCGAGACGAGACCGCCGCCGCCGCGCCTGGCCTGGAGCGATCCCTCCCTGAGCGCGTACGAGACCGGGCCGCGGTTGGACGCGACGAGGACCTGAGCACGCTGCTGTGACGCCATACGGCGAACCCTAGCCACCCCGCCCCGCACTCAAACGCATGCGCGACTACACGGCTTGAACGCACCACGGGGCTCACCCGTTCACGCGTTGACATAGCGACCGCTATCCCAATTGACATAGTGGGCATTATCTGAATAGCATCCATTACATGGATAGTGAACGCGATCGACGGGCCGCCGTGGAGGAGGCCCGCGCCGAGGATGCGGGGAAGCGGCCCCCCAGGCGGCTCACCCGCGCCGAGCAGAAGGCGCGCACCAGAGCCCTGCTGCTGGACGCGACGGCGCGCACCTTCGCCCGCAAGGGCTTCGCCGGCTCGTCGGTGGAGGAGATCGCGGAGTCGGCCGGCTACTCGGTCGGCGCCGTGTACTCGAACTTCGGCAGCAAGGAGGAGATGTTCGTCGAGCTGATCAGGGCGCGGGCCAGTGACCAGCTCGACCGCAGCAACCTGATCATGGGCGCCGTCGACGTCAGCGTCGAGGAGCGGATGCGCACCCTCGGCGGACTGCTGGAGCGCGCCACCGAGGGCGACCGCGAGTTCGCGCTGCTCCAGGTCGAGTTCTGGCTGTACGCGGTGCGCAACCCGCAGACCATGGACACCTTCGCGGAGGCCATGCGGGAGCCGCAGGACCGGCTCGTCAAGTCGATGGAGCAGGGCCTCGCCAGAATCAACCGCCAGGGCGCGGTCGACGCCGAGCGGTTGGCCACGATCGTCCTCGCGCTGTTCCACGGCATGGTGCGGCAGCGGCTGCTCGACCCGGAGACCGTCCCCTTCGACCTGCTCGGGCAGGCGGTGCGCTGGATGTTCGCGGGCGTCGCGGCGACGACGCCCGCTCCCGAGCGGCAGGAAGACCCCGGCGGTCAGGGCGGCCGAGGCGATCAGGAACACCAGGAACACCAGGAACACCAGGGCGACCAGGACGACCAGGAAGGCCAGGGGGAGACGGAATGAATCGCGACGCGAGGTCTACGGAATCGGTGGGGGACATGGGAGCGAACAGGGGACAGGCCGGGGGCGCGGACGTGCTGACCGACCCCAGGGCGGTACGGCGGATATATCTGATCGTCGGCCTGGTCATGGGCGCCCTCTGGGTGTGGCACAAGGGCGAGCCGCTGTGGGAGCACGCGCTGAAGCTGCTGGTGCTGCTGTTCGTCGTGGCGCCGCTCGTGCTCGGCAGGATGCGCCGCAAGCACCCGCCGGTGCCGGGGCAGCTCACGCTGGCGTACCCGCGCCTCGTCGTCGCCAAGCTCGTGCTGCTCGTGGTGACCCTGGCCGCCTCCGCGCTGCTGCGCGACAAGGTGGACAACGCGGACCTGGTGGTCGCGGTCGGCATGGCCGTGGTCATCGCCGTCGGGGGCCCGCTGATCCACCCCCGCCTGCTGGTCAGGGCGGAGTAGGGGGCTCGCGCGCCGGCGCGCCGCAAGGGGCGCGCCGGGCGCCCCCGCCAGGTCTACCCGACCCCCGACCCCTCGGCCCCCCGCGCGGCGTACTCGCCGACGGTCAGCATGGGGGGCCGCTCCTGTGTGTCCACCGGGTAGGAGCGGGGCGCGAAGCGCCCCTCCTCCCTGACGAACTGCGTCATCTCGGGCCGCACCAGATGGCCCCTGGCCAGCCGCACCTGCGCGGTCCTGTAGATCGCGGCGGCCATCCTGCCGAGCGCCTGGCTGTCCTGGTGCCTGTGCCTGCGCACCCCGACGTCGACCTGTGCCAGCGCGTCGAGCCCGACCGTGTGCAGCGCGTCCACGAGCAGCCCCAGCTCGACGCCGTACCCGACGGGAAACGGCAGGCGTTCGAGAAGTGAACGCCGGGCGGCGTACTCGCCGCCGAGCGGCTGTACGAAACCGGCCAGCAGCGGCCAGTGCATGTTCAGCAGCGGCCTCGCCACCAGCTCCGTCACCCGGCCGCCCTGTCCTGGCTCCGAGCCGAGCGGGCGGTCGTATACCGCCTTCACGAACTGCACCCCGGGGTCGGTCAGCAGCGGCCCGACGATGCCGGAGACGAAGTCGGCGGAGAACTCGCGCAGGTCCGCGTCCACGAAGCAGACGATGTCGCCCCCGGTGACCAGCAGCGAGCGCCACAGCACCTCGCCCTTGCCCGGCACGGCGGGCAGCGCGGGCAGGATGCCGTCCCGGTGCACCACCCGCGCGCCCGCGCGCGCCGCCACCCGCGCCGTACGGTCCCTGGAGCCCGAGTCGACCACCACAAGCTCGTCGACCAGGCCGCCGGGACCCATCAGCTCCCGGCGCACGGTCCGCACGATCGCGCCCACGGTCGCCTCCTCGTCGAGCGCGGGCAGCACCACGCTGACCGTGCTGCCCGCGGCCCGCTTGGCCGCCGCGAGCCGCGCGGGCGACAGGTCGCCTGCCACCCAGGAGCGTCGGTCCAGCCAGCGCTCGACTTCTTCCAGCACGGTTCGCGCACTCCTCACGTCTCGTCGCGCCCCCGCGCGCACGGCGCCCTGCCCGGCGGCCGGAACCGGCACACTGTGACCCATCTCGCGGTGCGGACGGCTATCTCAACACTCGGGGCCTTCGGTTACAGTCTTGAACAACGCGGATGGCCTCCGTATGTCGGGGGCGTCCTGATAGCTGACAAACGCCCGGGAAACTTCTCGTCTCCCGGTGCCATACCGCTCATCCAGAGGGGCAGAGGGATACGGCCCGTTGAAGCCCCGGCAACCCTCCAGCCGGTCTCGCGTTCCACGTCGGTCTCGACGCGGCGAGGCTCCCGGCTAGGGAAGGTGCCAATTCCGTCTCGTGGCGAGATGCGTCACGGGAAAGATGAGGAGAGAGGGCCTCGCCATCATGGCTGCGCAGTCCGACGCCAGCACACCACCCGCCGCCACCGCCGCGGACATCCCCGGGACCGTCGACCTCGGCCCCGCCGTCGCGCTCTCCTGCCGCGAGTGCGGCGAGCGCGTGCCGCTCGGCCCCGTCTTCGCCTGTCAGAGCTGTTTCGGCCCCCTCGAAGTCGCCTACGACCTGCCGCTCGGCGACCCCGAGGCGCTCCGCAAGCGCATCGAGGCGGGCCCCGCCAGCCTCTGGCGCTACGCACCGCTGCTGCCGGTGCCCGCCGACGTCGCGGACAAGCCCAACCTCAACCCCGGCTGGACCCGGCTCGTCAAGGCCGACAGGCTCGCCGCCGAGATCGGCATCACCGGCGGGCTGTACGTGAAGGACGACTCGGGCAACCCCACCCACTCCTTCAAGGACCGCGTGGTCGCCCAGGCCGTCGAGGCCGCCCGCGCCTTCGGCTTCACCACGCTCTCCTGCTCCTCCACCGGCAACCTCGCGGGCGCCGTCGGCGCCGCCGCGGCCCGGGCCGGCTTCCGCTCCTGCGTGTTCATCCCGCACGACCTGGAGCAGGGCAAGATCGTCATGGCCGCCGTCTACGGCGGGGAACTCGTCGCCATCGAGGGCACGTACGACGACGTGAACCGCTTCTGCTCCGAGCTGATCGGCGACCCGCTCGGCGAGGGCTGGGGATTCACCAACGTCAACCTCCGCCCGTACTACGCGGAGGGCTCCAAGACCCTCGCCTACGAGGTCTGCGAGCAGCTCGGCTGGCGGCTGCCCGACCAGCTCGTCATCCCCATCGCCTCCGGCTCCCAGCTCACCAAGGTCGACAAGGGGCTCAGGGAACTGATCAAGCTCGGCCTCGTCGAGGACAAGCCGTACAAGATCTTCGGCGCCCAGGCCGAGGGCTGCTCCCCGGTATCCACCGCCTTCAAGGCCGGGCACGACGTGGTGCGCCCGCAGAAGCCCGACACGATCGCCAAGTCCCTCGCCATCGGCAACCCCGCCGACGGCCCCTACGTCCTGGACATCGCCCGCCGCACCGGCGGCGCCGTGGAGGACGTCACCGACGCCGAGGTCGTCGACGCGATCAAGCTGCTCGCCCGCACCGAGGGCGTCTTCACCGAGACCGCGGGCGGCGTGACCGTCGGCGTCACCAGGAAGCTCGTCGCCGCGGGCGTCCTCGACCCGGAGCTGACGACCGTGGTCCTCAACACCGGGGACGGCCTGAAGACCCTCGACGCCGTGGCCCCGACCACGGGACCCACCGCCACCATCCGCCCGAGCCTCGACGCGTTCAGGGCGGCTGGACTCGTCGGCTGAGCACCGCAGTTCCCCCCCCGTATGTCCCAGGAAGGTCTATCGCCATGAGTGTCAACGTCCGCATCCCCACCATCCTGCGCACCTACACCGGCGGCCAGGCCGAGGTCCCCGCGCAGGGCGCCACCCTCTCCGAGGTCATCGCCGACCTGGAGGCCAACCACACCGGCATCGCCGCCCGCGTCCTCGACGACGAGGGGAAGCTGCGCCGGTTCGTGAACGTGTACGTCAACGACGACGACGTCCGCTTCGAGCAGGGCCTCGAAACCCCCACCCCGGACGGCGCCGGCATCTCGATCATCCCCGCGGTCGCCGGAGGCTGAGAGCCCCGCAGGTGTGCACCGCCCCCGGAACCGCCGGGTCTACGGCCGCGGTTGCGGGGGCGGCGGCGTCATCGGCGGGGGGACGGCGGGGTGTTCGCGGACGGGGGGCGGGGGGGCGGCGGGCCGTGGTGTCCGCGGCCCACGGCCGGACCGGAAAACGACCGGCGGCGCGCCTGACACGCCCCCCGAGGGCGAAACGGAAGGTGCAATTCTCTATGGTTGAAGGCGGTAAGGTTGGGGAACGCGCGGCATCGGACCCCGGAGACCGCGTACTGAGCGCTGTTGTGTGACGACAGAAAACAGCCAAAGTGCCTCGCCTTTTTAAGCCGTTTATGGCTTTTGCCGGGCCCGACTTGCCCCTAATTTTCACTATTTCTCCCGGTACTTCCGATCAGTGCTGCCCAGATTTCTCGTCCGATTGACCTGTTGCAGACGGCAGTTGGACAGATACATTCAGCCGCGGTCGACGCGTTCCGGCGCACACCCCCAACCGTTGGGGCGTGAGGTCTGACCCGGGTCCGCGAAGTGCGGTCCTGCGCAAGGGCCAGTAATAGGGGAGTTAGGCATGGCTCAGGGCACCGTCAAGTGGTTCAACGCGGAGAAGGGGTACGGCTTCATCGCGGTCGACGGTGGTGCGGATGTTTTCGTCCACTACAGCGCGATCCAGATGGACGGTTACCGCACCCTGGAAGAAGGCCAGCGGGTCGAGTTCGAGATCTCGCAGGGCCAGAAGGGGCCGCAGGCCGATATGGTCCGTGTGGCTGGTTGAAGCGCCGACTGATAAACAGCGACGTTCGAACGGAGCCCGCATTCCTCCAGGGGAATGCGGGCTTTCGTTCTGCCCGGACGCTCCCGGCCGCGCCGCCCCGGCCCGGTCTCCCGGGTCCCGCCGCGCGCCCACGGCGCCCCGCCTCGCACACCGCGCCCCCGCAGCGCCCACGCCCCCTGCGCCCCCTGCGTCCCACACGCCCCTGTGCCTCCTTCCTCCTCTTGGCGTCCCCCTTCCGAGTGGTGTCCGCCGGATGTCCCCCGGGCAGGGGGAGGTTGCACTCCCCCCGGTCGAGTGCTAATCATTGGCGTTAGCACTCTGAAGGTGAGAGTGACAAAGAAGGACCGGGTCGGTGAGGTTCACCGGGCCGCGTGGTCGCACCAGGACCACCGCCCAAAGGACCGTCCGTCGCGGGCGCCAGCGCGGTCCGGAGCAATCCGCCCCCACGCTCTACGGGCGGTGGGGAGACCTCTGTTGTCCGGGAGGACCACTTCACATGGCCAAGATCATCGCGTTCGACGAGGAGGCACGGCGCGGCCTTGAGCGCGGCATGAACCAGCTCGCCGACGCCGTGAGGGTGACGCTGGGCCCCAAGGGCCGCAACGTCGTCCTTGAGAAGAAGTGGGGCGCGCCCACGATCACCAACGATGGTGTGTCCATCGCCAAGGAGATCGAGCTGGAGGACCCGTACGAGAAGATCGGCGCCGAGCTGGTCAAGGAGGTCGCGAAGAAGACGGACGACGTCGCCGGTGACGGCACGACGACCGCGACCGTCCTCGCCCAGGCGCTGGTCCGCGAGGGCCTGCGCAACGTGGCGGCGGGCGCCAACCCGATGGCGCTGAAGCGCGGCATCGAGAAGGCCGTCGAGTCCGTCTCCGCCGCCCTGCTGGAGCAGGCGAAGGACGTGGAGACCAAGGAGCAGATCGCCTCCACCGCCTCCATCTCCGCCGCTGACGTCCAGATCGGCGAGCTGATCGCCGAGGCCATGGACAAGGTCGGCAAGGAAGGCGTCATCACCGTCGAGGAAGCCCAGACCTTCGGCCTTGAGCTGGAGCTGACCGAGGGCATGCGCTTCGACAAGGGCTACATCTCGGCGTACTTCGCCACCGACATGGAGCGTATGGAGGCCGTCCTCGACGACCCGTACATCCTGATCGCCAACTCCAAGATCAGCAACGTCAAGGACCTGCTGCCGCTGCTGGAGAAGGTCATCCAGTCCGGCAAGCCGCTGCTGATCATCGCCGAGGACGTGGAGGGCGAGGCCCTCTCGACCCTCGTCGTCAACAAGATCAAGGGCGTCTTCAAGTCCGTGGCCGTCAAGGCCCCCGGCTTCGGCGACCGCCGCAAGGCCATGCTCGGCGACATCGCCATCCTCACCGGCGGCGAGGTCATCTCCGAGGAGGTCGGCCTCAAGCTGGAGAACGCCACCCTCGACCTGCTGGGCAGCGCCCGCAAGGTGGTCATCACCAAGGACGAGACCACCATCGTCGACGGCAAGGGCAGCAAGGACCAGGTCACCGGCCGGGCCAACCAGATCCGCGCCGAGATCGAGAACAGCGACTCCGACTACGACCGCGAGAAGCTCCAGGAGCGCCTCGCGAAGCTGGCCGGCGGCGTGGCCGTCATCAAGGCCGGCGCCGCCACCGAGGTGGAGCTGAAGGAGCGCAAGCACCGCATCGAGGACGCCGTGCGCAACGCGAAGGCGGCCGTCGAGGAGGGCATCGTCGCCGGTGGCGGCGTGGCCCTGCTCCAGGCCACCTCGGTGTTCGAGAAGCTGGAGCTCCAGGGCGACGAGGCCACGGGCGCGCAGGCCGTGAAGCTCGCGCTTGAGGCCCCGCTGAAGCAGATCGCCGTGAACGCCGGCCTTGAGGGCGGCGTCGTGGTGGAGAAGGTGCGCAACCTCACCCCGGGCCACGGCCTCAACGCCGCCACCGGTGAGTACGTCGACCTGGTCGCCGAGGGCATCATCGACCCGGCCAAGGTGACGCGTTCCGCGCTCCAGAACGCCGCGTCGATCGCCGGCCTCTTCCTCACCACCGAGGCCGTCGTCGCCGACAAGCCCGAGAAGGCCGCCCCCGCGGGCGCGCCGGGCGGCATGCCGGGCGGTGACATGGACTTCTGATTCCGCTCGCGGAACCAGGTCCGGTACGGACCGGAGGCGGCACCCCACTCCCAGGGGTGCCGCCTTCGGCATACCCGCAGGTGCCCTGCGGGCCGTGGGGGGACGGGGGTTGCTGTGGCAGGCGCCCCTTAGCTGCCGGGTGCCGGGTGCCGGGTGTCCGTTGCGGTGCCGGGCGGTCTCAGGTGCCGGGCGGCGGGGCCAGCGGGCGGGGGTGGACGTGCTCGTACACCGTCGTCGACTGGACGTCCGCGACCTCGCGGCGCTCCGTGAGCCGGTCGATGACGAACGCGTACAGGCCGCCCACGTCGGGCACCGCCACATGCAGCAGGAAGTCATGGGGGCCCGCGGTCACGAAGAGGCCGATCACCTCGGGCAGCCGCGAGGCCCACTCCCGGAACCCCTCGATCACCGGCCGGGACGGCGGCCGCACCCGCACCGCGATCAGCGCCTGCACCGAGCGGCCCACCGCCTCCAGATCGAGCGCCGCATGGTAGCCGCTGATCACCCCCCGCGTGCGCAGCGCGCGCACCCGTTCGAGCGAGGTGGAGGGGGAGACGCCCGTCCTGGCGGCGAGTTCGCGGTTGGTCCGCCGTGCATCGTTCTGCAACTCCCGCAGCAGGGCCCAGTCCGTCGCATCAAGTTCGGTCATACCGCCATTGTCGCGCAGGACGTTCGGAACGACTTCTCAGAGCGCGTACGTGTGCCTAGCGTCGGGCCGTATGAGCGTACAGACAGAGACTGCTGGGAGCGGGCGCGAGCCGGGGCGTGACGAGGGTGTGCGCACCGATCTGTCCACCCGCAGCGCCCCGGTGAAGTGGGTCGTCGTGGTGGACGAGGCGCTGCCCGCGGGCCGCGCGGTGAACGCGGCCGTGTGTGTCGCGGCGGCCGTCGGCAAGGCCAGGCCGGAACTTCTCGCGGGCCATGGCGAGGACGGCTCGGGCAACACCCACCCCGGCCTGCCGTGGGCCGGCTGCTCGATCCTCGCCGCGGACGCCGCGACCCTCCACGGCCTGCGCGAACGCGCCGCCGCCCGCCCCGACCTGTTCGTCGTCGACATGCCGGGCCCCGCGCAGACCGCCCGCGTCTACGACGACTACCTCGCCGCCCTCGCCGCCACCCCGCACCAGGAGCTGACGTACCACGCGGTCTCCCTCGTCGGGCCGAGGAACCGCGTCACCAAGCTCGTGGGACGGCTGCCGCTGCTCGCCTGAGGCGCGGCACGCGTCCACTCCCGGCGCCGCCGCCCGCCGCCCCCCGCCCCGGTCCCCGTCCGGTGGCGGAGGGGCACGGCGCGGGTTACGAATGCTGTGCGTACGTATCCGCACGCGTGGAGCGACGACAGCGTTTCCATGACGTTGGGAGTACACGAACATGACCATCGAATCCTTCGACCCCGAGAAACTGCCCCACGTGGGCGATCCGGTCCTCTTCGAGGACATGGGGGAGCCGGCCGCGCGTGAGGCGGGGCCGCAGGGCCACGGGGAGACCCGAATAGGCGCCGAGGCCCGGGCGCGGCAGGGCGGCCACGCCCCGCCCGCGGCACAGCCCCCGTACGACGAGCACCCGCCGCGTGACGAGGCCGCGCCGCAGGACGGCCGGGCGCGGGCGGAGGGGCGCGCGCCGGGCGCGCACCCGCACGCGCGGGGGGACGAGGGGGAACCCGCCGAGCCGGCCGAGGCGTTGGCCGAGGCGGCGGGCGGCGGCAGCGACGACCTCGGGGTGGCGCCCGTGGACCGGCTGACGCACAGCATCATCGCCAACCGGCCGCTGGACGAGGTGCTGCGCCTGATCACCCTGCTGGACGAGTCGCCCGCGCACGCGAGGGTCGCCACCGAGGCGGTCAAGGCCGCCGCGCTCGAACGCTCCGTCGACGACGTCACCGAGCTGGTGGAACGGCTCAGCCGCCCGCCGCACTCGACCGACGCCGCCGACGAGGCGATCCGCACCGCCACCGAGCACCGTCCCGTGGACGACGTCAGCAGGCTGGTCACCCTGCTGCACCGCACCCCCGAGGACGCCCGCGCCGCCGACGAGGCCATCAGCTACGCGGCCCGCACCCGCTCCGTAGAGGAACTGGCGCAGCTCATCAGCCGGCTCGGCCAGGACGCGGGCACCGTCACCAGGTCGGTGGGGCCGCCCACGCCCTACGCGCCGCTGTCCGGCATCGAGCCGCCGGAGCCCGAGGAGGCGCCCGCCCCGGCGAGCGCGGAGCGCGCACGGCGCGACGACGGCGCACCGCTGCTGCTGCGCGCGCCCGCCGCCGGGGCGCTCCTGCTCTGCGCGGTGCTGGCGTTCCCGCTGCTCGGGTCCGGCATGAGCGGCGCCCTGTTCGCGCTGTTCGTGGCCGTGGCGCTGCTGGGCCTCGGCGCCGCGGCGCGGCTGCTGTGCACCGCGCGTGGCGCGGCGGCGGCGCTGCTCGTCGGGGCCGTGGCCGCGGCGGCGCTCGCGGCGATGCGCCTGGTGCCTTCGGGAGCGCGCGGCGACACGCTCAACTCGGCGCTGCGGCACACCCTCGCGCCGTCCATGGCCGTGCTCGTGGTCGCGCTGCTCGCGCTGCTGCTCGGCCTCGGGGCGCTCGCGGCGCTCATGGTGGCGCACGGCGGCGCCCGCGCCGCGGCGAAGGACGGGCCCCGGGCACCGGCCGGCAGCACCCGCAGCGGCACCGCGGCGTGGGAGGCGTATCTGCGCGGCGAGCAGTCGGCCGCGGCTTCGGCGTCCGCCGCACCCGCGGCCCAGCAGGCGCCGTCGGAGCAGCGCGCCGAGCACCGGGCCGCGCCCCGCGCCGACTACCCGATCGAGCCGCCGACTGCCGCCAGGGGCGAGCGCACCGCCGCCCCCTGGCCCGCGGGCGCGGCCGACCCTCGCGCCGGACGGCCCCCCGCCGCCGACCCGTGGGCGGGGCACCCCGCGGGCGCCTGGGGCGAGGAGCCCCTTCCCGAGTGGGGCCCCGGCGCCCGCCGCACCGGCTGGGGGGAGGCGCCCGAGGGCCGCTGAGACCGCCGGGGGGGGCGGGGCGCCGGGCGCGCCGGGAGACCGGGCCCCGGCGCCCCGGCGTGCGCCGGTGCGAGTTCAGCGCGTGGGGCCCGCGCCCGCCAGCGCCTCCCGCAGATGCCCGTCGGCCTCCGCGAGCAGCCGCGCCGCGGTGGCCGCGTCGACACCGCCGAGGATGGTGAGGATGGCGTCCTTCACCTCGCCGCCCGTCGCCGTCAGCGCGGCCTCGATGGCGCCGTCGGGGGCGCCGGTCGCCAGCGAGACGATCCGCCGCGACCTGGCGCGCAGCTTGTCGTTGGAGGCGCGCACATCCACCATCAGGTTCCCGTACGTCTTGCCGAGCCTGATCATGGTGATGGTGGAGAGCATGTTCAGGACGAGCTTCTGCGCGGTGCCCGCCTTCAACCGGGTGGAGCCGGTGACCAGTTCGGGCCCCACGACGACCTCGACGGCGTGCTCGGCGGCGGCACCCAGCGCGCTGCCCGCGTTGCAGGAGAGCCCGACGGTGAGCGCGCCGAGGCGCCGCGCGTGCCGGACGGCGCCGACAGCGTAGGGGGTGCGCCCCGACGCGGAGACTCCGACAACGGTGTCACGCTCCCCGACGGCCAACGCGTCCAGATCGCTCGCGGCCAGTTCAGGAGAGTCCTCCGCGCCCTCCACCGAGGTGACCATCGCGCCGGGACCGCCCGCGATCAGCCCGATCACGTCGGCCGGGTCCGTGTTGAAGGTCGGCGGGCACTCGCTGGCGTCGAGGACGCCCATGCGGCCCGCGGTGCCCGCGCCCGCGTAGATGAGCCGCCCGCCGCGCGCCATACGGGCGGCCGTCGCGTCGACGGCGGCGGCGATCGCCGGGAGTTGGGTGGCGACGGCGGCGGGCACGGTGGCGTCCTCGCCGTTCATCAGCCGCGCGATCTCCTCAGTGGGCAGCCGGTCGATCTCGGCAAGATCGGGCCTGAACGCCTCGGTGGTCAGCGTCGCGAGCTGGTCCCGCAGCTCGCCGTAGGGGGTGGGGGCGGCCGGTTCGTCCGCGGTGGGGCCGTCGGTGGATGTCATGGCGTGCGGCTCTTTTCGGTGCGGTGTGCGGTGGCATCGCGGTGGTACGGGACGGCGCGGGGTGCGCCGGATGAGGGGAGGGGTGGAGAGGAGTGGAGAGGGGTGGAGAGGTGCCGGGCGGCGGGGGAGAGGGGTGAGACGGGAGAGGTGGGAGGGGCGAGGGGGTGGGAGGGGTGAGCGGGGTGCGAGGGAGCGTACGACGCCTTGGGGGGCGGGTGCGCGCCGGCGTGCGCGCGGGGCGGGGCATGGGGGCGGGGCGTGGGCTCAGCGGCCCCCCGCGCCCCGGGTGCTGTGCCGGTGCGCCAGGGCCTCGTACGAGGCGGAGAGCGCGGGCGCGGCCGTCTCGTAGGTGCGCTGGGCGACCCCGATGAACAGGCAGTCCACGACGAGCAGTTGGCTGGTGCGGGACGACATGGCGGCGGGCCGCAGCTCGCTCTCGCGGGCCGTGGAGGTGGTCAGCACGTGGTCGGCGTACTGGGAGACAGGACCGTCGGGGCGGCCCGTGATGGCTATCGTCGTCGCGCCCCGCTCGAAGGCGACGCGCAGCGGCTCTATCACGTCGCCCGTGGTGCCGGAGTGGGTGATCGCGATGGCGACGTCCTTCGCGCGCAGTTGGACGGCGTTGGTGATGGCGAGGTGCGGGTCGCCGTGCGCGTGGGCGACGAGCCCGATACGCAGCAGCTTCTGTGCGAGGTCCTGGCCGACCAGGCTGGACGCCCCGATGCCGTAGATGTCGATACGGCGCGCGGCGGCGAGGCTGCCCACGGCCGCGCCGAGCTGCACGGTGTCCAGGGCGGCCGCGGTGTCGGCGAGGGTCTGCTGCTCGTCGTAGGCGAGCTTCGCGACGACGTCGGCGATGGGGTCGTCGACGGCGATGTCGGCGGTGACCGCGGGCGCGCGGCCCGACTGCTGCTGGGCGGCGAGCCCGGCGAGCGCGAGGCGCAGGTCGCGGTAGCCGGGGTAGCCGAGGAGGCGGGCGGTGCGCACCACGGTGGCCTCGCTGGTGCCGGTCAGCTCCGCGAGCCCGGTGACGGTGAGCGCGGCACAGCCCGCCGGGTCTCCCGCGACCGCCTCGGCGACGCGCTGCATGGAGCGGGTCATGGACGGGGCGAGCGTGCGCACCTTGGCGGCGAGGGCGGCGGGCGGGGGCCCTGCCTCCCCCAGGAAAATTTCCTTCACGTCATTGCTCACCCTCCGAAACATATTTTCACACCCTCGACCGGTCAACCCCCTGCGGACGGCGCGCCCCGACATGGCGAGGAGTGAACGGCGCGGGAACGGGCGCTTCCCGCGCGGAACGGTTCCCTCGCAGGGGTGCCTTCCTCGCGGGGGCGGTTTCCTTGCAGGGGCGGTTTCCGGGCAGGGGTGCTTTTCGCGTACCGGCGTGCGGGCGGGGGCGGGCCGCGTGCAGCGGCGCTTCCCGCGCTCGGGGGCTCCGCGCATGGGGGCGGCCGCGCGTACGGGTGCTTCTCCCGCGTGTAGGCGCTCCGTGGGTACGGGCGGGCCGGGTACACGGCGGTCCCCTAACACGGGCGGCCCCCGGACATGGGCGGTCCCCGGACAGCCATGGGCGGCCCCCGGACATGGGGCGCAACCCGCGCATCGATGTCCCCGCGCTCGGGCGCTCCGCGTGTGCGAGCGGGCCGGGTACACGGCGGTCCCCGGGTACGGGCGTTTCGCGCGCACCGGTGTCTCCGCGCGCGAGTACTCCGCGCGTACGGGCGGTCCCCGCGTGCGGGTGCTCCCCGGGCATGGGGTACTTCCTGTGCACAGGCGGGCCTGGTGCACGGGAGGTTCCCGCGTGCCGGGCAGCAGTACGCCCGCCTCGTACGCGCGCACCGCCATCCCCACGGGCCGCCTCCGGCGCATCCGCGCCCGAGCGCGCAGGCGGGCCTGGCGCACGCGAGGTTTCCGCGAACCGGCGCTTCCCGCGTAGGGGCGGCCCCACGCGTAAGGCGCACCCGCGCGCATGCGCACCCCGCGCATCGGCGCCCCCCACGCACGGGCGGGCCGGTGCCCCCCCGGCACCGGCCCCTCGTGTTTCCGCCCCGGCCGCGCACAATGGACGCATGCAGGAGTCATCCGACGACATCCCCGCCCTGGAGGCGACGCTGCACGCGGCGCGGGCCAGGATCATCGCGGACGTCAGCGCGTCAGGGGCGGCCACCGCCGAAGTGGTCTCGCTGGTCGAGGACTCGGTGCGCGAGCGGCGCTGGTGGCTCGGGCAGTGGCCGGAGGGCGCCCCGTTCATCGCGGGCCTGGTCGCCCAGGACGTACAGGACTCGCTGCTCGAACACCGCGGCCGCTGGCCGCTGTGCCCGGTCTGCCACGACGAGCCGCACGCCTTGGAGGTCGAGCCGGAACTCGGCCCCGACCCGGAGTGGGTGTGCACGCGCGCGGGCGTGCGGGTCGCGGAGGTCGGCAGGCTCGACACGGCGCTCGGGGGCGGCGCGTGACCGTCTACATCGACCCCCCGGTGTGGCCGGGGCACGGCCGCCTCTGGTCGCACCTCGTCAGCGACGCCTCCTACGCCGAACTGCGCGCGTTCGCCCGCGCTATCGGGGTCCTCGACCGCGCCTTCGAACGCGACCACTACGACCTCCCGTCGCACCGCTACGAGGACGCCGTGCGCGCGGGCGCCGTGGAGGTGTCGAGCCGCGAGGTGGTACGGCTGCTCACCGCGGCGGGGCTGCGCCGCCGCAAGGGCCGCCCGGGGCCGTGAGGGGCGGCCTGTCCTGGCGCGTGAGGCACGGGTGGGGCTGAGGCGCGGCGGGGGCCGTTGAGGGCCCGGGAGGCGCGTGGAGGGGCCCGTTCCGGGGCGTGGGGGCGCTCCCAGCCGCTGCGGGGCCGTTCTGTGGCGCGTGGGCCGCGGGCGGGCGTGAGCGGCCCTGGACGGGCGCCTCGTGGCGTGCCTAGCCCTTGAACTCGTACGCGGTCATGCCGGTCCCGTCGGGACCCGCTTCGCCGAGGCTCTGGTAGCCGGCGCGTTCGAGCACGGCGTGGGAGGGCGCGTTGTCGCGTGCGACGGTGGCCAGCAGCCGCCCCACGCCGTCCTGGGCGAGCGCCCAGTCGCTGAGCGCGCGCACCGCGTCCGTCGCGAGGCCGTTCCCGCGCGCGCGTGCCACCAGGTCGTAGCCGATCTCGGCCTCGCCGTCCGCGTCGGGCGCGCCGTGGAAGCCGATGCCGCCCACCGCGAGCCGGTCCGCCTCCCGTACGACGACGTACAGGCCCCAGCCGGGCAGCAGCACGCCCGCCTCGTACGCGCGCGCCACCATCCCCGCGGCCTCCCTGGTGCCGCCGTAGGGGCCGCCGCCGAGCCACTCGAAGCCGCCGTCGCCGCCGAGGCTGAGGTCGTACGCGGCCGCGACGGTGGCCTCGTACAGCGCGACGCGCTCCGCGGGGATACGCAGCGGGTGGCGGGGCGTGGTGTCGGGGACCGGGTCGCGCCCCGGGAGGGCGCCGAGCCCCCTGGCCCACAGCAGCGTCGGCCAGGGCGGGTGCCCGGGGGCGGCGCGCGGGTGCAGCCGGGTCAGCACGCCCTCGGCGAGGCCGTCCGGCGGCTCGAACGCCGCCCCGTGGGAGCGGGCCACGGTGTGCGCGGTGAGCAGCGCCTCGGCCACGCCCTCCGCGGCGAGGCCGGAGGCGTCGTCGCAGGCGCCGCCGGTGAGCACGTAGCGGGTGCCCGCGGGCGCGGCGCGTACCGCGGCGGCCAGCAGCCCTCCGGCCGTCTCGACCATCCGCGCGGGAGCTGCTCCGGCGTCCGAGGGGCGCGGCGGGCGGGCGTCCCGGTCGACGAGCAGGGTGGTGAGGGCGAGGAGTTCGGCGGCCAGCCGCCGCGCGGCGCGCGCGGTCTCCCGGGAGTCCCCGGCCTCGGGCGGCTGCCCTTCGAGGACACGCACGGCGCTCGCGACGGCCTCGGCCACTTCGTCCCCGCCCATCACACGCATGCCGGTGATCGTACGGCGTCGGCGGCGTGACCCGGCACGCGCCCGCTCAGTCGGCGGCGGGCTGCGGCGCGGGCTTTGGGGTGTGCTCCCTTGCCACCTCCGCGGCCTGCTCGGAGGACGCGACGACCGTGCTGGGGCGCCCTCCGTCGCCGCCGCGCCGACGCCGCAGCGCCAGCGATCCGGCCACCACGGCGAGGGCCGCGAGCGCCATCACGGCACCGGCCCACGCCGTGCCCCGGTAGCCGAGGCCCGCGTCGATGACGAGGCCGCCGATCCACGGCCCGCCGGTGTTGCCCATGTTGAACGACGAGGTGGCGGTGGCGCCGCCGAGCGTGGGCGCGGTGCCGGTCACGTTGAACACGCGCGCGTTGAGCGCAGGCGCCGTGAAGAACGACGTGAAGCCGAGCAGGAAGGACAGCACCACGGCGGCGGGCGCGTTCTGCCCGAAGAGCGCGAGCGCCGCGAGCAGCACCGCGGAGCCCGTGATGCCGCTGAGGATCACACCGAACAGATGGGCGTCGGCGATCCTGCCGCCGACCGTGGTGCCCGCGAGCGCGCCGATCCCGAAGAGCCCGAGCACCACGGGCACCATGCCCTCGTCGAGCCCCGCGAGATCGGTGAGCAGCGGCGACAGATAGCTGAAGCAGCAGAAGACGGCGCCGCCCGCGAGCGCGGTCATCACCACCGCGAGCCACACCTGCGGCTCGCGGTAGGTGGTCAGTTCCTGACGCAGCCGCGGGTGCCGCTCCGGCAGCGGTATCGGCTTGATCAGCGTCAGCACACCGGCGAACGCGATCGCCGACGCGGCGCCGACCGCCCAGAACGCGGAGCGCCAGCCGAGGCCCTCGCCGAGCAGCGCGCCGAGCGGCACCCCCAGCACGTTGGCTATCGACAGGCCGCCGATCATCACGCCCATGGCGCGGGCGCGTGCGTTCAGCGGCACGGTGGCTATCGCGACCGCGGCGCCGACCGCCCAGAACCCGGCACAGGCCAGGGCGCTGACCACGCGGGACGCGAACAGGACCTCGTAGCTGGGCGCGAGGGCCCCGACGACCTGGCCGAGCCCGAAGACGGCCAGGAGGGCGAGGAGGGTGGCGCGGCGCGGCAGCCGCTGGGTGGCGGCGGCGAGCACGGGCGCGCCGACGACCATGCCGATGGCGAACGCCGAGACCAGCAGGCCCGCTTGCGGGATGGTGACGTTCATGTCGTCGGCGATGTGGGGAAGCAGGCCGGACAGCATGAACTCGCTGGTACCGAGGGCGAAGACGGAGAGACCGAGGACGTAGACGGCGAGGGGCATCCGGGCGCCGGAGACCGACGCAGAGCGGGTGGGCATGACACCAAGAACGGATGGGCGATTCCCCTGCATTCCCGTTGGCGCCGCTCTCTGGGAAAAACCGGGGGCTCGCGGAAGCGAGCGTGACAGGGCGGCGTGCGCACGCGCGCTCGTCGGCGCCCGGTGCCCGGCGGCCCGTGCCCGGCGGCCGGTACCCGGTGCCCGTGCTCAGCCGACGAGCAGCGCCAGCTCGGTGGCGACGTTGTGGCGGGCGGCCCGTTCCCAGTGCTCGTGGGCGTACGGGGTGTGGAAGAGGGCCGGGTGGTCGAGCAGCGCGCGCAGGACGTCGGCGCGCGCCGGGCGGAACGTCTCGTCGGGCACGAACGCGTACTCCTCGCGCACCGCCGCCGCATAGGCCGCGTACGCGGCGGGCGACCCCGCGAGCACGCCGAGATCCGCGTCACACAGCACCGCGCCGTCCGGGTCGTCCCGCGCCGGGTCGTGGCGCGCCGTCAGCAGCACGAGCCGCACCACCTCGGCGACGCTCGCCTCGTCCATCCCGGCCTCGGTGAGCGCGCGCCGCGCGAGCGCGGCCGACCGCACCTCGTTCTCGGAGCGGTCGGGGCGGTAGACCGCGTCGTGGAACCACGCGGCGAGCCGCACCACGTCGGGCCGCCGCGCGTACCGCGCGAGCGTGTCCACGCGGTTGAGCACCGCGACCAGGTGTGCCGTGTCGTGGTAGCGGCGCTGCGGCTCTGCCCAGCGCGCGAGCAGGCGCTCGGCGTACGGCGCGGGGTCGGGCCCGGGGCCCCTGACGGCGAGGAGCGCCGCGCACCACCGCGCACGCGGCTCGCGCGCGCCCGTCTGCTCCCGGGAGTTCGCGGACATGGGGCCACCCTAGATCCTGCTCGTCCGCACACGCGCGTAAGGGAATTCCGGCGCGGGCCCGCGCCAGTCGGCGGGATGCCGATGGGGGCGGTTCCGGCGGGGAGCGGAGGGGAGGGCCTAGCGTGTTCGTATGACCGCTGATGTACGAGACGTACTGAACGCACGTGACGAGCGTGACCCGGAACTGCCCGCCCGGCTGCTGGGCGCCGGACGCGAGGTGTTGATGCCGCTGCTCGGGGAGTGCGGCGAGCGCGAACTCGCGCGTTATACGGCGTGTCCAGGCTGGACCGTCCGGCATGTCGTCGCGCACTGCTCGGCCGCGCTCAACCGGGTGCTTGAGGACCGTGTGGAGGAGGCCGCGTTCACACCGGAGGGCAACGACCGCGACATCGCGGAGCGCGCCGACTGGCCGCACGAGCGGCTGCTCGCCGAGCTGGAGCGCGGGCTCACCGGGGCCGGGGCGGCCATCCGCGCGGCGGGCGGCCCGCTGGACGGGATCGCGTTCGGCGAGTGGGTGCACGTGGGCGACGTGCAGGACGCACTCGGGCGGCCGGGCGGCTACGGCGGGGACGCCCTGCCCGACGCGCTCGCGCTCCTCGGCAGGCTGACCAGGGCGCGCGGGCTCACCGCGCTCCACGCCGACCTCGACGACCAGGACGAGCCCGTGCTGCTCGGCGCCGCGTCGGGCGACGCGCCCCCGGCCCGCTTCCTCGGCTCCGGCGCCACACTCGTACGGCTCTACGCGGGCCGCCCGGTGGTCGGCGCACGGTACGAACTCGCCGGAGCGACGGAGCGCGACCTCCTCATCTACGGCTGAATCTATGGCTGAGGCGGCGCCCGCGCGGGCTGAAGCGGCGTCCGTGACGGGGCCTTCGGCTCCGGGGGCGCCGCGGCGGCGTCGGCTCGGCTCCGGGGCGGCCCGGGGCGCGTCGCCTCCCACACGCGCGTGTCGCCGTCCGGGCATACACGCGGGTGCCCCACGCCCCGGAGTATTGGACTAGACCTGTAGATTGGCCGCGAACCCGGACCGACGAAGGGGCCCCATGAGCAAGCGCGCCGTCCTTGAGGTGATCGCCCTTGACCCCGAGGACGCACGTGCCGCCGCTGCCGGGGGCGCCGACCGGCTCGAACTGGTCGCCGACATGGCGGCCGACGGCCTCACGCCCTCCCTCGGGACCTTCGCCGCGATCAGGGCCGCCGTCGACATCCCGCTGCGGGTGATGCTCCGCGTCTCGGAGGGTTTCTCGGCGGGCGGTCCCGAGGGGATCGCCGAGCTGAAGGACCGTGCGCGCGCCCTGCGCGCGGCGGGCGCGGACGAGTTCGTCGCCGGCTTCCTCACCGACGCGGGCGAGGCGGACCTGCCCGCGCTCGAAGCGGTCGTCGGCGCGCTGGACGGCTGCCGCTGGACGTTCCACCGCGCCATCGACCACGCCGCGGACCGCGACAAGCTGCGCGAGCAGCTCGCAGCGCTGCCCGGCCTCGACACCTGCCTGACCGCGGGCTCTCCCGCCGGGGTCGAGCACGGCCTGCCCACGCTGCTCGCGGAGGCCGGGCGGCCCGGCGCGCGGGAGCACGCGCCGCGCCTCCTCGTCGGCGGCGGCCTGCGGCTCGGCCACGTACCGACGCTGCTCGACGGCGGCCTCGACGCGTTCCACATCGGTACCGCAGCCCGCCCCGGCGGCTGGAGCGCCCCGGTGTCGGCGGACGCGGTGCGGCGCTGGCGGGCCGCCGTCGACGGCGGGACCGGCTGAGGGCCCGGGTCCACCCGGGCCGCGCCGCCCCCGTCAGCCCAGTTCGCGCGGCAGCGGGTCCGCGTGGACCACGGCGAGGCCCGACACCGCGCGCGTGAGCGCCACATAGAGGCGGCGCAGCCCCGTGCGCTCGTCGGGCTCGCCCGCCACGACGGCCGACGGCTCGTCCAGGACCACGTAGTCGTATTCGAGGCCCTTCGCGAGCGAGGCGGGCACCAGCGTCAGCCTGGCCTCCTGTGTGGTCTCCTCGCCCGGGCCCAGATACGGCAGCCCGGCCTCGTCCAGGGCCGCGGCGAGCGCGGGCACGCGCGCGTCCGCCGCGATCAGCCCGGTGGAACCCTCCCGCAGGAGCGATTCGCCGCAGGCCGCGACCACCGCCGCCGTCAGCCCGCCGCCGTCGGCGCGCCGTACCGCGAACGCCCCGGGCGACTCCCTTACGGAGGCCACGGGCGCGAGCCCGGGCGCGATCGACGGCAGCAGCCGCGACGCGTACGCGATGACGTCGCGCGGCACCCGGAAGCCCGCCGTCAGCTCCTCCACCACGGCGTCCTCCTTGCCGAGGTGGCGCAGCGCCTCGTCCCAGCCGCGGGTGGCCCACGGCGTCGTGCCCTGCGCGAGGTCGCCGAGCACCGTCATGGAGCCCGTGCTGCATCTGCGGCCCACCGCGCGGTACTGCATCGGCGACAGGTCCTGCGCCTCGTCGAGCACGACGTGCCCCAGCGAGTGGGTGCGGGTGACCAGGTCGGACGCCTCGTCCACGAGGACCGCGTCCGCCGCCGACCACTTCGCCGACTTCACGCTCCGCGGCGGCTTCGCCCACAGGATCGTGCGCTGCTCGTCCGGGGTGAGGACGCCCTTCGCGTGCTCGGCGAGGAAGTCCGCGTCGGACAGCAGCCGCAGCACCAGCCTCGCCGGGTCGACCGCGGGCCAGACCGCCTTCACCACGGCCTTCACCGGGGCGCTGCGCGCGACCGCGTCCTGCACCCGGTCGTCGGGCGCCTCCCCGGCCTGTTCCATCCGCACCAGCACGGCGTGCGCGATGCGCTGCGCAAGCGCCTCACGGGCCGCGCCGTAACGCATGTCGCGGTTCTGAAGTTCCGAGACGATCTCCTCCAGCTCGTACGCGGGCACCCGCCAGCGCCGCGAGCCGCGCACCACGACCAGTGGCTCCGCGGGCGGCGTGACCTGGGCGCGCAGGGCGCGCCGCAACACCTCGGCCATCCGCGCGTCCCCCTTGACCAGCGCGGCGGGCGCCCCGTCCACGCCGTCCGCCGGCACCTGGGCGACGAGGTCGGCGACGGTGGCCTGGCGCACGTCCAGCTCGCCGAGGGCGGGGAGCACCTGCTCGATGTAGCGGAGGAAGGAGGCGTTGGGCCCGATGATCAGCGTGCCGGTGCGGGCCAGCCGCTCCCGGTGCGCGTACAGCAGATACGCGACCCGGTGCAGCCCGACCGCCGTCTTGCCGGTGCCAGGACCGCCCTGCACGCACACCGACCCGGTGAGGCCCGAGCGGACGATCTCGTCCTGCTCCGGCTGGATCGTCGCCACGATGTCGCGCATCGGGCCGACGCGGGGGCGCTCGATCTCCTGCTGGAGCAGCTTGCTCGTGCGCTCGGTCTCGCGCGGGTCCGACAGGTGCTCGTCCTCGTACGCGGTGAGGTCGCCGCCGGTGTAGCCGAACCTGCGGCGCAGCCCCACGTCCATCGGGGCCTTCTTCGACGCCCGGTAGAACGGCTGCGACACCGGGGCCCGCCAGTCGATCACCATGGGGTCGCCGTCCGCGTCGTGCACATGCCTGCGCCCGATGTAGAACCGCTCGCCGCCCGCGCCCTCGGCCAGTTCGGCGCCGGGCGCGTGCAGGTAGTCGAGCCGCCCGAAGAAGAGCGGGGTGTGGGCGAGGTCGGCGAGCGACTTGATCCGCTCGTCGAGCTGCCGTTCCAGCACGGCCGCGTTCACCCAGTTCGCGGTGACGTCGCGGATGTCGAGGGCCTGCGCGTCCTCGCGCATCGCCCGCAGCGCCGCCCGGGACGCGACGAGGTGGGCGCGCTCGCGCCCCAGCGGGCCGCCCCCTTCCCCGTCCTTCTCCCCTCCCGCTCCCTCTCCCCGGGCTTCCCGGGCCGCGTCGTCGGCGGCCGTGGGGGGCGCGGTGACGCCGGGGGAGCCGGACGGGGCGGCCACGGCGGGTGGGGCGGGTGGGGCGGTCTCGGCGGGGTCGATGGGCGTGCTGGACACAGGCGTGGCCTCTCGGATACCTCGGATACGCGAACGGAACGGTGCACGGCGCGGGGGACGCGGCGGCGTGGCGGTGGCGCCGGGGCCGCGTGGGGCGCGGTGCGGTGAGCCGCCGGTTTCCGTCCGGGCGGCGGCCATCCACGAGGGGAGGCGGGCAAGAGCGGGAAGTGTAGATCAGCCGGGAATCATGCGCCAACGAATTGTTTCGCCGCCCGTCGGGCCGCGGACCCCCCTGCCCGTTTCCACCCGGGTCTCCCTCCCCGGGGCGATCACGGAGGAGGCGCCGGGCGGCCGTCTCTACCCCGAGGACGACCCCTGGCCCACCCACAGGTGGACCCTCCGGCGCTCCGTCTCCGCCCTGGGAGTTCAACCCTCTGGACAATTCCGGCAAATCAGCCCGGTGTCCCGGAGAAGACCCTGATCCGACCCCGGCCGCCGCCTCGCTCCGGAGTCTGATCGAAATCCACCCGGGCCTCCACCCGGGGGCCGATGTGCCGTGAATGCCCGAAAACCATGATGGGACCCATGAGCGCATCGACCTTCCCCCCGACCGCCCCGGTCTCGGCGATCCCCTCCGCCTTCCCTGGGCAGCGACGCATCCACCGGCCCTCGGGCGCCACCGCGGCGACCGGCGCCGAGCACCCCCACCGTCTCGGGGACGCCCTGCGCGTCCTCAAGGTCTTCACCGCCACCGCTTTCAGCGTCGTCGTCCTCGGCGGGGCCGACGGCATGGAAGAGGCCGGCGTCCGCAGGCGATGACCGGGCCCGGGGCCTCACGCCCCCATGGCGTCGGTGTCCCCCGTGCCGTCGCCGCCGGGCCGAGCCTCGTCACCGGCCGCACCCGTGTCCGTACCCGCACCCGTAGCCGTACCTGTACCCGTGTCCGCCCCCGTGCTCGTACCCGTACCCGTTCCGTCTCCGTCCGACTGGGGGTCGCCCCCCGACAGCAGCGAGTCCGCGTCCATGATCCGGTACGCGTAGCCCTGCTCCGCCAGGAAGCGCTGCCGGTGCGCGGCGAAGTCCTGGTCGATCGTGTCCCTCGCCACCACCGAGTAGAAGCGCGCCTCGTGCCCGTCCGCCTTGGGCCGCAGCACCCGGCCAAGCCGCTGGGCCTCCTCCTGCCGCGACCCGAAGGTCCCCGACACCTGGATCGCCACCGTCGCCTCCGGCAGGTCCACCGAGAAGTTCGCCACCTTCGACACCACGAGCACCGAAAGCTCCCCCGCCCGGAAGGCGTCGAACAGCCGCTCACGCTGCGTGTTCGAGGTCTCCCCCTTGATCACGGGCGCGTCCAGATGCTCCCCCAGCTCGTCGAGCTGGTCGATGTACTGCCCGATCACCAGGGTCTGCTGCCCCGCGTGGCGGCGCACCAGCTCCTCGGTGACCCGCCTCTTGGTCTCGGTCGTCGCACAGAAGCGGTACTTCTCCTCGGTCTCCGCGGTGGCATACGCGAGCCGCTCCCCGTCGGTCAGGTTCACCCGCACCTCGACGCAGTCCGCCGGCGCGATGTAGCCCTGCGCCTCGATCTCCTTCCAGGGCGCGTCGAAGCGCTTGGGCCCGATCAGCGAGAAGACGTCGGACTCCCGCCCGTCCTCGCGCACCAGCGTCGCCGTGAGCCCGAGGCGGCGGCGGGCCTGGAGGTCCGCGGTGAACTTGAAGACGGGCGCGGGCAGCAGATGCACCTCGTCATAGATGATCAGGCCCCAGTCCCTGGAGTCGAACAGCTCCAGATGCGGATAGACGCCCTTCCGCTTCGTCGTCAGCACCTGATATGTGGCGATGGTGACGGGCCGGATCTCCTTGCGGGTGCCGCTGTACTCGCCGATCTCCTCCTCGGTCAGCGAGGTGCGCTGCACCAGCTCGTGCTTCCACTGCCGGGCCGAGACGGTGTTGGTGACCAGGATCAGCGTCGTCGCCTCGGCCTGTGCCATCGCCCCCGCGCCCACCAGCGTCTTGCCCGCACCGCACGGAAGGACCACGACACCGGAGCCGCCATGCCAGAAGTTCTGCACCGCCTGTTTCTGATATGTGCGCAGCGCCCAGCCGTCCTCGGCCAGCTCGATCGGGTGCGCCTCGCCGTCCACATACCCGGCCAGGTCCTCGGCGGGCCAGCCGAGCCGTAGCAGCGTCTGCTTGATCTGCCCCCGCTCCGAGGGGTGCACGGCCACCGTGTCCGGGTCGATGCGGGCCCCCACGAGGGGCGCGACCCGCTTCGACCGCAGCACCTCCTCAAGCACCGGCCGGTCGGTGGTGGTCAGGACCAGGCCGTGCGCCGGGTGCTTGCTCAGGGTGAGCCTGCCGTAGCGGTCCATCGTCTCGGCGATGTCCACGAGCAGCGCGTTCGGCACCGGGTAGCGCGAGTACTCGACCAGTGCGTCCACGACCTGCTCGGCGTCGTGCCCGGCGGCCCGGGCGTTCCACAGCCCGAGCGGGGTCACCCGGTAGGTGTGGATGTGCTCGGGTGCCCGCTCCAGCTCCGCGAACGGCGCGATCGCGCGGCGGCACGCGTCCGCCTGCTCATGGTCGACCTCAAGCAGCAGGGTCTTGTCCGACTGAACGATGAGCGGTCCGTTCACGTGCGTCCCTTCCGAACGTGTCGCATGGCCAACCCGGGGCACCACCACTCCGGCCAAACGTCCAGTGTGCCTCACCCGACCACCGGCCCGCCGTGGCACGGGGCATCCGGGGCGGGACCGGCTCGGCGCGGGCGGCGCGGCTCAGGTGTCGTGGGAGAGTTCTGTGATGCCGGTGATGCCGGTGATGCGGTGGAGGGGGTAGGTGCGTAGTTCGTCGGCGATGCGGTCGAAAGCGGTCACCACGCCGCCCTCGACCCGTACCGGGGCGATCACGCGTCGGCTGGCGGTGCCCTCGGCGTTCACATAGCCGATCCACACCGCCTCACCGGTGAGCACCGCGGCCTGGAGGGCGGCGAGGGTGTCCTCGGTGGGGGTGCGGGGCACCTGTCCCGGCGGCTGGGGGACGTCGCCGCGGGGTGCGGAGGCCGCCGCCTCCCCGGTCCGCAGCGCGCGTACGGCGTCGGCGAGTACGGCGGTGTCCGGCTCGGGCGGGCCGTCGGGGACGGGCTCGGGGGCGGTGCGTTCCGGGGTGCGCAGGGCGCTCGCGCGGGCGACCACCACATCGCCCGTGGCGGACTCGATGGCGGGCGCGAATCCCATCGCGCGCAGCCCGTCGAGGAGCGGCGCGGGCTCGGTGCGGGTGGCGATGACGGTCGGCGCGAGCCGGCGCAGACCGAGGCCCGCCGAGCGCTTGTCGGCGGTGATCTCGTCGAGCACGGCGGGGTCGTCGCAGCGGACGTAGGCGGAGGCGGCCCCGATCCGCAGATGGCCGTGCTTACGTGCCACGTCGTCGATGAGGTAGGACAGCGGCTGCGGCACGGGCGTACGGGAGTGGGTGGCGAGGAACGCGTGCAGATCGTCGGCGCCGTGCCCCGAGTCGAGCGCGCGCCGTACGGAGCCGGGGGTGAAGCGGTAGACCGTGGCGCCGCCCTTCGACTCCACGTCGGCGAGCACACCCAGGGTCTCCGCGACCGGCGCGACGAGCGGCCCCGGGGCGACGGCGGTCAGATCGGCCTGGAGCAGCACATGGTCCACCGGCTCGGGCAGCAGCGGCGCCAGCAGCTCCGCGGGCGAGGGCCCCTGCACGGGCCCGTGCTCCCGCGCCTGCTCCTGCCCCGGCGCCTGGCCTTGCTCCCGCGCCCCGGTGGCGAGGAGCGCGCGGCCGTGGGTGGAGAGGGCGCCGCGTCCTGTGACGCCGAGGAGTTCGGCCTCGTCGAGTACCCAGCGCGCGATGCGCGAGCGCAGCCCCTCGGGGCGCTCGGCGCGGGCGGGGCGCTCCCAGCCGAGCCGGGCGAGCAGCGCGTCGGGATCGGGCGCCGCGCCCTCGGGAAGCTCGTCGAGCAGCGCCAGCACCCGGCCGCGCACCTCGGGCGAGGCGGACCTGTCGAGCCCGGGGCCGAGCGCCGAGAGTGCCCGGTCCTTGCTGTCCCGCCCGCCGACGAGGCCCGGTGTGCGGGTGGCGGGCAGCCAGGCGGTGACCAGCCGCTGCCAGCGCTCCGCGACGGGCAGGTCGAGCCAGGTGTCGTACGCGGGGGTGGCGGCGTAGCGCTCGACGTCCCTGCGGCGGCTCCTGCCGCCCTCCGCGGGGTCGTCGGCGAGGGCGGCTTCGGGGTCGTCGCCCTCGGCCGCGGCGAAGGTGCCGTGGCCGCCGTCGGAGGCCAGCAGCCCGGCGGCGTAGGCGAGTTCGAGCCAGAAGGCGGCGGTGGTCTCGGGCGCGTCGAGCGCGGTCGCGGTCCGCTTCAGGTCCCGCACGCTGAGTCCCCCGGCCCGCAGCACCGCGGGCCCGCCCTCGTCCCACTCCTTCAGCAGCCCCTCGACGACGGTGACCGCCGTGTACGCCTGGCCCGCGGCCGTCATGTCGACGATACGGGGCCGGTTGTGGGCCGCGGTGGCGATCGTCGGGGGCAGCGGTTCGAGCCGCCGGTGCGCCCGGCCGCCGCGCAGATGGAGGGCGGCCTCCCTGGGCAGTACCACCGTGCCGGGCGAGGTCGGCAGCAGCAGCCCCCGGTCGAGCAGCCACCGCAGATGGGGCGCGGGCGCCGCTGTGACCTGCCCGTACGGCGGCCCCCACAGCAGCCGCTCCAGTACGTCGAGGGCGGCAGGTGGCGCCTCGTCGAGCAGCGCCGCCATCCGGGAGCGGTCGGCGAAGAGCGCGGCGAGCGCGGAGACGGCGGAGACCGCGTCATGGGTGGTCGGCAGCCCGGCCGTGGTGACGATCTCCTGGACACGGCCGGGGGACATCCCGGACGTGGCCTCCGCGACCGTCGGCCCGAGGCCGGTGGGGGAGGGGTGCTGGGGCGAGGGCGTGAGGAGTTCGCGCGCGGTGCGCACCAGCCGCAGCCGGTCGTCGGGCCCCCACAGCAGCGCCTGTTCGCGCAGCGTCCCCACGGCGCCGGGGAGCGCACGGGCGACTGCCCCGGAGAGGGGGAGCCGTTCGGGACCGCCGCCGGGGTCGGCGTTGGACTCGGTGGCGGTGGTACCGCTGGCGGTGGTGTCGGGGGTGGCGGGGGCGGTGGCGCTGGCGCTGGCGGCGCCCGGGGCTACGGTCTCGTCCTCTTCTCGTTCTCGCGGGTGTCCCGTGTCCGCCGCGGAGTCAGGACCGGAGTCCCCATCTGCCCCGTATCCGGTGAGGAGTTCACGCAGTGCCCGGTACGGGGTCGGCTCCGCGGCGATCGCGAGGGCCTGGGCGGTCTGGAGGGCGAAGCGGTCGAGGCGGCCGAGGGCGCGTACCACGGAGGCGCGGTTCACGGCCCGGGTGGCGAGCTGCGTCATATCGAGCGGCACCGGCGAGAGCAGGTCGGGCCGTGCCCGCAGCAGGGCGGCCAGGGAGGCGTCGTCGCGGGCGCGCAACGCCTCGGCGAGGGACCGGGGGGCACCGCCCCCCGACGTCAGATGACTGCTCATCCGGCCCACGGTAACGGGTCGGGGCGGCACCGGGGGCCTCCCGGGAGGCGCGGGCGGTTCATCCGCGCCCCCGCGCGCGGCGGCACGCCCCGCCCCGCGCGGGCGCGCAGCCGCGGCCCCAGCCCCGTGCTCCCGGTGCGGCGGCGGCGCGGTGGCGTTGCGCGTGGCGCGCCCGTCGCGCACCCGCCGCGCCCGGATGAGGGAAGATCCACAGGGGACCCCCGTGGCGCGGTACCGTCGTTCGACGGGGAACTGAACGGGCGAGCCCCGGAGGGGACTTCGTGGGGATCGAGAGCGACCGGCTGGTCTTCGACTATCTGAGCCGGGTCGGAGACGTGGCCCAGCAGCGCCAGTTGCCTTCGGCCACCCGGATGCGGCTGGTCACGGAGCTGCGCGGGGAGATCGACCGGCACCGTTCCGGTGGCGCGGCCGACAGCCCCGCCGCGGTGCGCCGCATCCTGTCGAGGCTCGGCAGCCCCGACGCGGTGGTCGAGGCGGCGGGCGGCAGCCGCCCCTCCCGCGCCAAGGAGCCCGAGTACGACTACGACCCCGACCCGCCCCCGCCGCCCCGGCCCGCCGCGCCCTCCCCGCCGCCCCGTCCGAAGCCCGCGCAGCCCCCGGCGCCGACCGGCGAGTCGACCCTGGAGCGGGTGCCGGGCATTCTGCGGCGTCTGGTTCCGGGCCCGCGCCCCCCTGAGCCCGCTGAGCCCGCCCAGCCCGCCGAGACCGCCGCCGGGCCGGAGGTCCCCGAGGCGTCGGCGCCCGCCGCGGGCCCGCCGCGGCAGCGCGGTCGTACCTCGTCGAGTACCGACTGGTGGCGCGTCGACGGCAGTCCTTCGGGCGGCGACGGCGCGGTGCCCGGCTTCGTCGGGGGCGTGGAGATCCCCGAGATACTGGGCATTTCACCCATGAAGCGGCCCGGGGAAGGGGTGCCGCTCTCCAAGGACGGCGTGGACGCGGAGGGCGGGGGCGAGGCGGGCGCGGAGGCCCTCCCCGTGGCGGAGGCGGACGTCGCGGACGCGGCCGAGGTCCCCAGACGGCGTCTGGTGCCGCGCCTCTGGCCCGCCCGGGTGGCGTCGCCGGCCCGCTGGACCAACCCCCTGCTGCTGATCGCCGCCGTGCTGCTGGTGTGGGGCGCGCTCTTCACCAACTGGTGGACGGCCGCCATCGGCTGGGTCATCGCGTACGCCTCGCGGCGGCTGACGCCCGGCGAGTCGAAGGCGGCGGTGTTCGTGGTGCCGGGGCTCGCGGTCGCGGGGGGCATCGTCTGGCTGTGGGGGAGGGGAACCGGCCGCTGGGGCTCGGCGATCGCCAAGGGCCATATGAACGACGCGCTGGCCGACACCTGGCCGGGGGTGCTCAGGGGGGCGGCCATCGCCTCGGCCCTGTTCCTCGTCTGGCGCTCCCAGCGCGGCCGCTCCTGAGGCGCAGGGCCCTCCGGGCGGGACCTCCAGCACGGGGCGGGGCCAGGGGCGGGCCCCGAATCCCCCCGGCCCCCCGAAGCCCCCTACATTCCCGCCGTCTTCGTCTCCCCGATCCAGCGCACCGTCGCCAGGGTGATCAGTGCGGAGACCACGATGTACAGCGCCACCGGCCACAGGGAGCCGCCCGCCCACAGGGTCAGTGCGGACGCGATCGTCGGGGCGAGTCCGCTGGTGACGACCGAGGCG
This sequence comes from Streptomyces sp. NPDC050560, assembly GCF_044457285.1. Taxonomy (NCBI): domain Bacteria; kingdom Bacillati; phylum Actinomycetota; class Actinomycetes; order Kitasatosporales; family Streptomycetaceae; genus Streptomyces; species Streptomyces sp. NPDC050560. Next base: position 213,151 of record NZ_JBITGT010000008.1, read on the forward strand.
AGCTGCTGGCCCACCGAGATCCCGGTGTAGCGGACCCGGGCGCTGAACAGCTCGGAGAACAGCGCCGGTTGGACCGCGTACGTGGAGCCGATCGCCAGCGTGTAGCCGACGATGATCGCCACCCAGAGCAGGGCCATGGAGCCGCTGCCGAGCAGCCAGGTGAAGGGGAACGCGAAGACGAGGGTGAAGGCCGCTCCGAAGAGGTAGACGGGGCGGCGCCCGACGCGGTCGGAGAGCGAGCCGAAGAAGGGGTAGGCACAGCCGATCACCGCCGCCGCGACGGTGGTCGCCAGCAGGATCGGCGTACGGGACATGCCGAGGTCGTCCGTCCCGTACGACAGCGAGAACGTCAGGATCAGATACGAGAAGACGCCCTCGCAGGCGCGCAGCCCGACGGCCATCAGCACGCTGCGGTACTGGGTCTTGAACACCTCCACGATCGGCAGCCGGGCCTGCGCCTGCCGCTCCTTGAGGCGCGCGAAGGCGGGCGACTCCTCCACCGCGAGGCGCACCCACAGCCCCACGGCCAGCATCACGCCGCTGAGCAGGAACGGGACGCGCCAGCCCCAGGCGAGGAACTGGTCCTCGGGCAGCAGCGCGAACGCGGCGAAGATGCCGGTGGCGGCGACGAGCCCGATGGCGTTGCCGATCTGCGGGAAGGTTCCCCAGAAGCCGCGTCGGCGGGCGGGCGCGTGCTCCACCACCATCAGCACCGCGCCGCCCCACTCGCCGCCGACCCCGAAGCCCTGGACGAGGCGGAGCAGCACCAGCAGTGCGGGCGCCCAGAGGCCGACCGTGCCGTAGGTGGGCAGGACGCCGATCAGCAGTGTGGCGAGGCCCATCACCATCAGGGTGAGGACGAGCATCGACTTGCGGCCGACCCGGTCGCCGAAGTGCCCGATGACGACGGCGCCCAGGGGGCGCGCGACGAAGCCGACGCCCAGGGTGGCGAAGGAGGCCAGGGTGCCCACGGCCGGGTCGAGGTCGGGGAAGAAGACGCGGTTGAAGACGACCGCCGACGCGGTGCCGAAGACGAAGTAGTCGTACCACTCGACCATCGTCCCGACGAGGCTGGCCACCGCGACCCGCCGCATGGCCGCGGGCACCCGCGCCTCACCGCCGCCTGCCGTCTCGCTGCCAGCCGTCTCGCCGCCGTCGGCCGCCTCCCCGCCACCAACCCCCTCAACCCCGTCGGCCTCCTCGCCGACCGCCTCCCCGGCCTCCCCGGCCGCCCCGCCCCGGCGGTTCACCGGGCCTCCTCCACGGGAGCGTGGGCCCAGCCCACGGCCGTCTTCTGGCCGGACTCGTTCTCGACCCAGACCTCGGTCTCCAGGTGCCGCCTGCCCTCGTGGTCCACCGGGCCGAGGACGGCGCCGCCCGCGGTGACCGCGTCGCCCACGTAGAACGGCCGCACGAACTTCAGCGCGAGATGGCCGTCCGCGAGCCACGGCGCCCCGTGGAACTCGCCCAGCATCTGGGAGACGTAGCCCACCTGCTGCATGGCCTGGGCGATGGTGCGGTCCATGCCGGAGCGGCGGGCGCCCGCGAGGTCGGTGTGGATGTTGGAGAAGCCGCGGCCGCCCCAGGAGAAGACGTACATCTGCTCCTGGGCGATGCGCTTGGCCACCGGCCTGACGGGGGTGCGCGCGGGCAGTTCGTACGAGGCGCGGGTGGCGGCGGGCACGCCCGGGAGCTGTTCGCCGGTCACCCGGCGGGCGGGCTCGGGCGCCGTGCCGCCGCCGACCACCTCGGACGCCCGCACCCGCATGATCTCCGTGCCGCGGTGCCGCACCAGCAGCCGCCCGTCCGCGCCGCGCGCCTCGGCCTCCATGACGACGTAGCCCTTGCCGCGGCGCCGGTAGGTCTCGACGTAGCCGCCGCTGAGGGTGACGGTCTCGCCGATCCTGATCGGCGAGTGGAAGCTGATGTCCTCGCTGGTGTGCAGCCCCTGCGCGGTGTTGCCGTCGTACGCCGCGTAGAAGAGGAAGAGCAGCTCGTTGCAGAGGACGGCGGGGTGGGCCGCGGGGGCGCCGTCGAGCAGCAGGGCGCCCGCCGTGGGGTCGTCCTGGGCGAACGCGTAGTTCTTCACGAGGCGTTCGTCGACGACGATGTCGAAGGGCCCGAACTTCTCGGGGATCTCGATGTTCTCGAAGAGTGCTTCCTTGGTTCCGGTCCACCAGATGTTCATGGGTGTCGTTCCTTAGCGGTACGGGGAAGGGGGAAGGGGGGACGGGGGTGTGCGCGGCCCCGGGGAGGGGCGCGCGGGCAGGGGGGTCCGGCGCCCGGAGCGGCGCGGGGCGTCGGCGGTCCGCGTGCGGTCCGCGGGGGGCGCGGTGGAGCGCGCGGGCCCGCGCCCGGGGTCGGGCTTCCGGGCGCCCGGTGCTCAGGCTGCCCGGCGTGTGACGCTCAGGCTTCCAGGCGCATGACGAAGGGGAACTCGGGCCTGGTCCAACTGACCGCCCACTCGACGGCGCGCCCGGTGCTGTCGTGCGTGGTGCGGTTCGCCCTGATCAGCGGGTCGCCGGGGCGCACCGACAGCCATGCGGCCAACTGCTCGGTCGCGGAGGCGGCGCTGATCTGCTGGTCCGCCCAGCTCAGTTCGACGCCCCAGGTGTCGGCGAGGGTCCGGTAGAGCGAGCCCTCGACGAGTTCGCCGCGCAGCAGCCCGGGGGCGACGGTGGAGGGCACCCAGGACTCCTGGACGGCCGCCGGTTCGTCGTCCACGGTCCGCAGCCGCACGATCCTGGTGGCGTCCCGGCCGCCGTCCGCGAGGCCAAGCGCCTCCGCCACCTCGGCGGGCGGTGCGGTGGACTCCCGCAGCAGCACTGCCGTGGTGACGGTGGCCGGGTCGCCCATCACGTCGTCGCGGAACGGGCGCAGCCGGTTGACCCGCCGCGAGCCGGGCCGGGACGGGGAGACGAAGGTGCCCGCGCCGCGCCTGCGCACCAGGATGCGCTCCCGGTTCAGGGAGTCGAGCGCCTGGCGGACCGTCATCCGGCTCACCCCGTACCGCTCGGCCAGTTCGCTCTCGCTCGGCAGCCGCGTCTCGGGCGGCAGGATGCCGGTGTTGATCTGGTCGAGGATGTCCCCACGGATGACTTCGTACATCGGCCGCGGAGCCACGGGCGGCACTCCTTCCTTCGTACGGCGTGAACGCGTGCGGGGCGGCCGGGGTGCCGGCCCCGGTGCGCGGGTGGGGCGGCTTCACGGGGCGGTCGGCGGCCCTGGCGACGTGTCCGGCGCCGGGCGACCACAGTACCGTCACGGCCGGGCCCCTCATACCGGGGCGGGCGTCGGCGGGACGGTGCAGGAGGCCCAGCCGACGGTGCTCAGCCTGCCGTCGGCGCGCCGCACCCACACCTCGGTGTCGACGGCGGTGCCGCCCGCCGCCACCTGCTCGACGCGCTTCACCACCCCGCCGACCACCAGCGGTTCGAAGACCTCGACGGGCTGTACGAACTTCACCCGCAGCCATCCCCCGGTGAAGAACGGCGCCCCGAAGAAGCGGGTGAGCACCGCGGTGACCAGGCCGCACTGCTGCTGGCCCTGCACGATGGGGATGCGGAGACCGCCCTCGCGGGCGATCGCGAGGTCGTCGTGGACGTTGCGCACGTACTCGCCGCAGCGGGAGAAGACGGACGCCTGCTCCTGGGTGACGGTGGCCTCCCTGGTGGGCAGGGGCGCGCCGGGCACCAGGGTCGCCGGGTCGGCGACGCGCGCGGTGGGCAGGGCGGGGTCGAAGCTCCCGTCGACCCGCCCACCGCCCGCGCCGCCCGCACGCTCTCCCCTGCCCGCGCCGCCCCCGTCGCCCGCGCCGTCCCCGGCGGCTCCGCCGTCCCCGCTGCCGCTCATGGCCCGGCCGACGACGTCCCCCGGCCTGGTGCGCAGGATCTCCACGCCCCGGTGCCTGAGGACGCTGCGCCCGCCAGGGCCGGTCGCGGTCGCCTCCATCACCACGTAGTCCTGCCCGCGCCTGGTGTACGACTCCACGTACGTGCCCTCCAGCGTGACCTCGTCGCCGAGGCGTGCGGGGCCGTCGAACCAGAGCTGCTCCTCCGTGTGCAGACCCACGGTCCTGCTCGCGGCGTAGCGGGTGGTGAACAGTTGCACCAGGTCGTTGGAGAGCAGTGCGGCATGGCCGATCCGGCCGCCGAAGGGGCTGTCGGTGAAGTGCCAGGGGTGGTAGTCGTCCTGGGTGAACGCATAGCGCTTGATCTTGTGGTCGTCGACCAGCACGGTCGCGGGCCCCAGCTTCTCCGGGATCTCCAGGTTCTCGAAGACGGGCTCCTTGAGGCCCGCCTCCGGGTCGACGCCCCTGGCCACCAGCCGGGGATCGGTCAGGTCACGCCATGTCATGCTCGCCGCCTTTCCGTGGGTCGTGTCTCGCCGTCTCGCCGTTTCGTTGTCTTGCCGTCCCGTCCCGCAGGGCGGTCCGGCCGTCTCGCGCCACGGTCCGGGCGCCGGGTGCCGCTCAGATGAGGCCATCGGCCCGCATCGCGTCGAGCCGTGCGGTGTCGAGGCCGAGGAGGCGGCCGTAGACGTCGGCGTTGTCCTCGCCGGGCAGCGGCGGCGCCTTGCGCACCGCGCCCGGGGTGCCGCTCAGCTTCAGGGGCATGCCGAGCAGTGAGAGGGTGCCGAGTTCCGGGTGCTCGACGTCGATCATCATGTCCCGGGCGCGCACCTGCTCGGAGTCGGTCACCTCGGGCACGGTCGCGACGGGGGAGAAGGGGATGCCCGCCGCCGACAGCTCGTCGGCCAGCTTCTCCACGGTGAACAGCCGGGTCCAGCCGCGGACGACGTCCTCAAGCGCCTCGACGTTCGCGAGCCGCCCCGCCTGGTCCGCGAAGCGGGGGTCGGCGGCCAGCTCGGGCCGGCCCATGGCGGCGGCGAGGCGGGGGAAGAGGGTGTCGGTGCCCGCGTGCAGATAGACGTGGCCGTCGGCGGCCGGGAAGGTGTTGGCGGGGACGGTGATCTGGTCCCGGTTGCCGGAGCGCACGGTGCCCTGCCCCAGCATCCGCCAGGCGCTCGGCAGCGTGCCCATGCAGGAGAACAGCGCGTCGACGCAGGCGATGTCCACGTGCTGGCCGCTGCCGGTGCGCTCGCGGCCCGCGAGGCCGAGCAGCGCGCCCATCACACCGTGGAAAGCGGCGATGTGGTCCGCGACGAAGACACCGGCCATCAGCGGCTCGCCCTCGCTGGTCCCGGTCAGGCTCATCAGCCCGGAGGCGGCCTGTGCGATCGGGTCGAAGAGGGCGCGGTCGCGGTGCGGGCCGGTCTGCCCGAAGCCGGAGAGGGAGACGAGCACCGCCCGGGGGTTGACCTCGTGGATGCGGTCCCAGCCGAGGCCCATGGCGGCGAGGGTGCCGGGGCGGAAGTTCTCCACCACGACGTCGCTGCCGCGCACCAGCTCCTCAAGGACGGGCAGGGCGCCGGGGTGCCGGGTGTTCAGCGTGATGCCGTACTTGCTGCGGTTGTACGCCAGCGTGTAGAGGCTCTGCCCCTGGTGGAAGGGGACGTGGCGGCGGCTGTCCTCACCGCCGGGGCGCTCGACCTTGATGACCTCGGCCCCCATGTCCCCGAGGATCTGGCAGCACAGCGGCCCGGCGATGAAGCGGGAGAGGTCGAGCACGCGCAGCCCCTGCAACGGGGTGGCCTGGGCCGGGGCGTCGGCCGCCGGTGCGGTCATGTCGGTTCCCTTCGTGCGGACGGCTCACGCGCCGATGAGGCGAAAAGACTAGACGACTAGCCATGGGGCGCACTGTAGCCATGGCCGTGCCCGCGCCGTCAAGGGTTCCGACACGAGAACGAAACCCCGCGGACATCCGCCCGCGATCACCGCCCCCACCAGCGCCGTATGCGCTCAACCCGGACGATCGGCGCAGTCGGCCCCGGCCGCCCGGCCTCCCGCACACCCGTTGACAGGAGATGGCAGGTGACTCTACGGTCCCGAAAAGTCTAGCCAACTAGATAACTGGCTTCCGGTCGATCCCGGGCCCCCGATCGATCCCGGGGCCCGGCCCCACGGGCCCCCGGCCAGTCCAAGACCCATTCCAGGAACTCATCCCAGGAACTGATCCCAGGTCCGCCCGGCCAGGCGAGGACGCGCACCGGGTGGACGAGGCGCCGCGGCGCAGACAACGGAGTCGGCATGACACAGGAAACCGCGGGTCCCCCGGCGTTCGGCGCCGGGCGCGAGCACGCCCGCCTGGCACGGAGGGCGGCGGTCGCCAGCCTCATCGGCACGGCCGTCGAGTGGTACGACTACTTCATCTTCGGCACGGCCTCCGCGCTGGTGTTCGGCAAGCTGTTCTTCCCGAGCGAGGAGCCGATCTACGGCACCCTCTCCTCGTTCGCCGTCTTCGGCGTCGGCTTCGCCGCCCGCCCCGTCGGCGGCGTCGTCGCGGGGCACCTCGGCGACCGGCTCGGCCGCAAGAACGTCCTGGTGCTCACCATCCTGATGATGGGCTTCGCCACGTTCGCGATGGGCCTGCTGCCCACCGCCGCCGAGGTCGGCGTCTGGGCCCCGGTGCTGCTCGTGGTGCTGCGCATCGTGCAGGGCCTCGGCGCGGGCGGGGAGTGGGGCGGCGCCGCCCTGGTCGCCGTCGAGTACGCGCCGCCCGGCAGGCGCGGCGCGTACGGCAGCCTGCCCCAGGTCGGCAACGCCGTCGGCCTCGTCCTGTCCACCGGCGCCTTCGCGCTGGTCTCGCTGCTGCCCGACGACCGGCTGTACAGCTGGGGCTGGCGGCTGCCGTTCCTGGCCAGCGGCCTGCTGATCGCGGTGGGGCTCGTCATCAGGCTGCGGATCACCGAGACACCCGCGTTCGTCGCCGCGCAGCGGCAGGCCGAGGCCCAGCGGACCCCGGAGCAGCGAGCCCCGGAGCAGCGGGCGCCGCTGGTGCGGGTGCTGCGCGAGGAGCGCAGGCCGCTGCTCATCGCCATGGGCCTCAGGCTCGGCGAGACGATGTACGGCTACATCCTGCTGACCTTCGTCGTCACCTACGCCACGAACTACACCACCCTCGCCGAGTCCGACGTGCTGTGGGCGTCCGCGATAGCCGCCGGAGCCGCGATCTTCACCTACTACGGCATGGGCCGCCTCTCCGACCGCATCGGGCGGCGGCCCGTCTACATCATCGGCGCCGTCGTCGGCATCGTGATGACCTGGCCGATCTTCCTGGCCCTCGACACCGGTTCGCTGCTCGTCACCACCCTCGTCTCGCTGGTGGCGTACAGCATCGGCGTCGGCGCCCTGTACGGGGTGGAGCCGAGCATGTTCTCGGAGCTGTTCGACACCCGCACCCGCTACACCGGGCTCGCCGTCGCCTCCCAGATCCCCAGCGTCGTCGTGGGCGCCTGGCCGTACGCCGCCACCGCCCTGCTGATCTGGACCGACGGCAACCCCTGGCCGGTCGTCGCGATCACCGTGTCCGTGCTGCTGCTCGGCATCGTCGCCGCGCTCGCCGCCCCCGAGACCCACCGCAGCGACATCGTCGCGGACTCCGGGGCTCCCACCGCGCGCGACCAGGAGCCGCACGGCGGTGTCTCCGCCTGACACCACCGCAGAAGCCACCCCGCGCGGGCGCCGCCCGGCGCCCGCACCGCCCGCCGTTTCCCGCACGGTACGGGCCGAACCACCACCAGAGAGGCAAGACCATGTCGAAGGAGACCACGGGCGGGCAGCTCGTCGTGCGGATGCTGGAGTCGCTGGGGATCACCCATGTCTTCGGCGTCGTCGGCGGCCAGACCCTGGCCATCACCGACGCCCTGATCGACCACCCCACGATCCGCTTCGTCCACACCCGCCACGAGGGCGCGGCGGCGGTCATGGCGGACGCCTTCGGGCGGCTCACCGGCCGCCCCGCCGTGGCCATCGCCACCACGGGCCCTGGCGCCACCAACCTGCTGACCGGGGTCGGCGGCGCCCTGCGGGACTCCAGCCCGGCGATCATCATCACCTGCAACAACAACGGCGAGAACATCCACAAGGACGACGCGCAGAACGCCGACCACGTCCAGATCTTCGCCCCCTTCACCAAGTACGCCCGCCTCGTCGCCCACGCCTCCTCGCTGAAGCAGGCGATGGAGGAGGCGTACGTCAACGCGATGACCGGCAACCCGGGCCCCGTCCACCTCGACTTCGCCCGCGACACCCTGGAGGGCGTCGTCGCGCAGCCGCCCGAGATCCCCGACGTCCACCCGGTGCGCTCCTGGGTCGGCGAGCGGCCCGTCGCCGCGCCGCAGGCCGTCGCCGCGGTCGCCGAACGGCTCCTCGCGGCCGAGCGCCCCGTGATCTGGGTCGGCAACGGCGCCAACCGCGCCCGCGCCTCCCGCGACGTCCTCGCGCTCGCCGAGGCGCTGAACGCGCCCGTGCTCACCACCTTCAACGGCATGGGCGCCGTCCCCACCACTCATCCGCTGGTCTTCGGCGCGCTCAGCCGCATGGGCACCCGGCTCTCCACCCGAGTCGTCGCCGAGTCCGACCTCGTCCTCGCCCTCGGCAACAGCCTCAACGCCGTCTCCACCAGCCGCTGGCGGCTGCCCCTGCCCGAGGTCGTGCAGGTGGACGTGGACCCGGCCATGATCGGCCGCTACTACGCCGACACCACCACGGGCGTCGTCGGCGACCTCGCCGCCTTCAGCCGCGACCTCACCGCCGAGCTGGGAGCGCGCGCCGCCACCGCCGCAGAGGGCAGGCGGGAGTGGGTCGCCGGGCTCCAGCAGGCCGAGAAGGAGTGGTGGGAGATGTCCGCCGGCCTCGCGCCCGAGAACCCGGGCACCGTCTCGCCCGCCGTCGTCGTCCGCGCGCTGCGCGAGGTCACCCCGCGCGACGCGGTGCTCGTACCGGACGCGGGAAACCCCGGCGTATGGTCGTTCCTGTGGGAAATGGACGAACCGGGCCGATACGTCAAGCCCGTCGGCTTCGGGAACATGGGCTTCGCCCTGCCCGCGTCCATCGCGTCCGTGGCGGCGGAGCCCACCCGCCCGGTCCTCGCCCTCATCGGGGACGGCTCGCTCGGCATGAGCCTCGGCGAGCTGGAGACCCTGGCGAGGCAGGGCGGCCCGGTCTGCCTCGTCGTCCTCAACGACGCCAGTTACGGCAACATCCGCCAGGAGCAGGAGCTGCACTTCGAGGGCCGCACCATCGGTGTGGACTTCGGCGACGTCGACTTCGCCGCGGTGGCCCGCGGCATGGGGATCGAGGCCACGCGCGTCACCGACGTGGACGGCCTGGTGGCGGCGGTACGCGGCGCCTTCGCGGGCGACCGCCCCTGCCTCGTCGACGTCGTCCTCGACAGGGCGGCCAGCGCCTGGACCTACCCGGCGTTCGTCGCGCACGGGAAGTGACCGGGACCGCCGGTGGCACCGGCACGGAAGGCGACGGGGGCCGGGGCGGACACGCCCACGGACACGACCCCGGCGACGGCCGGGGAAAGACGGAGACGACCATGCACGACCCCAGCACGGCGGCGGGACCCCTCGACGGCGTCAAGGTGCTCGACCTCTCACGGTTCATCGCGGGCCCGATCTGCGCCCAGACCCTCGCCGACTTCGGCGCCGAGGTGGTCAAGATCGAGCGCCCGGGAGGCGAGGACTCCCGCCACCACGAGCCGTACTACAAGGGCGAGAGCCTCTACACGATGCTCTACAACCGCAACAAGTACGGCGCCACCCTCGACACCCGCCACCCCAGGGCGCTCGGCATCCTGGAGGATCTGGTGCGGTGGGCGGACGTGGTGGTGGAGAACTACCGCCCCGGCACCATGGAGAAGATGGGCCTCGGCTACGGGCGGATGGCGGAGCTGAACCCCGGCGTCATCCTCGTCTCGGTCTCCGGCTTCGGGCAGACGGGGCCGCTCGCGCACCGCGCCCTCTTCGACGCCATCTCCCAGGCGTCGTCGGGCCTCATGTCCGTCACGGGGGAGGAGGACGGGCCGCCCACCCTGGCCGGGACGTACGTCGCGGACTACCTCACCGGCTACCAGGCGGCCATCGGCGCCTTCGCCGCCCTGAGCCACCGCAGGGACACCGGCGAGGGCCAGCACGTCGACGTCGCCTCGCTCGACTCGATGTTCTCCATCCTCGGCATCCGCCTCATCTCCCATCTGATGCTCGGCGCCGACATGCCCCGCAGCGGCGCCCGCGACCTGCTGACCGCGCCCGTCAACGTCTACCGGTGCGCGGACGGCGACATGTACATCCAGGCCGGTACGAACTCGCTCTTCCCGAAGCTGTGCCGGGTCATCGGCCGCGAGGACCTGACCGGCAGGGAGGAGTACCGCACCGTGCCGGGGCGCATGGCGCACGCCGCCGACCTCGAAGCCGTCATCGCGGCCTGGGCGCGCCCGCTGACCTGCGCCGAGATCTCCGCCGCGCTGGAGGAGGCGGGCATCCCCTTCTCCAAGGTCGCCACCATCCCCGAGGTGGCGGCCTCACCGCAGATCGCGGCGCGCGGCATGGTCGTCGAGAGCGAGCACCCCGGCCTCGGCACCCTCAGGCTCCCCGGCAACCCGGTGCGCATGGGCAAGGCGGGGCCCACGGTCCGCAAGGCGCCGCCCGTCGCGGGCGAGGACAACGCCCATGTCTACGGCGGCATCCTCGGGCTGACCCCCGAGGAGATCAGGGAACTCACCGACTCCGGGGCGCTGTGAAGCCGCCGTCCGCCCCGGGGCTGCCGCCGTCCGCCCCCGGCCACGCGGGCGGCCACGTCGCCGGGGCGGACGGCGCGGTCGTCGCCGTCGACGTGGGCACCTCGGCGGTACGGGCCGCGGTGCTCGCCGCGGACGGCACGGTGCTCGCCGCCCGCAGGGTGGCGCGGCCCGCGGACGGCGGGCGCGGCTTCGACGCCGAGGCGCTGTGGGGCGCGGTGGCCGCGGCCCTTGGCGGTCTTGAGGGACGCCGCTGGGCGCCGCGCGCGCTGGCGGTGGCCGCGCACCTCGGCACCATCGCCGTCGACGCGCGGCTGCGGCCCGTGGACGAGGCGGGCGGCTGGGCGGACCCGCGCGGGCTCGACCTGCTGCGCGCGCTGCCCGAGGAGATCATGGGGCCGCTGCTCGCCGCCGCCCGCCGCCCCGCGCCCTCCGGCGGCGCGCTCGCCTACGCGCTGAGCCTGCGGGAGCGCCCGGGGACCCGGCGCGCGGTGCGCCATCTGCTGTCCCCCAAGGACTTCCTCACCGCCCGGCTCACCGGCCGTGTCACCACCGACCGGGTGAACGCCGCGTACACGCTCCTGTCCGACGTCGCCGCGGGGCGGTGGAACGAGGACGCGGTGACCGCGCTCGGCCTCGACCCCGGCTGGCTGCCGCCGCAGGCCGCGGGCCACGAGGTGGTCGGCACGCTCACCGGCGCCGCGGCGCGTGAATGCGGGCTGCCGCCCGGGACCCCGGTGGTGGCGGGCGGGCCCGACGGCTCGGTCGGCCTCGGGCTGCTGCTCGGCGAGGGGGACGCGGTCGCGGACGTCGCGGGCACCACCGACGTCGTCGGCCGGCTGCTCGCCGACCCGCTGCTCGCGCCCGCGGGCGCCGTCGTCAACCCCGCGCTGACCGGCGGGGGCTGGACGGCGGGCGGGCCCACCGGCATGTCGGGCGGCGCCGTCGCCCGCTGGCGCGCCCTCGTCGGGGCCGTGCCTGAGGACGAACTCGCGCGGGTGCCGCCGGGCGCCGACGGGCTGCTGGTACTGCCCGCCATGTCGGGCAGCCGCTTCCCCCGCTGGCACCCCGCCGACCGCGGCGCCGTCCTCGGCCAGGGCCCCGGGCACACCCCCGCGCACCTGCTGCGTGCCGCCCAGGAGGGCGCGTCGTTCACGGTGCGTGAGGCCGTCGACCTGCTCGACCCGCCCACCTCAGGCAGCGCGCCGCTGCCGGTGGCCATGGCCGGTGGCACGGCACGCTCGGTAAGCGCGGCACGGATGCGCGCCGACGTCCTGCGCCGCACCGTCCTCGTCTGCGACCAGCCCGATGTGACCCTGCTGGGCGCCGCCGCCCTCGCCCTGATCGGCGCGGCCCTCACCCCCGACCTCCCCACCGCCCGCCACCGCCTCGGCTGCACCTTCCACGAACTCCACCCGAACCCCGCCCACGCGGCCCCCTACGACACCCAGTACCACCGGTGGCTACAGGCCCGCACCACACTGTCCGGTCTCACGCCTCCGGCTGTCTGAACCATCGGGCTCGGGCGGTCGGCGCCGGGGGCGGACCGGTCAGCCGACCACAGGCCGGGTCCTGGTCACACCACCTCGCGTGTCCTTGCGAAGTGGCAGGCGGTGTGCTGGCCGTGGCCCTGGTCGGTGAGGGGCGGGGGGTCGGTCTCGCAGGGGGTGCGGTCGGGGGCGGGGAGGGCGGCGTACAGGGGGCAGCGGTCGCGGAAGCGGCAGCCGGTGTGGCGGCGGGTGGGGCTCGGCGGGTCGCCGGGCAGCAGCAGCCGCGCCCTGGCCCGCTCGCGCGGCGGGTCGGGCAGCGGCACGGCGGAGAGCAGGGCCTGGGTGTACGGGTGCCTGGGGCCCTCGAAGACCCGGTCCACCGGGCCCGTCTCGACCGTCGCGCCCAGGTACATGACGCTGACGGTGTCGGCGACGTGCCTGATCACCGACAGGTCGTGGGAGACGAAGAGGTACGCGAGCCCAAGATCCGCCTTGATGCGCCGCAGCAGTTCGAGGATGCCGGCCTGGATGGAGACGTCGAGCGCGGAGACCGGCTCGTCGAGCACCAGCAGCCTCGGGTCCACGGACAGCGCCCGCGCGATGCCGATGCGCTGGCGCTGGCCGCCGGAGAACTCGTGCGGGAAGCGGCCCGCGTGGCCGGGCGAGAGGCCGACCAACTCCAGCAGTTCCGGGACCTTGCGGGCGGCAAGGCCGCGGGGCGTGCCCTGGGCGAGCAGCGGCTCGGCCACGATGTCGTGCACCGGCAGCCTGGGGTCGAGGCTCGCCATCGGGTCCTGGAACACGATCTGCACCTCGGAGCGCTGCGCACGCGCCGCCCGCCTGTCGAGCCCCGCGACATCGCGCCCGAACAGCTCGATGGTGCCGCGCTCCGGGGCGCGCATGCCCAGGATCTCGAAGAGGGTGGTCGACTTCCCCGACCCCGACTCGCCGACCAGGCCCAGGGTCTGCCCGGCGGAGATGTCCAACTCCACGCCGTCCACGGCGTAGACACTGCCGGTCCTGCGACGGAAGAGCGAACCCCGGTAGAGGGGGAAGGTCTTGCCCAGGTCACGGACGCGCAGTACGGGGGCGGGGGCGGCGGGGGCCGCCTCGGGAGCCCGGCGGGCGGGGGGCACGGGGGCGGTGGCCCCGGCTCCGCTTCCGGCGGCGTCGGCGTCGGTTCCAGTCCCAGTCCCGGTTCCGGTTCCGGTTCCGGCCGCGTCGGCGTCGGCTTCCGACCCGGTTCCGGTCCCGGCCAGGTCAGCCCCGGCTTCGGTCCCGGCCGCCTCGGCATCAGCCCCGGGTTCGGCCCCCGGCACCTCCGAAGCCCCCGCCGCCCCCGGCCCCTTCGGCGCGTCCCGCGCCTCAAGTACCTCCGCCGTCGTGAACACCTCCCCCGCCGCGCGCCCCGCCACCAGGTCCGTATGGACGCAGGCCGCCAGATGGCCGGCGGGGCCTGTGAGTGGTGGTTCGGCCGTGCGGCAGGTGTCGTCGGCCAGGGGGCAGCGCGGTGCGAAGGGGCAGCCGGGGGGCAGGGCGCCGCCGGAAGGCGGGCTGCCGGGGATCGGGACCAGGGGGCCGCCCGCCGCGTCCAGCCGCGGCACCGCGCCGATGAGCCCCAGCGAGTACGGCATCCGGGGCCGCGCGAACAACTCGTCCACCGGGGCGCTCTCCACGATCCGCCCCGCGTACATCACCGCCACCCGGTCCGCGTTCCCCGCGATCACCCCCAGGTCATGGCTGACGAGGACCATCGCGGCCCCGGTCGCCCGCTGCGCGGTCCGCAGCACGCCGAGGATCTGGGCCTGCACGGTGACATCGAGCGCGGTGGTGGGCTCGTCGGCGAGGATCACATCGGGGTCGTTGGCCATCGCCATGGCGATCATCGCGCGCTGCCGCATGCCGCCGGAGAACTCGTGCGGGAAGGCGGCCGCGCGCAGCCGCGGCTCGGGGATGCCGACGAGGTCGAGCAGTTCCACGGCCCGCTCCGCCGCCTTCTCGCGCGAGACGTCCTGGTGGGCGCGGACGGCCTCGGCGAGCTGCTCCCCGATCCGGTAGACGGGGGTGAACGCGGACAGCGGGTCCTGGAAGACCATGGCGACGCGGTTGCCGCGCACCCGGTCGAGCACCCGGTCGCCCGCGCCGACGAGTTCGGCGCCGTCCAGCCGTATGGAGCCGCGCACCCGCGCGGACCTGGGCAGCAGGCCGAGCAGCGCGAGCAGCGCCGCGGACTTGCCGGAGCCCGACTCCCCGACGATGCCGAGGACCTCGCCGCGCGCGAGGTCGAGGTCGACGCCGCGCACGGCGGCGGTCCCGCCGAAGTCGACGGCGAGGTCGCGCACGCTGAGCAGGGGGTTCATGACGGCGTCCCTTCGGGGGCCGCGGCCCGTCCCGCACCGGCGGACTCCGCGCCGCCCGTCCCACGGCGGGCCCCGCGGCTGCCGCGCCGCCGCCTGCCGGGGCCCGTCGCCGTGGGGTCGAAGGCGTCCCGCAGCCCGTCCCCGATCAGGTTCACCGCCAGTACGAACACCACGAGCAGCCCCGCCGCGAAGAAGAACATCCAGGGGTACGTGACCGCGGCCCCCGTGTAGTCGGAGATCAGGGTGCCGAGCGACACGTCGGGGGACTGGATGCCGAAGCCGAAGTACGAGAGCGCCGTCTCGCTCATCACCGCGCCGCCGACCGTGAGGGTGGCGTCGATGATCAGGAACGAGGCGACATTGGGCAGGATGTGCCGGGTGATGATCCGTACCGGCCGTACGCCCATGAAGCGGGCGGCGCGCACGAACTCGCGGTCGCGCAGCGAGACCGTCATGGACCGCACCACCCGTGACGTGATCATCCAGGCGAACAGCGCCAGCAGGCCCACGAAGGCGAGCCAGCCCGCGCCCTTCAGCCGGGGCGCGAGGATGGCGATGACCAGGAAGCTGGGGAACACCAGCAGCAGGTCGACAAGGAACATCAGGCCCCGGTCGGTCCAGCCGCCGAAGTAGCCCGCGCAGGCGCCGACCACGGCCGCCACCGCCGTCGAGACGGTCCCCACGAGCAGCCCCACGAGCAGCGACTTCTGGAGGCCGCGCACGGTCTGCGCGAACACGTCCTGGCCGATGCGGTTGGTGCCGAACCAGTGGTTCGAGCTGGGCGGTTCACGCAGCGCCGTGTAGTCGATGTCCGTATACGACCAGGAGGTGAGGTGCGGTCCCACGAACGCCAGCAGGAACAGCAGCACCACCACGCCCGCCCCGGCGAGCGCCCCGCGCCTGGCCGCGAACCGGCGCAGCACCACCCGCCCGCGCCCCGGCAGCGGCGGCTCCACGGGACCGGGGCCGCCCCCGCCGGGCGCGGTGGCGTCGGCGAGTTCCGCCGCGGCCGTGAACGTCTCAGCACTCATGGACCCAGCCCCTCGTTCCCGTCCCCACCGGGCCCCTCACGTCCGCACCCGCGGGTCGAGCGCCGCGTGCAGGATGTCGGAGAGGAACCCGGAGAGCAGCACGACCACGGCCGCGAACATGGAGACCGCGACGACCGAGTTCACGTCGTTCTTGGCGATCGACTCCACCAGCCATTCCCCCATCCCGTGCCAGCCGAAGATGATCTCGGTGAAGGTCGCCCCGGTGAACAGCGCGAGGAACCCGTACGAGAAGTACGCCGCCATCGGGATCAACGCCGTGCGCAGCCCGTGTCTGAGCAGCGTCCTGCGCCGGCTGAGCCCCTTGGCGCGCGCGGTGCGCAGATAGTCGGCGCCGAGCACGTCGAGCATCGTGTTGCGCTGGTAGCGGCTGTACGAGGCGGCGGTGACCAGGCCCATGGAGAGCGTGGGCAGCAGCAGGTGCACCCCGCGGTCGCGCAGCGTGCCGAGGACCCCGGCGTGCAGGTCGGGGTCCTTCTCGCCGGTGAACTGGATGAGGTCGGTGCCCAGGGCCGCGTTCAGCTTGATGGCGCCGATCTTCAGCAGCACCGCGAGCAGGAAGGTGGGGACGGACAGCAGCACGAACGAGACGACCGTGACGGTGCGGTCCGACACCCGGTACTGCCGCACCGCGGTCCACGCGCCCGCCAGGATGCCGAAGACGGTGCCGAGCACCGTGCCCGCGATCAGCAGCCGCAGGCTCACCCCGATCCGGCGGCCGAGTTCCGCGCCGACCGAGGAGCCGTCGATGGTCCGCCCCAGGTCCCCGGTGACCGCGTGGGTGACCCAGCGCCACAGCCGCGCCGGAAGCGGCTTCGCGTCGTCGAGCCCGAGCGCGGTCAGTTGGGCGTGCATCACCTCAGGTGCCGGGGGCGGGCGGCGGCCCTCGAAGTAGGCGCGCGGATCGAGGGCGGTGGCGGCGAGGAGGTAGGAGAGGCAGACCGCCACCACGAGGAGCACGGCGTAGTACCCCAGCCTCCTGGCCAGATGGGCCGTCACGGCGACCGCTCCTTTCCAGCCTCGCCGGGGGTCGGATCGGCGAGCGTGTCCTGCTCCCCCGGTGGGTTGCGGGGGCTCCTGCCTGGTCGCCGGTGAAGCGCTTCCCTCTCGATCTTCGTCGTCGAGTGTTGCAGCAGTACGACAAGAGTACGTACATGGTGTGAAAGCGCTTACGCCGCCCGGCTCTTGCGTCTAGCCTCGCGGCCGTGGGCCCTGTCGTAAAGAACGCCGCGGAGATCCGCCGCAGGATCGCCGTGGGGATGCGCCGCGGACGGGGGCCATGCGAAAGCCGGCACGGAGCCCGGCCCGTACACCGCCGTACCGGCACGCGACCCGTGCCCGTACCCGCACCGAGATCCCTGCCGAACGCGGAGGAACCACTTCATGCCCAGAGCCTTCGGACCCGTCAGGTCGACGGCCGTCACCGCGTCGGCGGTCTCCCTCGCACTGCTGCTCGCGGCGTGCGGCGGCTCGGACGACGGGGACGGCGGCGGGAAGAAGAGTTCGGCGCCACCCGCCGTGGGCGCGCAGGGCGTGAACGCCCACCCGGCCTCGGACCTCAAGCAGGGCGGCACCTTCAACCTGTCGATCCAGAAGTGGATCATCCAGTACAACTCGTATCAGGCGGACGGCACCGACGGTGACGCCTCGGCGATCCTTGAGCAGGTGGAGCCCGTCCTGATGCCGAAGGACGCCAAGGGCGTCCCGCACCCGGACCCCGACTATCTGCTGTCGGCGAAGGTGACCTCGAACAGTCCGCAGACGGTCACGTACAAGCTCAACCCGAAGGCCAAGTGGTCCAACGGCAAACAGCTCGGCTACAAGGACTTCGCGGCCCTCGCGCAGGCGCTCAGCGGCCGGGACGACGACTACCTCGTCGCCGACACCAGCGGCTACGACCAGATCGCGAAGGTGCAGCGCGGCGCGGACGACCAGGAGGCGAAGGTCGTCTTCAAGACCCCCTACGCGGACTGGCCCCGGCTCTTCCGCACCCTGCTGCCCGCCGACGAGATCGACACCCCCGACAAGTTCAACAAGGGCTGGATACAGAAGATCCCGGTCACCGCCGCCGCCTGGAAGATCAAGAGCATCGACAAGACGGCACAGACGGTCACGACCGAGCCCGACCCGAACTGGTGGGGCGACAAGCCCCGCCTCGACACCATCACCTGGCGCGCCCTGAGCCAGCAGGCGGACACCGAGGCGTATCTGAACAAGGAGATCGACCTGGCGCCCGCGATCCTCCCCGAGGACTACAAGCGCCTGGTCAAGGACGCCGGAACCGACATCAGGACCGGGGCGCGCTGGGACGAGGTGCACATCACGCTGGGCACCAGGGGCCCGCTCTCCGACCTCGCGCTGCGGCAGGCGGTGACGCTGGCGACCGACCGCAAGGGCATCGTCACCGCGTTCGCCAAGGACCTGCCGTTCCCGGTGAAGACGCTGGACAACCACTTCTTCATGCCCAACCAGCAGGGCTACGAGGACAACGCGGGCAAGTGGGGGAAGTACGACCCGGACGCCGCGAAGAAGCTGCTCGACGGGGCGGGCTGGAAGGACAACGGCCCCGACAAGCCGCGCACCAAGGGCGGCAAGTCGCTGACGCTCGACTACACCATCAGCGCGGGCAGCAGCTCGGCCTCGGTGGACCAGGCCCAGATCGTGCAGCAGCAGCTCGGCCAGGTCGGCATCAAGGTCCGCATCCAGAAGGTGCCCGACCCGGACTTCTTCACCAAGTACGTCAACCGCGGCAACTTCGACCTGACCAGCTTCCGCAACGTCGACTACCCGTTCCCCTCGCAGCTCTTCTCCACGTTCCAGCAGCCGACGGCCAAGCAGACGTATCTGAACTTCGGCCGGGTCAGCACCCCGGAGATCAACGACCTGCTGGCCAGGGCCGGGCGGGAGACCGACGCCGCGAAGGCGCGCGACCTCTACAACCAGGCGGACGAGCAGATCTGGGCGGAGGGCCACTCCATCGAGCTGTACCAGCGCCCGCAGATCCAGGCCGTGCGCAAGGGCCTCGCGAACTACGGGGCCTGGGGCCTGGGTGACCCGGATTACACCACGGTGGGCTGGGTCAAGTAGCCCGGCCCCCAGGGGCGCTCGTGAGGGTGAAAGCCCTGGTCGGGCGCCCCTCGGCGGTCCGTGGGGCGGGCCGGGGCGGCCCCGTCCCGGCACGGCCGGGCTGATATATTTGAAACGCAAAATACTTCATGTCGAGCGATCGTGCCTGTCGCCCGGCCCTTACGAAAGGCAGCACCCGTGTCGGATACCGCCGAGTCCCAGACCGCGTCCGGCGCCGCCAAGGTGGCGATCATCGTCGGCACCACCCGCCCTGGACGCAAGGCGGAGACCGTGGCGCGCTGGGTCCAGGAGATCGCGGCCCGCCGTGACTCCGCGACCTTCGACGTCGTGGACATCGCCGACTTCGACCTTCCGCACCTCGACGAGCCCGCCCCGGCCCGCTCCGGCCAGTACACCCGGCCGCACACGAAGGCGTGGTCCGAGAAGATCGGCGCCTACGACGCGTACGTCTTCGTCACCCCCGAGTACAACGGCTCGATCCCCGGCGTCCTGAAGACCGCCGTCGACTTCCTCGGCGCCGAGTGGGGCGGCAAGCCCACCGCCTACGTCAGCTACGGCTGGAACGCGGGCCGCGGCGCCGCCGGGCACCTGCGCGACGTGCTGAGCGTGCTCGGCGTCCGGCATGTGGAGGCGGCCGTGGAGCTGGCCTTCAAGGACGACTTCGAGGAGGCCACCACCTTCAGGCCCGCCGAGCAGCAGGAGAAGAACGTCCTCCTGCTCGTGGACGAACTCCTGGCCAAGGCCGCCGAGCCCGTCTCCGAGTAGGCGCCCGAGCCGGCACCCGAGGGCGGTCGGCGGGGGCAGGCGGGTCAGGCCCCCGGCGGCCGGTTGTTCCACGGGCGGCGCGGTCCGCTCCCGTATGTGTACGTGCATGTGTACGTGTACGGGGCGGGCCGCGCCGCCCGCGTGTGTGCCGGTCCCGGGGAATCTCCGAGGGGCCGAAATTGCCCGCCCTCTCCCGCGGCAGCCGCCGGTGGCGGCGGTGTGTACCGGCGGCGGGGGACGATCTTTGCTCCAGGACCGCGGCGGCCGTTAGCTTCCGGCGATGCGGGGCACGTTTGGCGACGCGTGGGTAATCACGGCATCGAAGGACGGGGTGGGGGCGCGCGGGAAACCGTGCTCCGCCGGTCGCGGCGGCCGTGGCACTCGCCGCCGCCGCCGACCGATCAGAGGAGCAGACGATGCGCGTTCGCAAGCTCACCTTCGCCACCCTTGCCATTGTCGCGAGCCTGTCACTCGGGGCCTGTGGCGGCGGTGACGACGACGGCGGGGGAGACGACGCCGCGTCGTCCGGTTCCGGCGCGCCGTCCGAGTCCACCGCGCCCTCCCCGTCCGGCAGTTCGGAGTCCGGCGGCTCCGACCAGGGCGACGGCAAGGACTCCACGGGAGGTGACTCCGCCGGGAAGGGCGCGGGCGGTGCGGACTCCGACGGCGGTTCCGGAGGGACGGACTCCGGGGGAACGGCCTCCGGTGGGACGGGCTCGGGCGGTGCGGACGCCGACGGGGCCGGTTCCGACGGGGACGGCGGTGTCGGCAAGTGCCGTACCGACGGTCTTGACTTCACGGCGAAGGACGACACCATCGACGGCGACCCCGAGGCCGTCGTCGTGGTGACCATGACCAACAAGAGCGGCCACGACTGCACGATGCGCGGGTTCGCGGGTGTCGACCTGAAGACCAACGCGGGCGCGGTGTCCGCGAAGCGCACGGGCCAGCCGGCCCACGAGGTCACCCTCGAAGACGGGAAGCCGATCTCGTTCTTCCTCGAATGCCCGTTCAGCAAGAAGGGCGGCGCCGGTGTCCGTATCAGCAAGCTCGTGGTGACCCCGCCGGGCGAGGCGAAGTCGGTCACCCTCGACTGGCCGGGCCAGGGCTCGCTGCCCGTCGCGGGCGACGGCGCCACGATGAAGCTCGGCCCGATCGGCAGCGCGGGCCAGGGCGGCTGACCCGCGGCCCCGGAGCGCCGCTGCAGGCCACCGGGTGCGCCGCCGCAGGCTACCGGGTGAGGTCCCGCCGCAGCTCCGTGAGGATCTTCCCGGCCGCCGTGTAGCCGATGCCCTGGAGCCACAGTTCGTCGTCGACCGGGAACACCCGCTTCGCGCGGTACGCCGCCATGCCCCTCCACAGCGGGCCCGCCATGGTCCGCTTCGCCCCGGACTTCTCGGGGTCGCCGTAGGTGGAGGTGAAGACCGCGTCCGCGTCGGCCAGGTCGATCCGCTCGGGGCTCACGTCGTACGCGAAGCCGTCCGCGGCCTTGTCGACGACGGCGGGGCGGCCGAGCCCGACGTCGGCGAGGATCGTCCCGAGGTAGTTCTTCCGCCCGTAGACGCGGATGTCGGCGCCCTCCACGAACCGCACGACGTTCACCGAGACCGCCGCCGCCTCCGAGGCGCCGCCCAGGGCGTCGCGCACCTGCCCCACGCGCTTCTCGTACGCCGTCACCGCCCTGGCGGCCTGCGGCTTCCTGCCGAGCGCGGCGGCGTGCACCTGGAAGTTGGCCTTCCAGGGGTAGCCGGTGTTCTCGGTCATCACGGTGGGGGCGATCGCGGAGAGCTGCCGGTAGCGGGCGCCGTCGCGGATCTTGCTCGTGAGGATGAGGTCGGGTCTGAGCGCGGCGACGGCCTCCAGGTCGGGGTTGCCGATCTCGCCGACGTCCTCGATGCCCGCCACCTCGTCCTTCGGCAGGTAGTCGAGGAAGCCGGAGGCGACGGCCGCGCGGGTGGCGCCGACCGGCTTCACCCCCAGCGTCAGCGCCGAGTCCAGCTCCGCGGTGTCGAGCACCACGACCCGCTCGGGGGCGTCCTGCACCTTCACGTCCCCCATCGCGGTACGCACCGTGTGGGTACCGCCCGCCGCTCCCCCCGCGCCGGACGCCGAACCACCCGAGCTGCCGGAGCCGCCGGAGCCGCCGCAGGCGGCGAGCAGCAGCGCGGCGAGCGGTGCGAGCGCCCCCGCGACGAGCATCCGGCGCCGGCGCGTCCGCGCGCCGCCCCCCACTGAACGCAGACGCATCGCTTCATGCCCTCCCGTCGGCAGCGGCGCCGGACTTCCCGGCACCCCTCTTCCCGGCACCGCCCGCCCTGGCACCCCTCTTCCCGGCGTCCGTCGCAGGAGCGTCCGTCGCAGGGGCCTCGGCCGCCGCGTCCGTGGCCCAGGGCGCGCCAGGCACCACGAGCGGTGAGCCCGTCACCGGGTCGGGCACCACCACGCAGTCCAGGCCGAACACGGCGCGCACCAGGTCCGCCGTGACGACCTCTCCCGGCGGGCCCTCGGCGGCGATCCGGCCGTCCTTCATGGCCACCAGGTGGTCCGCGTACCTGGCGGCCTGGTTGAGGTCGTGCAGCACGAGCACCACCGTGCGCCCCCGGTCGTGGTTGAGCTGGCGCACCAGGTCGAGCACCTCCACCTGGTGGGCGATGTCCAGATAGGTGGTGGGCTCGTCGAGCAGCAGCAGCTCCGTCTCCTGGGCGAGTGCCATCGCGATCCACACCCGCTGCCGCTGCCCGCCCGACAGCGCGTCCACCGGGCGCTCGGCGAGCGCCGTGACGTCCGTGCGCTCCATCGCCTCCGCGACGGCCCGCTCGTCGGCGTCCGACCACTGCTGCCACCACCGCTGGTGCGGCTGGCGGCCCCTGGCGACCAGGTCCGCGACCGTGATCGCCTCGGGCGCCACCGGGGTCTGCGGCAGCAGCCCGATCTGCTGCGCGATCCGCCGGGTGGGGACCGTCGCCAGTTCCCGCCCGTCGAGGAGCACCGCCCCTTCCCTGGGGCGCAGCAGCCGCCCCAGGGCGCGCAGCGTCGTCGACTTGCCGCACGCGTTGGGCCCGACGATCGCGGTGACCCGGCCGTCGGGCACGCCCAGGTCGAGGCCGTGCACCACGGCGCGGTCCTCGTACGCGAGCGTGAGCCCGCGTGCGGCGAGCCTGCCGCCCGCCGCGCCGTCGGCGGCCCGCGCCGCGTCCCCCACGGTGTCAGGTACGGCTGTCACGGCTTGCCTCCACTCCGGCCTCGTACGATCAGCCAGATCAGGTACGGCGCCCCCACGGCGGCCGTCAGGACGCCCACCGGAAGCTCGGTGGGCGAGAAGATCTCCCGCGCCAGCAGGTCGCCCGCCACCACGATCACGGCGCCGAGCAGCGCCGAGCACACCAGCGGTATCTGCGCGGTACGGGTCAGCCGCCGGGCGATCTGCGGCGCGAGCAGCGCCACGAAGTCCACCGGGCCCGCGGCGCCCGTCGCGAGCGAGGCGAGCACCACGCCCAGCAGCACGAGCCCCGTACGGACCCGGCCCAGGCGCACCCCGAGCGCGGTCGCGGTGTCGTCGTCGAGCCCCACGGTGCGCTGCGCACGCGCCGCCCACGCCACCGCGGGCAGCAGCACGAGCAGCGCCCAGCCGAGCGGTGTGGCCTCAGGACCGCCGCGCCCGTTGAGCGAGCCGGTCATCCAGATCTGCGCCTGCTGCGCGACGAGGTAGTCGCCCTTGGTCATGAACAGCGTCGTCACGGAGCGCAGCGCGATGGCGAAGCCGATGCCGATCAGCACGAACCGGGTCGCGTGCAGCCCCCCGCGCCACGCGAACGCGTACACCAGCAGCGCCGCGAGCACCCCGCCCGCCACGGAGAGGTACGGCAGCACGGCGTACGAGCTGACGCCGAAGGTGAGGGCGGCGACGGTGACCGCGCCCGCGCCCGCGCTGATACCGATGATGTCGGGGCTGGCGAGGGGGTTGCGCGCGACCGTCTGGATCAGCGCGCCCGCGACCCCGAACGCGGCCCCTACCAGCAGCCCCACCGTCATCCGCGGCAGTCGCAGCGTGCCCACGACGAGTTCGTCGGGCGAGGGCCGCCCCAGTACGACCTTGACGGCCTCGGCCGGCGGGGTGAACGACTCGCCCGTGCACAGGTAGAGCAGGCAGACCGCGGCCAGCAGCACCGCGAGCACCGCCGCCGTCAGGGTCGCCCTGCGGTGCCAGAGGAAGGTCGCGGAGTAGGCCCGCAGCACCCCGTGGCCCGCGGGCGTGAGGCGGCGCGCGGGGCGCGCGTCGAGGGCGGAGTTCACGCCTTGACCGCCTTCCTGCGCACCAGTACCACCAGGAACGGCACCCCGATCAGCGCCGTCATCACACCCGCCGGGATCTCGCTGGGCGGGAAGACGACCCGGCCGACGGTGTCGGAGACCAGCAGCATGGTCGGGCCGAGCAGCGCGGAAAGCGCCAGCACCCAGCGGTGGTCGACGCCGACGACGGCGCGGGCGATGTGCGGCACGGCGAGGCCGACGAACGCGATCGGGCCCGCGGCGGCCACCCCGGCGCCGGTCAGCAGCGTCGCGCCGAGGCCGCCCACGATCCGCACCGTGGCCACCCGCTGCCCGAGGCCCTTCGCGACATCCTCGCCGAGCGCGAGCGCGTCGAGGCCGCGCGCGACCGAGACCACCAGCACCGCCCCCACCAGCAGGAACGGCCAGATCTGGCGCACGATGTCGCCATTGCGGCCGGCCAGCGAGCCCACCTGCCAGAACCGGAACTCGTCGAGCGCCGACGCCTTGGTGGTCAGCACCGCCGAGGTCACCGACACCAGCAGGGCGTTGATCGCGGCGCCGCCGAGTGCCAGCTTCACCGGCGTCGCCCCGCCGCGCCCGCTCGCCGCCACCGCGTACACCGCGACCGCGGCGGCCCCCGCGCCCGCGAAGGCGAACCAGACGTACCCGGTCAGGGTGTGGATACCGGCGTAGGCGATGACGAGGACCACGCCCACCGAGGCGCCCTGGCTGACGCCGAGGATGCCCGGGTCGGCGATCGGGTTGCGGGTGACGCCCTGGAGGACGGTCCCGGCGAGCGCGAGCGCCGCGCCCACCATCAGGCCGACGAGCGTACGGGGCAGCCTGAGGCCCCTGACGACCTCGGCGGAGCCGCTGTGGCCGCCGTGCAGCAAGGCGTCGAACACCGCGGACGGCGCCACGGCGCGTGCCCCCACGGCGAGGCTGAGCAGCAGCGCGAGCAGCAGGGCCACGGCGGCCGCCACCAGCGCGACGGCGCGTCTGGCCTGCATGGTCTTGGTGTTTCCTCTGGACGCCGGTCAATTGGTAAGGCAATGCTAAGTCACGTTCGTACGGGTGTTTCCCGAGGCGGGCACAATGACTCCATGACCTCGCGCGCACTGACGGTCGGCTTCGACCTCGACATGACCCTCATTGACTCGCGTCCCGGCATTCGCGCCGCCTACCAGGCGCTTTCCGAGGCCACCGGGGTCTTTGTCGACGCCGATCTCGCGGTCACCCGGCTCGGCCCCCCGCTCGCCGAGGAAATGATCAACTGGTTTCCCGCGGAGCGGGTGGACGCGATGGCCGCGCTCTACCGTGAGATCTATCCCACACACGCGATCGAGGGCACGCTGGCGATGCCGGGCGCCCGCGAGGCCATCGACGCGGTCCACGCGGCGGGCGGCCGGGTCATGGTCGTGACCGCCAAGTACCGGCCCAACGCGGAGATGCACCTGCGCCACCTCGGCCTCGACGTGGACGTGCTCGCGGGCGACCTGTGGGCGGAGCGCAAGGGCGACGCGCTGCGCGCCGAGGGCGCCGGGGTCTACGTCGGCGACCACGTCGGGGACGTGCGGGGCGCCCAGGCCGCGGGGGCCGTCCCGGTGGCGGTGGCCACCGGGCCCTGCGCCGCCGACGAACTGCGGGAGGCGGGCGCGCACGTGGTCCTGGCCGACCTCGTCGCCTTCCCGGAGTGGCTCAAGGAGTGGCGCCCCGGGGAGCGTTAGCCGCCTGCGGCGGCTGGCTGCCCCGAGAAGCGCCGGGCGCTCCGGCGGTGCGTGGTCCGAAGACGCGTGGGCCGCCCCGGCGGTGCGTGGTCCCGAGATGCGTCGGCCGCCCCGGCGGCGCCCCCGGGGCGCGAATTCCCCTCACACGCGCCAGCGGTGCGCCGCCTGAACGCCCCGGGTATCCCCGCGTTACCCGGGGTTTTGTCACGCCCTCGACCAGGGTAGTTCCCAGCCCATAGGGACAGTCCGGCGGCGTCTTGTCATCGGTCACCGGACGATTAGCCTTGGTGACGGCGGGTCGGGCGACCCGCTCTATTGCTATCCAGAGCCGTTTTCCCCTCCGGTTCCCCGGCCAGGGCCCCGGGAAAAAGCGGCGTGACATGTACGAGGACGAGGACTCCAGGTGCCCACCGGCAAGGTCAAGTGGTTCAACAGCGAGAAGGGCTTCGGCTTTCTCTCCCGCGACGACGGCGGCGACGTCTTCGTCCACTCCTCCGTACTCCCGTCCGGCGTCGAGGCGTTGAAGCCGGGGCAGCGGGTCGAATTCGGTGTGGTCGCGGGACAGCGCGGGGACCAGGCGCTGTCCGTGACCCTGCTGGACCCGACGCCCTCGGTGGCCGCGGCGCAGCGCCGCAAGCCGGACGAACTGGCGTCGATCGTGCAGGATTTGACGACACTCCTCGAAAGCATCACGCCGATTCTGGAAAAGGGCCGCTATCCCGAGAAGGCGTCGGGCAAGAAAATCGCCGGACTGCTGCGCGCCGTCGCCGACCAGTTGGACGTGTGAAACGGGGCGCGCTCACGCGAACGGCACGGACGAGAGGGGCGCGCCAGGACGACCGGGCGCCGGGGAGAGCATCCCGGGCGCCCGGTCGCGCGCTCTACGGGAACGCCAGTGCCTCGGGCGCGGTGGCGGGCACGAGCCCCTCGGCGGCGGCGCGGTCGAGCAGGCCCCTGATCGCCGCGTAGCCCTCCTCGCCGAGGTCGGCGGTGAAGTCGTTGACGTACAGGGCGATGTGCTGGTCGGCGACGCCCGGGTCCATCTCCTGCGCGTGCTCCATGACATAGGGCCTGGCCGCCGCGGGGTCGGCCCACGCCGCCTCGACGGAGGCGCGGGCGGCCTCGGCGAGCCGCTTCAGCGCCCCCTCGCCGAGCGAGCGCTTCGCGATGATCGCGCCGAGCGGGATCGGCAGGCCCGTGGTGGACTCCCAGTGCTCGCCCATGTCGGCGAGGCTGTGCAGCCCGTAGTCCTGGTAGGTGAAGCGGGCCTCGTGGATGACGAGCCCGGCGTCGACCTCGCCGTCCCGCACGGCGGGCATGATGCGGTCGAACGGCATCACCACGATCCGGCCCACGCCCCCCGGCACGGTCGCCGCGGCCCAGAGCCTGAAGAGCAGATACGCGGTCGACTTCTCGCTGGGCACCGCGACCGTCGCGCCCGTGAGGCCGGTGCCTGGCTCCCGGGTCAGCACCAGCGGGCCGCAGCCCCTGCCGAGCGCCCCGCCGCACGGCAGCAGCGCGTACTCGCCGAGCACCCACGGCAGCACCGCGTACGAGACCTTGAGGACGTCGGACTCGCCGCGCTCCGCCATGCCGTTGGTGATGTCGATGTCGGCGAAGGACACGTCGAGCGCGGGGGCGCCGGGGACACGGCCGTGGGCCCAGGCGTCGAAGGTGAAGGTGTCGTTGGGGCAGGGGCTGAAGGAGATCCGCAGCGGCCGCTGCGGCGCGTCAGCCGGAGGCTTAGCGGGTGCGCTCGCCTGGCCCTGATCCGCCGGGGACGCGTTCGTCATGGGATATCCAACCTTCCAGTACGGGTGCGAGTTCGCCGAAGGCCGCGGTGAGGGCCGCCAGCGCGTCCCCGATGCGCCAGGCCGCGCGGTCGCGTGGCCCGACGGCGTTGGAGACGGTGCGTGTCTCAAGGACGGGGAGGCCGTGCGCCGCGACGGCCTCGGCGACCCCGAAGCCCTCCATGCCCTCGGCGAGCGCGTCCGGATGGCGCCCGCGCAGCTCGGCGGCGCGGGCCGCGGTGCCGGTGACCGTCGACACCGTCAGCACGGTGCCGGTCGCCGCGCCGCAGGCGCCCGCCGCGTCCCGTACGAGCGCGGGCGGCGGCAGGTGGGTGACGGTGCCGAAGCCGAGCCCGGTGATGGGCACGAAGCCCTCGGCGGTGTCGGCGCCGAGGTCGGCGACGGTGATCGCGTCCGCGACCACCACGGAGCCGAGCGGCGCCGCGGGCGCGAAGCCGCCGCCGATGCCCGCGCAGACCACGAGCCCGTACGGGGCGCCGCGGAGCGCGCCCGCGGTGAGCGCGGCTGCGGTGGTGGCGGCGGCGCGCGCGGGGCCGACCCCGGCGGCAAGCAGGTCGAAGCGGCCGTGCCGCAGCAGGGCCGCCCCGGGCAGCAGCGGGTGCTCGGTGCCGCCGCCGGAAAACGCGGCGGCCACCGCCGCGCGCTCCGCCTGCACGGCCGTGGCCACCAGGACACGCCCCGAACGCGGCTCCCCACCGGGGGCCTTCGCGCCCACCGCTCCCGTCGCGGCTGTCGCCGTGCCGGGGCCTACCCGTCCTTCTCGAACCGGAACGACCACAGGCCGTTCGCCTCCTTGCCGCTGCCCTCCAGGACGCTCACCGTGGCGTTCCTGCCGTTCAGACCGAGCTGGGTGTCGAAGAAGACATTGCCCGGCACCTCACGGTACGTCTTGCCGCTCGGGTCCCCGAGGGGGCGTCCGCCCACGAGGATCGTCCACTTCTTGTCGGCGATCGCGGGGTCGACGCCGAACCGTACGATCTCGTCGGGGTCGACCTTGATCGTCTTGGCGTCCCGGTCCCGCAGGCAGCCGCGCAGTTCCGAGGCGGGCACCGGCCCGCCGTCGTCGTAGCAGGCGGCCTCCGTGTGCACCGAGTTCTCTCCGACGGTGACGGTGGCGACCGGGGTCGGCTTGTCGCAGCCGGACAGGGCGAGGAGACCGGCGCCGAGGGCGCCGAGCGCGGCGGCGGCCCGGCGGCGGGACACCCGGACGTGGGGGGAGCGCGGCGTGCTCGCGCACAGGGGGGTCATGATCGCAGGCTAACGGCCGCCGCCCGTAGGGGCCGCCCCGGGCGGACGGGCGCGCCGCAGGTCAGGAGGGCGGCTCGGCAAGGCGACGGCGGGCGTTCGAAGGCGTCCCGTGGCGGGTGTCAGGCGACGCGGCGGGTACGGGACGTCTCGCCGTGCCGGGCCGCGGCCAACAACCCCCGTATGGTCGTCACCCAGCCGGAGGCCACGAGCGCGGCGCCGATGAACAGGCCGAGCGGGCCGTTCAGCGGCAGCGCGATACCGATGGCGCCGCCCACCACCCACGCCATCTGGAGCAGCGTCTCGGAGCGCGCGAACGCCGACGTGCGCACCCGCTCCGGCACGTCACGCTGGATCAGCGCGTCGAGCGACAGCTTCGCCAGCGCCTGCCCGCAGCCGGCGAACGCCGCGAGCACCGCGACGAGCGCGGCCCCGAAGAGCACGGCGGCGCAGACCGCCATCCCCATCACCACGCCCACCACCGTCACGATGATCACCTCGGGGGCGCGCGACCGCAGCCACGCGCCGACCGCCGTGCCCAGCGCGTTGCCCACCCCCGCCGCCGCGCCGACCATGCCGAGCGAGACCGCGGCGCTCTGCCCGGCCAGCGGGTGCTCCCGCAGCAGGAACGCCAGGAAGAAGATCAGGAAACCGGAGAGGCAGCGCAGCGCCGCGTTCGCGACGAGGGCGCGGATGACGCCGGGGCCGACCGTCCTGAGGCCCGGCCTGCGCTCCTTCGCCGTCTTGGCCGCCGCCCCGTGCGGCCGGTGCTCCTCACCGACAAGCAGCGCCCTGCCCTCGCCCTTCGCCGAGTCCACCTTCGGCGGGAGCTGGAACGACAGCACCGTGCCCCCGATGAAGATCAGACAGGCGCCGTAGAGGGGCAGCCGCGCGTCCACCGTGTGCAGCCCCGCGCCGATCGGCGCGGCGATCCCGGTGGCGAGCAGCCCGCCCAGGGTGACCCGGGAGTTCGCCTTCACCAGCGAGATACGCGGCGGCAGCAGCCGCGGCACCACCGCGCTGCGCACCACCCCGTACGCCTTCGAGGCGACCAGGACGCACAGCGCCGCCGGATACAGTTCGAGGCCGCCGGTGACCACCGCGCCCGACAGCAGCAGCGCGAGCAGCGCCCTGGCGAGCATCGCGGTCGCCATGGCGGCGCGGCGGCCGTGCGGGACCCGGTCGAGCAGCGGGCCGATCACCGGGGCGAGCAGCGTGAAGGGCGCCATCGTGATGGCGAGGTAGAGCGCGACCCGGCCGCGTGCCTCGTCCGTCGGCACCGAGAAGAACACCGTGGACGCGAGCGCCACCGTGATCATCACGTCGCCCGCGCCGTTGACCGCGTGCACCTCGATCAGCTTGCCGAGGCCCGACTCGCCCGCGCCGTGCGCGTGCGTCGCCTTGCGGATGCCGCGGCCCACGCCCGTGAACGGCAGCCGCAGCGCACGCCCCACCGCGCGACCGGCCCGGAGCACCGCTCCGGACCCGCTCGCGGTCAGCGAGGACCTGTCGACTGCCACTCCGTCATAGTGCCCCCCGGAGGCCGAAAGTAGTGCCTCCCCGGCTCGGATGTCCCCTGTTGCCGGAAGTTGCCGGAATCGGTACCTCCGTGGGCCACGGCCGCGTACCCCACGGGCGGCGCGCCCGCCGCCGACCCGTACCGGGGCCCCTCGTAACCACCGCCATACGCAACAAACACCCCAAAAACCCCGGAGCGTCGGGGGCACCGCTCCCGGCAACCCGGGGGGAGGGGGTAGCGTGCGTAGCGCGCCCCGGCGATCGGTCTCGGCCGTGCGCCTGTCGGCCATCCCGCAGAATGGATGGAGCAGGTGCGCCCGAGGACGACGGGCGCGGACGTCGACGCGGCCCCCTGGTCCGCTCCGTCCGCACCTCGTCACCGGGAAGGGCGGCGCACTCGTGAGACGGCGTAGAGAGAAGCGATACCTGTGAGCGCAGCGACACCGCGAAGCCGCACCCCCGACCGTTTGTGCGCCGAGGCAGTCGGCATGGCGCGCGCAGCCGCCGAGGAGGCGGCCGCCCCAGGCGTCGTCGGCGAGCACGTCGAGGCGGTCGTCGAGGGCGACCGGGTCGTCACGCACCTCTTCGAGTGCAAGGAGCCCGGCTACCGCGGCTGGCGCTGGGCGGTCACCGTGACCCGCGCCGCACGCGCCAAGGCCGTCACCCTCGACGAGTCCGTACTGCTGCCTGGCCCCGACGCGCTGCTCGCGCCCGAGTGGGTGCCGTGGAGCGAGCGGCTGCGCCCCGGCGACATGGGCCCGGGCGACCTGCTGCCCACCGAGGCCGACGACCTGCGGCTCGAACCCGGCTACACCGGTGCGGACGAGCCGCCGCCGGACTCCGCCGTCGCCGAGGAGACCGCGGAACGGGCCGAGGCGGAGGACGCCGACCTCACCGCGGGCCCCCCAGCGGACCTGCCGCTCGCCCCCGCCCGCGGCTCCATCGCCGCCGTCGCCCAGGAGATCGGCATGGGCAGGGCCCGCGTGCTGTCCCGCTACGGGCTGCACAGCGCCGCCGACCGCTGGGAGGAGGGCTTCGGGCAGAAGACCGCCATGGCCCAGGCGGCCCCCGCGAGCTGTCAGACCTGCGGCTTCCTGGTGCCGGTCGCGGGCTCGCTGCGGCAGGCGTTCGGGGTCTGCGCCAACGAGTTCGCCCCGGCGGACGGCCATATGGTCTCCCTCGACTACGGCTGCGGCGGGCACTCCGAGGCCGCCGTCGTACCGAAGGCGCCCGAGCCGGGGGAGCCCGTGGTCGACGAGACCAGGCTCGACGAGCTGTCCTTGCGCGAGGACGCCTGACCCCGGGGCTACGGCCCCGCCCCGCCCCTCCGACCCCTCTCTCCTCCGCCCGCCTCTTTCCGGGCTCCGCCCGGCCTCTACGCCCGCCTTTCTCATCTGCTCGGTTCTTTCCGGGCTGCGCCCGGCCTCTTCGCCCGCTTCTCTCCTCTGCCCGGCTCTTTCCGGGCGCGCCCCGGCCGCTCCGCCTGCGCTCTCCTGCGCCCGGCTCTCCCCGGGCTCCGCCCGGCCCCTCCGCCCGCCTCTCCGGGCTCCGCCCGCCCTCGGCGGTCCCGCCCCCGCCCGCGTCGTTGTCGTGGGCGCGGTACCTTCTGCCGGGCATACCTTCCGCGGTCCGCGGAGGGGGACGGCTTGACCGGCTTCAAGGAGTAAGCGCGTGAGCAGCGTGAGCAAGTTCGTGCGGCCCGCGGCCGAGGGGGCCGACCCGTTCGGGACGGCGCGGCTGCGGCGGGGCGTGCTCGACGCCTGGACCGCGAGCCCCGCCAGGTTCCGCGAGGACGCCAACGCCGAGGAGGACCTCGCGCTCGGCGGCTACCGCGACCGCCTCATCGTCGAGCTGGCGCAGAACGCCGCCGACGCCGCCGCACGCTCCGGCGTCCCCGGACGCCTCAGGCTGACCCTGCGCGGCGACGTCCTCGCCGCCGCCAACACCGGCGCCCCGCTGGACGCCGCGGGCGTCGAGTCGCTCGCCACGCTGCGGGCCTCCGCGAAGCGCGACGCGCCGGGCGGCGGCGCCACCGTCGGCCGGTTCGGCGTCGGCTTCGCCGCCGTGCTCGCGGTCAGCGACGAGCCCGCCGTCGTCGGCAGGAGCGGCGGGGTGCGCTGGTCGCTCGCCGAGGCCCGCGACCTCGCCGCGGAGGCCGGGGGCGAGAGCCCAGGTCTCGCCGACGAACTGCGCCGCAGGGACGGCCACGTACCGCTGCTGCGGCTGCCGTTCGCCGCGGAGGGCACCGCCCCCGAGGGCTACGACACCGTGGTCATCCTGCCGCTGCGCGACGCCGCCGCGCGCGACCTCACCGCCCGCCTCCTCGACGGCGTCGACGCCGCGCTGCTGCTCGCGCTGCCCGGGCTCACCGAGATCGTCGTCGAGTCCGACGAGACCGGCGGCACCGGCGCGGGCTCCGCCGCCGTACGCACCCTCACCCGCCGCGAGACCCCCACCGGGGCCGAGGGCGACGCGCCTGGCGCCCGTTACACCGTCATCGACGACACCCGCGACGGCGCCGAGCGCTGGCGGGTCAGCTCCGCTGACGGCGTCCTCGACCCCGCGCTGCTCGAAGGCCGCCCCGTCGAGGAGCGGCTGCGCCCCCACTGGTCGGTCACCTGGGCGGTGCCCGTCGACGAGGAGGGCGCCCCGAGCCGCCCCCGCACCGCGCCCGTGGTGCACGCGCCCACCCCGAGCGACGAGGCCCTGGGAGTGCCCGCGCTGCTGATCGCCTCGCTGCCGCTCGACGCCACCCGCAGGCACGCCGCCCCAGGACCCCTCACCGACTTCCTGGTGCAGCGCGCCGCCGACGCGTACGCACGCCTCCTCGCCGACTGGCGCCCGGTCGGACCCGGCGTCGTCGACCTGGTGCCGGGACCGCTCGGCAGGGGCGAACTCGACGGGGCGCTGCGCGCCGCCGTCCTGGAGCGGCTGCCCGGCATCCCCTTCCTGCCCAGGGCCGCCGCCGTCGCGGACACCCCGGAGCCGCCCGCAGCCGACGACGCGCTCGAAGCGGAGCGCGCCCCCGCCGCCGCGCTGCGCCCGCTGGAGGCCGAGCTGGTCGAGGGCGCGGGCGCCGACACCGTGCGCGTCCTCGCCGAGGTGCTGCCGACGCTGCTGCCCGCCGGGCTCGAACGCCGCGTCGAGCTGCGTACCCTCGGCGTCGGCCGGGTGCCGCTGACGGAGGCCGTCGACAGGCTCGCGGGCCTCGAACGCGCCCCCGAGTGGTGGCGCGGCCTCTACGACAGCCTCGCCGGGGTCGACCCCGAGCGGCTGACCGGGCTGCCCGTGCCGCTCGCGTCGGGCGCCACCACCATCGGGCCCCGGCACGTGCTGCTGCCCGTCGCCGAGCAGGCCGTCACCGAGGGCGCGGCGCAGGCGCTGGTACGGCTCGGCCTCAAGGTGGCCCACCCGGACGCCGCCCACCCGCTGCTGGAGAAGCTGGGCGCCCTCCCGGCGCGCCCGCGCGCCGTACTGACGACGGCTCAGGTACGGGCCGCCGTCGCCGCCTCGCTCGACGACGAGCGCTGGGAGGACTTCGACGCCGCGGGCGGCGCGGGCGGCCTCGAACCCGAGGAGCTGGCCGACGTGGTGCTCGGCCTGGTACGGGACGCCGACCTCGAACCGGGCGACGAACCCTGGCTCGGCGCCCTCGCCCTGCCCGACGAGGACGGCGAGTTGGCGCCCGCCGGTGAACTCGTCGTCCCGGGAAGCGAGTTCGCCGAGGTCATCAGGGAGGGTGAACTCGCCGAGGTCGACGCGGAGTTGGCCGCCCGCTGGGGCGTGAAGCCGCTCGCCGCGTGCGGCGCGCTCGCCGGCTTCACCCTGGTGCGCGCCACCGACGTGGTGCTCGACCCCGACGAACTCGACCCCCGGGAGGGCGACTTCGCAGAACCCGACGACGTGGGGCTGCTCGACGCGGTCGACGTCTGGTGCGAGGACGTCCTCGACCGGCTCCCCGACACGCCGGTGCCCCCGGTCGCCACCGAGATCCTCGCCGTACGCGACCTGGACCTCGTCGACGACGCGGCGTGGCCGCGCGCGCTCGCGCTGCTCTCCAGGCCCCCGCTGCGCGACGCCCTCACCCAGCGGGTACGTGTCCTGCTGCCGGACGGCACCACCGAGACCGTACGCTCCTACACCGCCTGGTGGCTGCGCGGCCACCCGGTGCTCGGCGGCAGGCGGCCCGCCGGGCTGCGCTCCGCGGGCGGCGACCCGCTGCTCGGCGGCCTCTACGACTCCGCCGACGCCACCGGCTTCGACGACGAACAGGTGCTGCGGGCCCTGGGCGTACGCACCTCGGTGGGCGCGCTGCTCGACGAGCCCGGCGGCGCCGCGGAACTCCTCGACCGCCTCGCCGACCGGGACCGCCCGGTGGAGGCGGCCCAACTCCACGCACTCTACGGCGCCCTGGCGGACCTCGACCCGGAACAGGTCACACTCCCCGACGAGTTGCGCGCGGTGGCGGGGGAGCGGGTGGTGGTGGTCGACGCGGCGGACGCGCTGGTCGCCGACGCCCCCGACCTGCTGCCGGTGGCCGGCGAGCGCCCGCTGCTTCCGGTGCGCCCGCCCGCCGCCGCCGACCTGGCGGAGTTGTTCCAGGTGCGCGGGCTCGGGGACCTGGTGGCGTCCGGGGAGATCCCGGCACCCGACCTCGCCCAGGGCGTGGAGCGCGAGGTGCCCGCGGCGGTACGCGTCCTGCTCGGCCCCCGCACCCCGGACACCTACACCGAGCACGAGGAACTGCTCTCCGACGGCATCGAGTTGGACTGGTTCCGGGCCCCCGACGGCACCCTGCACGCCGCCACCGTCGAGGGCGTGGCGGCGGCCCTGTGCTGGACCACGGCCCAGTGGCCGCGCCGCTTCGAGGTGACGGCCCTGATCGAGGACCCGTCCCGTACCGCGGAGTTGGCCCGGGACAGGTGGTTCGACTGAGGGTTCGGCTGAGGCTCCCGGGGCCGTCGCCCGCGCCCCGGAGACCGCCTGCGCGGCCCGCAAACCATCCCCCGTGCGGGGGATCTACTCCCCGGGGCCCCGCCCGCGCGGCGCAAACCGCTCCTGCGCCGCCACCACGTCGTCCCCGTACGCCACCGCCCAGGCGCCCATCTCCCGCATGGGGCCCAGCAGTCCGCGCCCGGGGGCGGTGAGCCCGTACTCGACCCGGGGCGGTGCCTGCCGGTAGGCGGTGCGTTCGACGAGGCCGTTGTACTCAAGGCGGCGCAGCGCCTCGGTGAGGACCTTGCGGCTGATGCCGCCGATCCTGGCGGCGAGGTCGCGCGGCCTGAGCGGCCCGCTCTCGCCGAGGGTGAACACGACCACGCTGTCCCACCGGTTGGCCAGCACCTCGAAGGCGATACGGGCGCGGCAGTCCGCCGTGAACCCGTCGTGCCGCCCCGCGCCCGCCGTCGCCCCGTCCATGCCCCCATGGTCCGCCACCGGCGTCCGCGTCTGCCCGCCGGGTCCGGCACGGCGAAGGACACCGTTCGGTACCCGTCGCGCTGCCTAACGTCGTGCCGTCGGACCGGAGGCCCCGTACGGGGCCCGTACGGAGGGAGCGGCGCGGTGCGCGTCGGAATTCTGGGCACGGGCGGGATGGCGAGGGCGCTCGGCGGCACCTGGGCGGCCGCGGGGCACGAGGTCCACGTCGGGGGCCGCGGCGGGCAGGCACGGGCGGCCGCCGCGGTCGGCGCCGCCGCGCACGGGACCTTCGCCGAGGCGGCGGCGTACGGGGACGTGGTGCTGGTGGCGGTGCCGGCGCAGGTCGCGCCCACTCTGGTACGGGAGTTGGCGCGACCGCTCGCCGGAAGGACCCTGGTCGACTGCACCAACCCGGTGGAACCGGGCCCCGGCGGCCTCGTCCTGACCACCGGCGCCGGGGACCCGCTCGCCCTGCGCCTGGCGCAGGCGGCGCCCGGCGCCCGGGTAGCCAAGGCGTTCAACCTCTGCCACGCCGACGTCTGGGGCAGGCCGGGGGCCCGCTACGAGGGCGTACCGCTCACGGTGCCGCTGTGCGCGGACGACCCCGGCGCACGCGCGGACGTGTCGGCGCTTGTCGAGTCCGCGGGCTGGGTGCCCGCCGTGGTGGGGGGACTCGCGCAGGCGGCGCACCTGGAGGCGGCGGCGGCCTTCGCCATCGCGGTGTGGCGCTCCGGCGGACAGCCGCGGCACGCGTTCCCGCCCGTCGAGGCGGGCTGAGGGACGGCGGTCCGTGGCCGCCCCGGCCGGTACCGGGCCGCCGCGGCGGCCCGGTCGGGTGGGGGATGGCAGGAGTGGGGCCTGGACGGGGCCGGGGCGGCCCCGGCGGGTCACTCGACGAAGTCGTCGAATTCGCCCGCCTTCACGCCCTTCAGGAAGGCCGCGAGCTTCGCCGGTGTGGTGGTGACCACGGTGTCCGGCATGCCGCTTTCCCGCAGCACGATTCGGCCTTCGTGTTCCGCGATTTCCAGGGAGTTGGCGCCACCTCCGCCCGAAAAGGTTGACTTCTGCCAGTCTATGGAAGATCCGCCCATGCTCTCGCCTCTCACAGTCTCGTGCGATGCCAGTTCACTTACGGCCGCGGGCCTCTCCGCGAGCGCAGATCCCGTTGGAATCACGGACACGGCACGGCGCTGGTTCGTGGCACCGTGCTTGTCCTTCCGGTCGCGACGTTCCCGCTCGGCACCCGTTCCCGTTCCGCACGAGCCCGCTTTCCCGCGGTCGGCGCGACGCGGTCAGAGTTCGCGGGCGATGTGGTGGATGAGAGTGCGTGATTCGTCGGGGCTGAGTGTCGCCTTGCGTGCGGAATCGAGCAGCGTCCGGTACGTCCGGAGATCGGCCTCGGCGTCGAGAAAACTACCACCGGAGACCGCGTCGATCTGCACCACGTCCAACTGCGGCACCACCGCGTGCGCGTACACCACCGACTGGGTGGCCTCCACGAAGTCCTCGCTCGTGAAGGGGACGATCCGCAACGTGACGGTGGGCAGCCCCGCGGCGTCCATCAGATGGTTGAGCTGTTCCCTGGCCACTTTTCGACCACCGAATCGCATCCGCACGGCGGCTTCGTGCACGATGGCCTCGTATACCGGCGGCTCGGGCCGTTCGAGGACGTGGAAACGCCGCATCCGGTGCTCGACGCGTGCGTCGATCTCGTCGTCGGAAAGCCGTGGCAGTACGCCGGAGAAGAGGGTGCGCGCGTAATCCTTCGTCTGTAGGATTCCGGGCAGAGTCACGTTCTGGAGTGCGCACATGGCGACGGCGTGGTGTTCCATTTCCGCCACGTCGAGGAATACGGGTGCCAGAATGCCGCGGTATTCGTCGAACCAGAACTGGCCGCGGTGTTCGCGGGTAATGTCGCAGAGCGCCGAGATCAGCTCCTCGTCGGGGCAGCCGTAGAAGTGCGCGAGGCGGCGCAGCCGTGTCTCGCTCACCCCCACCCGGCCGGCCTCGATATGGCTGATCCTGGCCTGGTCGACCGAAAGCAGCCCCGCCGCCTCACGCGCGGCGAGCCCCGCCGACTCCCGCATCTTCCGCAGTTCGGCGCCCAATCGGGCCTGCCGGGCAGTCGGATGGTCCCTGTGCGGCATCAGCGCTTTTCCCCCTTATTCCCCCACAACTGCCCAGAGTGTGCCGGGCCGCCGAGCGGCGGGTCCAACGCGTAACTCCATGGGGTGATCTTCGGCCGCATCCCCTGCGCGGGAGGCACGCCATGCGGTAAATAGCTGGCCGCCCGCGGTGACCCACCCCATCCTCGAACCATGACCGAGTCCGCCGCCGTCCCCCGCCACCAGATCCGCGCCGCCACCACCGCCGACACGGTGACCGTCTACCAGGCGTACTCCCCGCAGATCGGCCACCCCGCGGCCCGCGACGGCCACTTCCCGGCCCACTGGAAAAGGGACCGCATGACCTGGATCAAGCCATCCTTCCTCTGGATGATGTACCGCTGCGGCTGGGCGCTGAAAGAGGGTCAGGAAGTGGTGCTGGCAGTGGAGATCACCCGCGACGGCTTCGAGTGGGCACTGCGGAACGCCTGCCTCTCGCACTACGACGCGTCCCTCCACACGGACCACGACACCTGGCGCCGGACCCTGCGCGAGTCCCCGACCCGCGTCCAGTGGGACCCGGAACGCGACCTCCGTCTACGCCCGTTGCAACACCGCTCCCTCCAACTGGGCCTGTCGGGCGAGGCATCCCACCGCTACGCGGACGAGTGGCTGGTGTCCCTCCGCGACGTGACGCCGCTGGTGCGACGTATCCACGAGTTGGTCCGCTCGAACCAACTGGAGGCAGCGGAACGGCTGTTGCCCCAGGAGGCGCCGTACCCGGGAGGGGAGGAGCTTGTGGGGCATCTGGTGGGGAGGGGCATGGCGGCTGGGGCTTGAGAGATCAGAGCACCACGCCTCCACAAGTCACCCGAAGGGCCCGCCTCGTTGGGCCTGCCAGAGGGAGCGCAGGGCGGCAGCCGCTCGTTGTGCCGACTCGTGCGGCTCGGGGCGCGGCGCGGGGGTCCTCGGACCGTCGGCCAGGTCCTGGTCGCTGAGGGACCTGGCGCGGACGGTGGTCCAGTCGGCCCGCTCCACCACGGCGACGTGCCCGTTCTCGTGGGCCGCTTCGTCCTGCCAGTCGTCGCGCGGGGCCATGAGGACACGCAGCGACCGCTCGTCGAGCCAGCCGAGGCCCAGGATCTGCCGACCGGACTCGCTCTCGATGAGCGAGGCGACCGTGCCCGCCTTCACGCGCAGAAGCAGCAGCTCCCCCTCGAAGTGGTAGCCACCGTCGTACCCGCCGGTCCCTATGGCGAGCAGCGGGCGCCGAGGGTGGAAGGCCAGCGCGTAAACGGGGAAGCGCGAGCGGACCAACGCGCGGCGGGCGTAGTTGCGGCTGGAGTAGACCGCCACCGGCGTATCCCCGTCATCGGTCTCCGCACCCGCCACGGCCAGCAGCCCCCGCTGCTCGTCATGGACGACCAGCATCGGCACCCCCACCCCGAGAAATCCCCACCCCTCGGGAGGCCCTTCACCGGATTCCACCATGCCGCCATCTTCGCAACTGCGCGGCTGCGCAGGGAGTGTCGGGCAGCGTTCACGGACTTCGGGTGGCAGGGGCGTATCGGGACTGCGGCGGGCTACTCCACTTCGATGCCGAAGTCCTGTACGAGTTCCTCCAGGCCGCCCGGGTAGCCCTTGCCTCCCAGGACGAAGTCCCAGTCACCGTTGGCCCGTCGCCGGAAGGAGCCAAGTACCAGTGCCGTCTCGCGCGGTCGGCCGTCTGAGACTTCGAGCTGCCCCAGCTCGGCCATCCTCGGGTCGAGCAGCCGGATGCGCGCATCCGTGAAACCGGAGAGGTCCGCATCCGGGTTGGCCTCCGGGTCGATGGCCGCCACGAGCACGAACCGGTCGGCCTCTTCGGGCAGCCCGTCGAAGGACACACAGATCGCGGCCTTGTCGGGTGCGCTCGCGGGGAGAGTACGGACAGAGCCGTCCGGCACCTGGGGGTTGTTGAAGAAGACGAAGTGGTCGTCGCTGAGGACCCGATTGCCGCGGCAGACGAGAGCGCACACGTCCAAGGCGACACTTCCGGCCCATGACATGCCCAAGACGTTGTAGTTGTCAGGCAGCGGCGCGCCCGCCGCCGAGGGCGCCTGTGCGGCCGGAGCCTGCCGAGGGCCGCCGCCGAGACGCCCACTCAGCCCATGACGGTGCAGCAGGTCCACCAGTTCCGGGCCCGAGATGAGTTCCAGCGGTTTGCCATTGGCGAAGGCGTGGGAGCCCGGGCCGAACCTCGACGTGGTCACCAGGACACCCTTGTTCGCACCGGCGTCCTGCACGGTTCCGTACAGGTCGCGGACAGCGGTGGGAGGCACCGTGTTGCGGTAGCGCTTCACCTGCACGACGATCTTGCCGCCTCGAATCGGCGTCGGGTCCAGTGCGTCGACGTCCACGCCGCCGTCGTGGGAACGCTGGGTGGTCACGGCCTGCATTCCCATCGCCCGGAAGAGACCGGCGACGAGCCCCTCGAAGGCGACGGGGTCCATGGCGAAGAGGTCGGGTTCTTCGTCATGGCCATGCGCGACGACGCCGTTTCCGACATCCGCGGGCCGCCTGCTCGGCCGTATTGCGCTGAGTTGGTCCGGCCGTGCCGAGAGCTGTCCGCGCAGCGCGTCGGCCAGGCAACTCCCGGCGTCCACCTGCGCCAGGTGCAGATCGCGGAACGAGGAACGCGGGGCCATGACGGTCGCGAGAAAGATCTGGCCCGGCCGACCCGTCGTGGGGTCGTGCCCGTCGACGAATCCGTTCAGGGCCACCGACTCAAGCGCCCCCGCCTCATCCGCGGCGAACAACTCGTGGAGAACGAGAAGCATGCACTGGGCCAGGACCTCCCTGTACAGGGCGCGGCGCTGACTCACCGGACGGGTGGTCTCCTTGTCCTGGTCGGCGCTGGACATGTACCGGACCGACTTCACCTCGGGTACGACGTCATACGCGGGCAACTCCCAGTCCAGCACCAGTTGTCCGGCCGGGGAGTCGTAGGCGGCCGCCACCTGTCGCGGGAAGCCTTCCGGCCATGCCGTCGAGGCGTAGAGAGCGGCGGAGAAGTACTCGATCACGGAATTGGGTTCCCTGCGTCTCACCCCTTCGGTCACGGCGACGACGCCGGCGTTGTGCCGCCGCGTATCGGCGAGTTGGCTGTCGGCCCACTGCTGGTACTGCTGTTGATACGACGCCAGTTCCTGCTGTCTGCGGGCCTCCGCTGTCTGAGCGGTCTGCCAGTCCCGTTCGAATCGTGCTCTCGCGTCCGCCTGGGCCTGGGCCCGACGGTTCGCGGTCCAGCCGCCCTGCGCCTGGTAGTGGCTGATGTCCGGCATGGGTATGGGCTGTGCCAACGCTCCCGGTGCGAAGGGCCGGACGTCCTCGTGTCGCATGAGGGACGCGGCCTTGAAGGCCGGTGCCCGGCAACCCGAGGCGAGAAGCCCTTGCAGCGATGTGACCTTCGCGTCCAGTTCCTCCGTGCGGCGTTGGGCCTCTGCCTGCCGGTACTCGCGATGGCTCTGGGCGGTTCGGCGCTGATAGGCCCGAGCCTGCTGTTCCTGCTGTCTCTGCCGTCTCGCTTCGGCTTCCCGCTGTCGCTGTTGCTGCCGTTGCACTTCGGCCCAGACGCCGACACGACCACTGGATCGACGACTCATGTGCTGAATGCCCTCCCCAAGGCACTGGCTGTCCCCACAACCAGTTGTAACTAGATGACTCTAGCCAGCAATCGGCGCCCCGCATATCCACTTGTTGAAGAAAGCACTATCGGTCCATCCCCGCAGGTCAACCTGGTGGAGCGGAGCGGGAACCGCTGTGGTCGGCAGGACCAGGACCGTCGTGCTCGCGGGGCCTGCGCGGTCGTCGCCAGGGGTGGGGTCCTGGTGGAGGCTTCAGGAGAAGGCGGGGGGTCGCACCAGTGTGCAGGGGAGTGGGCGTGGGTGAGGGTGGGGCGGTCTTCAATCGTGCTCATGCGGAGGTCGTCGTGGGAATGAGTGGCTTTTTGGAGTTGCGTCGGGGGAGTGGGCTGCGGGTGGGGGCGGCGGTGGTCTGTTGTGGGCTGCTGTTGAGCGGGACCGCCGTTGCCGCCTCTCCGGCCGCGCAGGGGCGGGCGTCGCCGTCGCGGCAGCAGGGGGAGGAGCGGGAGCACGGCAGGGGCGCGCTGGTCTCCGCGGAGAAGCTGTACACGCTCGCGACCCCGCGGTCCGTGGCGGCCGAGTTGCGTGAGGCCGGGTTCGGGGACGGCACCGTACGGCACGGTGTCGTCGCGTACCGGCTCGTCTACCGGACCGTCGATCCGCACGGGCGGCCCACCACGGCGAGCGGGCTTTTGGCACTGCCGCTCGGCGGCGGCAGCCGACTGGGCGCGGTCTCCTTCGCGCACGGCACCGGCAGCAACAGGGACGACTCACCGTCCATGCGGCGCGGCGACTTCGTGTCCGCGCCCGTGATCGCGCACGCGTCGGCGGGGGCCGCGGGCGTGGCGCCCGACTACCTGGGCATGGGCAAGGGCCCGGGACCGCACCCCTGGATGGACGTCGGCTCCGAGACCACGGCCTCC
Source organism: Streptomyces sp. NPDC050560 (assembly GCF_044457285.1). NCBI lineage: Bacteria > Bacillati > Actinomycetota > Actinomycetes > Kitasatosporales > Streptomycetaceae > Streptomyces > Streptomyces sp. NPDC050560. Next base: position 255,190 of record NZ_JBITGT010000008.1, read on the forward strand.
CTCGACATGCTGCGGGCGGCCCGCGCCTTCGCGCCGCGCACCGGGCATGTGCTGGAGCGCGACGTCATGGTCACCGGCTTCTCGCAGGGCGCCTCCGCGGCGCTCGGGCTCGGCCGGGCCCTGGAGGCGGGCGAGGACCACTGGTTCAGGCTGGGTGCGCTGGCGCCCGTCAGCGGTGCGTACGACTTCGGCGGTACGGAGCTGCCCGCGCTGCTCGCCGGCCGCCTCGAACCCAAGTCCGGCGTGGTGTACGCGGCGTACACCTTCGTGGCCTTCAACCGGCTCCACCACATCTACGACAGCCCCGGCGAGGTCTTCCGGGCCCCGTACGCCGACACCGTCGAGGCTCTCTTCGACGGCGCGCACACGGGCGAGGAGTTGATGCGGGGCACCCCGGGCACGCTCGACGAGCTGCTGACCGGGCACGGCCGCGAACTGCTCGCACATCCGACGGGGCCGCTGGCGGCGGCGCTGCGTGCGACCGACGCCGTGTGCACCGACTGGGCACCGCGCGCCCCGATCCGCCTCTACATGGCGAGCGGCGACGAGCAGGCCGTCAACGCCAACACCGCGCACTGCCGGGCGGCCCTGCGCGAACACGGGGTGGACGCCCCGGTCGTCGACCTCGGCGGTGTCGACTACGAGGGCTCCCGCCATCTGGGGTCCAATGTCGCGGCCACGTCGGCGATCGTGCGCTGGTTCGCCGGGCTGCGCACGCGGTGACGGCGGGGGGGCCGTGCGCCGGAACGGCCCCCGGACCGATGTGGCACCTGTTGCCTCCTGAGGAACCTCGCACCGGACCCCGGGCGTTCTGACGTGTGTCATCGCACGTTCGTACGGAGGTCGGGCCGCGTTCATGGAGCATGAGGGGAAGCAGCGGGGCAGGGGGCGGGGGACCGGGGTCGTCGGGCGTTATGCGCGTGCGTTGTACGGGTTCACGCTCCTGGTGTCGGCGCTGACGGCCGTGGTCGGCCTCGCCGTACTGGCGGGCGGGTTCGCGGCGGCGCGGGGCGGCTTCGAGAGCGTGCGGGAGTACGCGGACGAGAACATCGCCAACGAGGACTCCTACTGGGCCTACGCCGACGGAGGCATGGACCCGCTGGTGCGGACCGGCGCCGTGGTGTTCGTGCTGCTGCTCCTGCTGGGGCTGCTCGTCGTCTCCGTACTGCACACCGCGTACGCCGTCGGTGAGTCGCACGCCGCGCGGGGCGGCGGACCGCTGGGCACCCGCGAGCTGTGGCGGCGCGCCCGTGCCCGCTTCCCCGCCGCGCTCACCGTCAACGCGCTGACGGGACTTGCCGTCGGCGCCGTGGAGTTGGCGGGCCTCGTGCTGTTCAGTTTCGTGGACGGCGGCGACGTGCCCGGTGTCGAGCCGACGCCGCTGCACGAAACGGCGTCCCCGCAGTACGCGCTGGTGGGGTGGGTGCTGCCGATCGCCATCTGGTCCCTCGGCGGTCCGCTGCTGTACGCGCGGCTGGCGCTGGCCACCGCGGACACGGTGCTTGAGCGCCGCTCCCCGTTCGCGGCGCTGCGCCGCTCCTGGGTGCTGACCCGCCGCGCGCGTGGGCCCGCCCTCGGTCTCGGCGTGCTGGTCACCGGGGCCGCCGTGCTCGTCTTCTGGCTCGCCCGCTACCCGGCGGCCCCGCTCGCCCACTTCGCGGGCCTCGGCATGCTGCGGCTCAGCGGCGACAACGTGTGGATGACCGGGGTGCTGATGAAGGTCTTTCCCACCGCCGTGGGCCTGCTCCTGCTGCCGCCGCTGGTCATGCCGCTGGTGTGCGCGGGGTTCGCCCGGCTCCACGCGCGGCTGAACACCTGAGAGGGCGGCGGCGGGGCGGGGTGGCGGGCAATCGGGCCAGGAGGGGCGGGGATCGGCCAGAATCCGACACCGGGACCGTCGTACGGGGTGGTACGGGATATTGGTGACCCTTCCTTGCGGCGGCCTACAGGAGGATTCCGGATGGCGTCGGACCGTGGACGCGTGTCGCGTGGCGAACTGATCAGACGAAGGGCGCAGGAGCGGTTCGTCGGCAGGCAGGCGCTGGTGGCCGACTTCGCGGGCAGACTGGACGGGGACCCTGAGGACTACGAGGCCCCGTTCCTGTTCCACGTCCACGGCCTTGGCGGGGTGGGCAAGTCGACGCTGCTGCGGCGGTGGTCGGACGTGGCCGGGCGCAAGGGCGCCCTGACTGCGCTCGTGGACGAGAGCGACGTCCACGGGGTGCCGCAGGCCCTGCTGAGGCTCGGCCACCAACTGGCGAGAACCGGACCGCTCAAGGAGTTCGACAAGCAGGTGGAGGTCTACCGCAGGGAGCAGGCCGCGGCCTCCCCGCCGGTGTCCGCGGGTGGCGAGGCGACGCTGCTGGGGCGCGCCGGAGCGCAGGCCGTCACCGGCGCGGCCGCCCTGCTCCCCGGCGGCGGCGTGGTGGGCACGCTGGTGAACCAGGACGCCCTGGCGCAGGGCCTCGACCGGGCGTGGAGCTTCACGGTGGGCCGGGGGCGGCGGGCGCGTGAGGGGGATGTCGCGGGCCTCAGCCGTGCCTTCGTACACGATCTCGACGAGTTGAGCGCGGGCGTGCCGTGGGTGGTGCTGTTCTTCGACACATGGGAGCAGACCGGGCGCTACCTGGGGGAGTGGCTGCGGCACGTCGTCCAGAACGGGTTCGGGGAGTTCCCGCCCAACGTGATCGTGGTGCTTGCGGGTCGTGAGGAACTCTCCGACGCGTGGGGCCCGTTGCAGGGGGCCGTGAAGGACGTGCCGCTTGAGGGGTTCACCCGTGAGGAGACACGGCAGCTCCTGGCGGCGCGTGGGGTGACCGACACGGAGGCCGTCGACGCGGTGCAGGAGCGGTCGATGGGGCTGCCGCTGCTGGTGGAACTCATCGCGCGGGCCCGTCCCGCGAGCGCCGCCGACGTCGACTCGCGGGGGGACGCGGCCGACGCGGCCGTGGAGCGCTTCGTCCGTGGGATCACCGACCGGCAGCAGCGGGAGGCGGTGCTGGCCGGGGCGCTGCCGCCGGAGCTGAACGAGGACGTCTTCGCCGTCGCCGCGCTCGACGAGGAGCACGGGATGTGGGAGTGGCTGTGCGGCCAGCCCTTCGTCAGCGGCAGCGGTGACTTCAAGCGGTACCACGCGGTCGTACGCACCAGCGTCCTGCGCAGGCAGCGTACGCATTCCCCGCTGCGCTGGAGCGCCACGCACAGCCGTCTCGCGGAGGCCCACGGCGCCTGGCGCGCCGAGGTCGAACAGCAGCTCGCCAGGGGGCGCCGCGTCGGCACCGGTGGTGGGGCGGCGGGGCGCGGGCCTGGCGCACGTGGCGACGACGCCCCGTGGGCGGTGATCAAGGAGAGGTGGGCCGACGACCGCTGGCGGCGGCACCGGCTGGCGGAGTCCTACCACCTCCTGTGCGCCTCGCCCGTCGCCGCTCTCCAGGACGTACTGGAGCAGACGGTGCACGCCGCGCGGCAGGAGCCCGCGGTCCTGCGGCAGTGGACCGACACCGTCGGCGAGGCCGCCCGTGACACCGCGGACCCCGAACTCGACCTGTGGGCCGAGCGCCTGGGACCGGCCGCCGGGGAGGGCGACCCGGCCCTCGCCTGTCTGACGGTGCTGCTGACGCACGGCAGGCTGTCGCCCCGGGCGCGGGCCTGGGCGCACACCTACCGCGGCCGGCACCACTCACTCGTCGACGAGGACGAACGCGCCATCGCCGACCTCGACGCGGCGCTTGCCCTCGACCCCGGCAACCTCTACGCACTCGCCATGCGCGGGCAGGCGCACGGTATCGCCGGCCGTCACGGCGACGCCATGGCAGACCTGGACCGGGCCGTGCGCGAGAACCCCGCCGACACCATGGTGCTGTCGCTGCGGGGCGACGAGCACCGGAGCGCGGGCCGCTACGACGAGGCCGTCGCCGACCTCACCAGGGCTCTGGAGATCGACCCCACCGACGCCTGGACCCTGGGCTCGCGCGGGCAGGCGCACCTCGCGGCGGACCGCCTCGACGAGGCCGTCGCCGACTTCACCCTCACCCTCCAACTGGACGCGACCCAGGCATGGGTCTTCTCCTTCCGCGGGCTCGCCCGTGTGCGGCTTCGCCACTACGACGAGGCCGTCGCCGACTTCACCGACGCGCTCCGGTGCGATTCCACGTCCACGACGGCGCTGGCCTTCCGGGGGACACTGCACCGGAGCGCGGGCCGCTACGACGAGGCCGTCGCCGACCTCACCAGGGCCCTGGAGATCGACCCCGACTACACCTTCGCGCTCGTGGAGCGGGGCGCGGCCCACCGGGACACGGGCCGTTTCGACGAGGCGGTCGCCGACCTCACGCACGCCATCGACGTCGACCCCGACTACGTGTACGCCGTCACCACCCGTGGTGACGTCCATCGGCAGGCGGACCGCTATGACGAGGCGGTCGCCGACTTCACCCGGGCCCTGGAGCTGGAACCCGACGACTCCCTCACCCTTGTCCGCCGCGGCCAGGCCCATCGGCTGGCGAACCGTCTGGATGAGGCGGTGGCCGACTTCACGCGCGCTCTGGATCTCGACCCGGAGTACGCCTTCGCCCTCGCCCACCGCGGCGAGACCCGCGGCGCTGCGGGCCGTTACGACGAGGCGGTTGTCGATCTCACGCGTGCTCTGGACCTCGATCCGGAGTACGCCTTCGCTCTTGCCAGCCGTGGTGAGGTGTACCGGCAGACGGGGCGTCATGACGAGGCGGTCGTCGATCTCACGCGGGCCCTGGATCTCGACCCCGAGTACGCCTTCGCCCTCGTGGAGCGCGGTGTGGTTCACCGGCAGGCGGGGCAGCCGGGCCTGGCGCGGCGGGACTTCGAGCGGGCCGCGGCGCTGGCGCCGGACGGCATGAGGCTGCGGTTCGAACTCCTGCTGCTCGACACCCTGGAGTCGGGGCCCGCGGCCGCCGCGGAGGGGTGGTGTGCGTACTTCGGCGCGCTCGAAGCGGAACAGGGGGCGCAGGAGGGGACGGGGGACGCGGACGAGCGGGCGGCCGACGCGCTGTTCCAGGTGCTCTTCCTGGAGCCCGGGGCGGACGTGACGCCGTCCACCGAGGCGCTGCTGGCGGCGGGGCCCGGCCCCGACCTGGTCGCGGATCTGCTGCTCTGCCTGGCCGAGCTGTCGGCCGCCGGTGGGGAGTTGGCCGACCGGGCGCGCCACTGTCGGCGCCTGCTCGCCGACCACGTCGGAGCGGTTGCCGCGGGAGGCGGGGCGGCGGGAGGCGGGGCGGCGTGAGGAGCGGCCCGGCGCGCGGCCGGCGGGACCCGCCGTGGGCCGCCCCGGCGCCCCTCCGCCCGACGCGGGCGCTTCGATCTCCGGCCACAGGAAGGCGGTGTACGGTGCCGCTGCGGGGGCAGGGGGGTCGGGTGTACCGCGATACGGAGGTTCCCGTATGGGCCGTCAGAACCGCGCTCGGCGCGCAGCTCTCTTGCTGGGGGCGGCGGGGCTGCTGCTGGCCTCCTGCACCGGTGGCGGTGGTGACGGTTCACCCGACGAGCCCACCGGCAAGCCCTCGGCACACGGGGACAAGCCCAACATCGTGTACGTGCTCACCGACGACCTGTCCTGGAACCTCGTCAAGTACATGCCCCACGTGCAGAAGATGCGGCAGAACGGGACGACGTTCACCGACTTCTACGTCACCGACTCACTGTGCTGCCCGTCCCGTTCGTCCATCCTGACCGGCGAGTACCCCCACAACACCGGGGTGTTCACGAACACCGGGGACGACGGCGGCTACGGCGCCTTCATGAAGAACGGCGACGAGGACAAGTGCTTCGGGCCCGCGTTGCAGAAGGCGGGCTACAGAACCGGGTTCATGGGCAAGTACCTCAACGGCTACCAGCCAGGCGACACCCAGGGCACGTCCAAGCCCTACGTGCCGCCCGGCTGGGACGAGTGGGACGTCGCGGGCAGCGGGTACGCCGAGTACAACTACAACCTCAACGAGAACGGCAAGGTCGCCCACTACCGCCACCGGCCGCAGGACTACCTGACCGACGTCGTCTCCCACAAGGCGACCTCGTTCGTCGACGCGGCGGCGGACGCCAAGAAGCCGTTCATGCTGGAGCTGGCGACGTTCGCGCCGCACGGCCCCTCCACCCCTGCGCCCCGCGACGTGAAGAGCTTCCCCGGGGTGAAGGCCCCCAGGGAAGCCTCCTTCGACAAGAGCCCCCAGGACGCGCCCGCGTGGCAGCGGGAGTTGAGCCCGCTCGCGCCGAAGGAGAAGAAGGAGATCAACCGGAAGTTCGCGCTGCGGGTGCGGTCGGTGCAGGCGGTCGACCGGATGATCGGCCACCTTGAGGACGAGCTGAAGGCCAAGGGCCTCGCGGACGACACCTACCTCGTCTTCAACTCCGACAACGGCTTCCACATGGGCGAGCACCGGCTGCGGCCCGGCAAGCAGACCGCGTTCGATACGGACATCAACGTGCCGCTGGTGGTCACGGGCCCCGGGGTGCCGGCCGGCAAGCAGGTCTCGCAGCTCGCCGAGAACGTCGACATGAACCCCACCTTCCAGGACCTCGCGGGCCTCGACCCGCCGGCGTCGGCGGACGGGACCAGCCTCACGGGGCTGATGCGGGGCGGCGACGGCGGTGCCGACTGGCGCAAGGCGGTCCTGGTCGAGCACCACCACGCGGCCTCGAAGAAGGGCGATCCGGACGCCGCGCCCAAGAACGCGGGGGACCCGCCGAGTTACGAGGCGCTGCGGACGAAGGACGCGCTCTACGTCGAGTACGCGGACGGTGAACGGGAGTACTACGAGACCGGCTCCGACACCTACGAGATGTACAACCGCTGGTCAGGACTCCCGGCCGACGACCGCGCCAGACTCCACGACACGCTGACGGCGCTCAAGGACTGCAAGGGCGCGGACGAGTGCCGCAAGGCGGCGGCCACCGACGCCTCCGGCTGATCCGGCCACCTGGCAGCCCGGCCCGGCCCCGGCTGCCAGGTCCGGCCCCCGCCCCCCGCCCATAATCAGCAGCATGGACGTGGGAAACGCCGCAGACATCACCTTCGCCGACCTGGAGATGTTCCTGGTCTTCAGCAGGAACGAGCACTTCGGGGAGACCGCCTCCGAGCTGGGGCTCAGTGTGGCCACCGTGCAGCGGGGCATCAGGGCGCTGGAGCGGAAGCTCGGGGTGGCGCTGATCGAGCAGGCGGGGCGGCGGGTGCGGATGCTGCACACCGGGCACGTACTGGTGCGCGAGGCGCAGGCGGTGCTGCGGGCGCGGCTCGACGCGGTGGACACCACCAGGGCCGAGTCGGGGGTGCCGCACCGGCGGCTGCGTATCGCGCACACCTACTCGCTCGGGCTCGGCTTCGTGCCCGACGTCCTCGCCGAGCTGCTCGGCGCGCACCCGGAGCTGAGCTTCCGCTGCTGGCAGAGTTCGGCGACCAACGTGGTCTCCGCGCTGCTGCGCGGCGAGGCCGACGTCGCGTTCACCTCGCTGTCGCCGACCGAGACGGACATCGTGGTGGAGCCGCTCTTCACCGAGGCGCTGCTGCTCACGGTGCCCGCGGGCGACCCCCTCGCGGAGCGCGGAGAGGTGGGGCTCGCGGAGGTGCGCGACCGGCCCTTCATCGCCATGGAGCTGGGTTCGAGCAGCCGTACCCACATGGTGAACGCCTGCGCGAGGGCCGGCTTCGTGCCGCGCATCACCGTCGAGGGCAACGACCTGTTCGTCGTGGAGTCCATGGTGGGCGCGGGCATCGGGGTGTCCGTGGTGCCCGAGGGCATGGACAACCACCAGCACCCCCGGGTGGTACGGCTGCCGATCAGGGACCCCTCGTCGGCCGGGCGCACGATCTTCCTGGCGTACCAGCGCACCAGCGCCGTCCACGAGAGCGTCCGCACCCTGGCGGGGATCGCCAGGGCGCACGGCCGGGAGTTCGGAAAACCATTGCAACCACCGCAATGATTGCAGCGTGCGCTGTCATTGTTTCGGCCATGGTTTGGCCCTTAGTTTCCCGCCATGCCTCAGGGAACCACCTCACGCTCGGCGGCGTACGCCTTCAGCCGCCGACTCCTCGACGCGCACGCCGCGCCGCTGCCCCCCGCGGTGGCGAGCGCGGCGCGCCGCAGTCTCTACAACGTCCTCGGCACCGCGGTGGGCGCCGCCCGCACCCCGGCGGTGGACGCCGCCCTCGCCACGGCGCGGGAACTCGGGGCGGCGGGCGGCGTCGCCGTGCCCGGCCGCCGCGAGACCGTGGACGCGCACTGGGGTGCCGTGATCGCGGGCACCGCCGCGCACTTCGACGACTTCGACGACACCCATCTGGCGACGGTGATCCACCCCGGCGCCGCGACCATGGCCACCGTGCTGGCCCTCTGGCCGGAAATCGACGCTCCCGGCGCCCGCTATCTGTCCGCGTTCGCGCTCGGCTGTGAGACCCAGCTCCGTATCGGCAACGCCGTCTCGCCGAGCCACTACGACCGCGGCTGGCACATCACCGGCACCTGCGGGGTCTTCGGCGCCGCCGCTGCCGCCGCCCTGCTGCTCGGCCTCGACGCCGGGGCCACCGAGGCGGCGCTCGCCCTGGCGGGGGACATGGTCCTCGGGCACCGCGAGGCGTTCGGCTCCATGACCAAGCCGTTCCACCCCGGCAAGGCCGCCGCCAACGGGCTGCTGGCCGCACGGCTCGCCGCCGCCGGGATCGGGGCGCCGCACGATCCGCTCGGCGAGCGCGGCGTCCTGCCCGTGTTCAGCGACGCGCTCGACGGGCACTGGCTCACCGACGGCTTCGACGGGCCCTGGGAGCTGGAGAAGAACGCGTTCAAGCCGTACCCCTGCGGCATCGTGGCGCACCCCGGCATCGACGCCGCCGTCGCCGCGTCGCCCCAGGTCGGCGACCCTGAAGCGATCACCGCCGTGGAACTCGTCTGCCATCCCCTGGTGCCCGAGCTGATGGGCAGGGAGCAGCCGGCGGACGGGCTCCAGGCCAGGTTCAGCGCCCGGCACGCGGTGGCCGTGGGGCTGCTCGACGGGCAGGTCGGGCTGCCGCAGTTCGCCGACGGGCGCGCGGTCGCGCCCGACGCGGTGCGGCTGCGGTCGCTCACCACGCTGCGGCCCAGCGAGGACTGCGCGCGCGACGCCGCCACCATCACCGTCGAGCGCCGCGGCGCGGAACCGGTGACCGTGCACATCCCGCACGCCCGCGGCAGCCTCGAAAGGCCGCTGACCGACGACGAGCTGCACGCCAAGGTGCGCGGCCTGGTGGCGCCGGTGCTCGGCCCCGACGCGGCCGACACCCTCAGGCGCGCGGTGGACGCCCTCGCGGACGCCGCCGACCCCGCGGAGCTGGTCGCGGCCGTCCGCCCGGGGGACACCGCGCCCCCCGCGCACACCCCCGCGCCCGCCGAGCGCGCCGACACCAAGGAGGGCCGGCGTTGAGCGCCACCGAGCAGGCCGTGGACTTCGTCCGTACGGCCAAACCCCCCAAGGAAGCGCTCGAACAGGCCGCCGGGGCGCTGGCCGCCTTCCGCGCCGCCGCTCAGGAGGGCGCCGCCGCCCCCGCCGTACGGGCGCTGCACGAGGCCCTCGCCGGGACCCGCAGGGCGGCGGGCGCCGACCCGACGAGGACCGCGTGGAAGCTGGGCACGGCGGCCGCCGCGGCGCCGGGGTCCGGTCCCGACTGGGCCGCGGTGTGCGCCGCCGCCGTCGCGCTCGCGCCCCGTACCGGGGCGGACGCGGCGCCGCCAACGGGCCAGGGGCCCGGCCCGCGGGACGCGGGGCAGGAGCCGGGCCCCGAGACCTCCGAGACCTCCGAGAATGCCGAGGATTCGGCGGACCCCGAGGAACTGGTGGCCGCCGTCGCCGTCGGCATCGAGGTCGCCCGTGCCACCGCCGCCGCGCTCGGCGCCGCGCACTCCGCGGCGGGCTGGTCGCTCGCCGGGACCGCGGGCACCGTGGGCGCGGGCGCCGCGGCGGGACGCCTGCTCGGGCTCGACGCGGCGCGGCTGCGCCACCTCTTCGGGCTCTGCGCCACCCAGGCCGCCGGGCTCGCCGCCGCCGAGTCCACCCCCGCGGGCGACCTCAGGGCGGGCAAGGCGGCGGCCGACGCGGTTGAGGCCGCGCTGCTCGCCCGGCACGGATTCACCTCGTCGGCGCTGGCCTTCGAGGGCCGCAGGGGCCTGTTCGCACTCATGTCACCCGGCCAGGACACCCCGCCCGACGGGCTCAGGCTCGGCGCCTGCTGGTGACGAACCCGGCAGGGCCCGCGGCGCCGCACGCCCGGGTCCTGCCCCGACAACCGATGACCGCTGTCACCACGGAACACGGAGGGCGCCGTGCGCAAAGCTCAGATCGGGACGGGACTGTGTTCGGCGGCGCTCGGCGCGTTCGCGCTGGTCGAAGGGGCCGACCTGGACATGTTCGGGGAGCACGGAGAGCCGGGCCCCGGCTTCTTCCCCGACCTCTCGGCCGCCGCGCTCCTGGTGCTCGGCGTGCTGCTCGTGGCGGTGAACGTGCTGCACCGCCCCGCCGCCAAGGCGGCCGCAGCGGGCGCCGCGGGGGACCCGGCCGAGGGCGGGGGGGCCGCCGACGCGGGGGACGGCTTCGAGCCGCGCAGGCTGCTGCGCGCCGGCCGGGTATGGGCCGGCTTCACGGCCGCCGTCGCGCTGCTCCAACTGCTCGGCTTCCTCGCCGCGATGGGGCTGCTCGTGGCGTACCTGCTCTTCACCGTCGAGCGGATACGGGTGCTGCGGGCGGTGCTCGCCATCGTCCTCATCCCGCTCGCCGTGTACGGGGTCTTCGCCTACCTGCTGGGCGTCGAACTGCCCACCGGCTCCCTGTTCGGCGATTCATAGCCACGAAGTCGCCGCGCCGCGGCCCCGCGCACCCGGGCCGCGGCCCCACCGCCACGGCGTTTCGGCCCGGGGGGCAACCCCGAAGACCGGAGAAGGAACGAGACACATGGGATCACTCCAGAACCTGTTCGACGGCTTCGGAGCCGCGTTCAGCCCGCTCAACCTGTTCTGGGTGGCGGTCGGCGTGGTGATCGGCACCCTGATCGGCATCCTCCCGGGGCTCGGGCCGCCCGCCACGCTCGCCATCCTGCTGCCGCTCACCACCAGCCTGCCCCCGGCCACGGGGCTGATCCTGATGGCGGGGATCTACCACGGGGCGAAGTTCGCCGGCTCCACCACCGCGATCCTGCTGAACATCCCGACCGAGCCGTCATCCGTCGTGCTCTGTATCGACGGGCACCAGCTCGCGAGAAAGGGGCGGGCCGGTCCCGCCATGGGCATGTCCGCGATCTCCGGGTTCATCGCGAGCACCTTCGGCGTGGTCGCGCTGACCTTCGCGGCGCCGCTGGTGGCGAAGCTCGCGGTGGACTTCGGGCCGCCCGAGTACGCGGCGCTGATGGCGTTCGCGCTGCTGCTGGTCATCATGATGGCGGGCGAGTCGCCGCTGCGGGGCTTCATCTCGATGGCGCTCGGGCTGCTGCTGTCCACCGTCGGCGTGGACATCTTCTCCGGGCAGACCCGCTTCACCTTCGGCAACACGGGCCTCTCCGACGGGATCGAGTTCATCACCCTCAGCGTCGGCCTCTTCGCCGTGGGGGAGGTGCTGATCAACGTCGAGACCAAGATGGGCCGCCCGCTGTTCACCGTCCCCCGCAAGATCCGCGAACTGCTGCCCACCAGGGACGACCTGCGCACCAGCCGCGGCGCGATCGCGCAGGGCTCGCTGCTCGGGTTCATCGTCGGCGCGCTGCCCGGCGGCGGCTCCACGGTGGCCTCGTTCCTCTCCTACACCCTCGCCAAGCGCACCTCGAAGCACCCCGAGCACTTCGGCAAGGGCGCCATCGAGGGCGTCGCGGCCCCCGAGGCGGCCAACAACTCCGAGTCGGGCGGCGCGATGATCCCGCTGCTCAGCCTGGGCCTGCCGGGCACCGCGTCCACCGCGGTCATGCTCGCCGCGCTGCTGCTGTACGGGCTCCAGCCGGGGCCGCTGCTGTTCACCCAGCACCCCGAGATCGGCTGGCCGGTGATCGCCAGCCTCTACATCGGCAACGTGGCGCTGCTGATCCTCAACCTGCCGATGATCCCGATCTGGGTGAAGATCCTGAAGATCCCGTACTGGGTGCTGTATCCGGCGATCCTGGTGCTGGCCGTCGTCGGCGTCTACAGCGTCCGCAGCTCCATGCTCGATGTGTTCATGCTGACCGGGTTCGGGCTGCTCGGCTACGTCTTCAGGAAGGTGGGGGTGCCAGCGGCGCCCATGCTGATGGCGTTCGTGCTCGGCCCGATGGCGGAGAACGCGATCCGGCAGTCGCTGGTGCTCTCCGACAACGACCCGACCATCTTCGTGGAGCGCCCGATCTCGGCGACGGTGCTCGCCATCGCCGCGGTGGTCGTCGTGGGCCTCGTGCTGACGGGCCGCCGCAGGCGGGCCGCCGTGCCGCGGCCCCCGGCGGTCCCCGCCGCGGAGCAGGACGGCGCCGACGGCACGTCCGGCAACCCCGGGGGGCCCGACGCCCCCGACACCGCCCCCACCGGTACCACGGAACCGACCAACGCCCCGTGAGCCCGGGGCCCCGCCCGCCGGACGAGCGGGCGGGGCCCCGGCGGGGAGAGGAGTACACGTCATGCGCAGAGGTACCCGTTGTCTCGCGGTGGCGGCCGCCGCCGCGCTCGCCCTCACGGGCTGCGGGCTGCAACGCGGCGGCATGTCGTCGTCCGGGGTGCCGAACAGGACGGAGGTCGTGGTGCACACGGGCCCCGGCGGCGGCAGCGACGTCTTCGCGCGCCAGGTGGTCAAGCTGATGCAGCAGGACGACCTCATCAAGGACAACTGGCCGGTGCGCAACCAGCCGGAGGGCTCCGGCATCGGCGCCATGTCCTATCTGATCGGCAGGAAGGGCCGGGTGGACAGCATCGCCGCGGTCACCCCGACCTGGCTCGTCACCCCGCTCACCCTGGACGGGGCCTCCGTCTCCGTCGACGAGACCCAGCCCATCGCGGGGGTGCTCACCGAGCCCCAGCTCCTCGCCGTCCCCGCCAAGTCCCCGTACCACGACGCGAAGGACCTGATCGCGGCGGCGAAGAAGCAGCCCGACAAGCTGGTGCAGGTCGGCGGCTCGGTGACGGCCACCGACTCCCTCACCGGCAAGGCCCTCCAGGCCAGGACGGGCACCAAGTGGAAGTACCTCACCTTCAGCGACAGCGGCCAGCGGATCGCGGCGCTGCTGCGCGGCGACGCACAGCTCATGATCGGTGCCACCAACGACTTCTCCGAGCAGGTGAAGGCGGGCCACATCAGGGTCATCGCGGTGGTCGCCACCCAGCGCGTCGCGGCGTTCCCCCAGGTGCCCACGCTGAAGGAGCAGGGCTTCGACACCTCGGGGCTCCCCGAGGAGTTCCGCGGCTTCGTCGGCCCGCCCGACATGCCGAAGAAGGCGCTCGCGTACTACCAGAAGGAGTTCGGCAAGCTCGTGAAGACCAAGCGGTGGAAGGACTACGCGCGGCAGAACGGGGACATCACCCGGTTCCTCGACGCCCCGCAGTTCGAGAAGCTCATCGAGGCGCAGCAGAAGCAGCTCAAGAAGCTCGTCGACGAACTCGGCCTGGTGCAGAAATGACGGCGGAGACACCGGCGGCCCAGGAACAGGCCCGGGAGCAGGCCCAGGCCCAAGCGCAGGCGCAGGCGCCGGGCGCGACCGCGGAACTCGCCGCCTTCACCGCGGGGCTCGCCCTCCCCGCCGTCCCCGGCGCCGTCGTCCACGAGGCCAAGCGCGCCCTCGTCGACTGGCTCGCCGCGGCCTTCGCGGGCGCGGGCGAGCCGCCCACCGACGCGCTCTACCGGGCCTCGGCACGCCTCGCGCCCGGCTCCACCGCGACCGTGGTGGGCCGCCCCGAGCGCGCCACCGCCCCCTACGCCGCCCTGCTCGGCGGCTTCGCCTCGCACCTCCAGGACTACGACGACACGTTCAACCCGGGCGACACCACCGTGCACGGCAGCGCGCCCGTCTGGCCTGTCGTCTTCGCGCTCGGCGAGCAGTACGGCGTCACGGGCGCGGCGGCGCTCGCCGCGTTCGTCGCCGGGTTCGAGACGGAGGCGCGGGTCGGCATCGCCGCGGGCCCCGGGCACTACGAGGTCGGATGGCACGTCACCGGCACCACGGGCCACCTCGGCGCCGCGGCGAGCGGCGCCAGGCTGCTCGGCCTCGCCCCGGAGCAGACCGCGTACGCGCTCGGCTGCGCGGGCACCCAGGCGGCGGGCCTGAAGGAGGTGTACGGCACCGACTGCAAGGCGCTGCACCCGGGCAAGGCGGCGATGGACGGGCTGCTCTCCGCGGTCCTCGCCGACGAGGGCTTCACCTCGGCGTCCACCATCGTCGAGGGCCCCCGCGGCTTCCTCGCCGTCATGGCGCCCGCGCCCACCACCGCGCCCCTCACCGAGGGGCTCGGCACCCGCTGGCACCTCCTCGCGAACGGCTACAAGGCGTACCCCAGCGGCTCGCTGACCCACCCCACCCTGGACGCGGTGCTCGCGCTGCGGGAGCGGTACGGGTTCACGGCGGACGAGGTGGCCTCGGTCGAGGCCCGGGTGCACCCGTACGCGGCGACGGTCACGGGCAAGGTGCGCCCGCGCACCGGCCTCGACGCCAAGTTCAGCCTCACCCACGGCGCCGCGGTCGCGCTCACCGCGGCACGTCCGGGTCTCGGCCACTTCACCGACGCCGGGGCCCTCGACCCCCGTACCGCCGCGGCGGCCGAGCTGGTACGGGTGGTCGCCGACGGGAGCGTCGGCAAGCGGGGCGCCGAGGTGACGGTCACGCTCGCCTCGGGGAAGGTGCTGAAGGAGACCGTCGCCCACAACAAGGGCACCCCGGGCAACCCGATGACCGACGCCGACATCGAGGCCAAGTTCCTGGACGCGGCCGCCCCGCGTCTCGGCGCCGGGCCCGCCCGTGAACTCCTCGCCACCTGCTGGGCGGCCGAGGAGTTGGCGGACTTCGGCGATCTGGTACGGCGCACCGCGGGAGGCACGGCATGACGGGGCACTCGGAGCCGAGACGGGGCGTGGCCGTCGTCACCGGCGCGGGCCGCAACCTCGGCCGGGCGATGGCGCTCGCGCTGGCGGAGTCAGGACACGCGGTGGTCGTCAACACCAGGGCCGACCTGGCGGCGGCCGAGGCGGTGGCGAAGGAGGCCGAGGCGTTCTCGGTGCCCGCGCTCGCGGTGGCCGCCGACGTCACCGACGCGGAGCAGGTGGCGGCGATGATGGCGCGCGCCGCCGCACTCGGCCCGCTGCGCGTCCTGGTGAACAACGCCTCGGTGCGCACCCGGGTCCCGGTCGCGGAGCTGTCCTTCGAGGACTGGCGCCGCGCGCTCGACATCACCCTCGACGGCGCGTTCCGCTGTGTGCGGGCGGCGCTGCCGGAGCTGCGGGCGGCGGGCTGCGGCCGGATCGTCAACGTCATCGGCGGCAACGCCCTGCGCGGCGACCCCCGCAGGGTCCATGTCTCGGCCGCCAAGCACGGCCTCGTCGGCCTGACCCTGTCGCTCGCGGAGGCGTGCGCCCAGGACGGCGTCACGGTGAACGCGGTCTCGCCCGGCCATCTGAACGGCCCCACGGAGGCCGAGACCGCCCGCCGCCGCGCCGAGGTGGCCGCGGCGGTCGCCTTCCTCGCGTCCCCCGCGGGGGCTGGGGTCACGGGCCAGGTCCTCTCGGTGGGGCCTCGGGGCTGAGGCGCCACGGGGCGGGGCGGGGTGCGGCGGGGGCGGATGCCGGGCGGTGTACGCGCCCGGCCCACCTCGCCTCGCCGCGTCCCGCCGCGCTTCGCCGTGCGTCCCGCCTCATCACACGGCGCCCCCGGTTCGCCCCCGGCTCACAGATCCCAGTCGGAGCCGTAGCGCCCGGTCAGCTCCGCTATCTCCGGGGCCGTCAGGAGGCGCCGCTCGCCGTCGGACAGCATGAGCAGGAGCGTGCAGACCTCCTCAAGCTCGATCGCGGCGTCGACCGCCGCCGCCAGGTCCCCGCCGGAGGTGACGGGGCCGTGGTTCGCCAGGAGCACGGCGCGGAACGCCGCGGGCATCGCCTCGATGGCCGCCGCCTGGCCCGGGTCTCCGGGGGCCGCGTAGGGAATGAGCGGTGTCTGCCCCACGCGCATCACGAAGTACGGCGTCAGCGGCGGCACCGCGCTCCCCTGCGACCAGGCGGGACGGCAGCTCACGGCGGTCGCGCTGCGGGAGTGCAGGTGCACGACGGCCGCGGTGTCCCGGGCGCGCCGGTAGAACGCCGTGTGCAGCGGGAACTCCTTCGAGGGCCGCGGACCCGCCAGGTGCCCGCCCTCCAGGTCGAGGACCGTGAGGCCGTCGGGGTCCAGGTCGCCGAGGTCGGAGCCGGTGGGTGTGATCAGCACCCGGTCGGCCACCCGGACGCTGAGGTTGCCGGACGCGCCGGGGCTGAGGCCGAGCCCCCTGAGCCTGGCCCCCGCCCTGACGAGGTCCTGCCGCGGCGTGCTCACGAGAGCGCCCCCCAGGCCGTGGTGAACATGTCGGTGCCGCCGAAGTTCCCGGACTTCAGCGCCAGGTCGACCGGCCGCGCGGCGCCGTCCACGGTCGCCTCGGTGTGCGCCCAGGCGACGCCGGGCGCGAGGGGCGCGCCGATGCGCAGGGCGCGCGCCCCGAGCGCCGTGACGACGGCGCCCGAGGTCTCGCCGCCCGCCACCAGCAGATGGCGGGCGCCCGCCGCGACCAGCGCGGTGGCGCAGCGCGCGAGGGCCGTCTCCACGAGCCGCGCCGTACCGGCGCCGTCGGCGTGGCCCGCGGAGCCGGGCACCGCGGTCTCCTCGGCGGCGGCGTAGACCAGCGGCGGTCTCGTGGGATCGGCACGCCAGCAGTCGGTCACGAAGGCGACGAGACCGGCGACGGCCCCGTCGAGGCCGGCCCGCAGCGCCTCCGGGTCAACCGCGCGGGACGGCAGCAGCCCTCTGGCGTGTCCGACCTGTGCGCGGGTGGCCGCCGACGCGCTGCCGGACAGGATGGCGCCGGGGCCGCGGCCCGCAGAACGGGCGCGCGCGGACCCCTGGCCGCCGCGCGGCCCCGTGAGGCCGAGGGCGAGCCCCGCGGCGCCCGTGACCAGCGGCATGCCCGCGGTGGCCGCGGCGATGGCCCGCAGGTCGTCGTCGGTGGTGGCGTCGACCACGGTGAGGGCGCCGCGGGCCCGCGGTTCGTCCAGCGCGGCGCGGACGGCGTCGGCCCCGGCGCGTACCGTCTCGTGCCGCACCTGGTGCACCGGGCGCACGGTCTGGGGTGCGAGCAGCCGGCCGAGGTGGGAGTCGCGCATCGGGGTGAGCGGGTGGTCGCGCATCGGGCTCTCGTCGAGCAGGTCGTCGTGGACGAAGAGGCGGGCCCGGTAGACGGTGCGGCCGGTGGCGGGGAAGGCGGGCACCACGACGGTGCCTGGCGCGCCGAGTTCGTCGAGCAGCGCGTCGGCGACGGGCCCGATGTTGCCCCGCGGGGTCGAGTCGAAGGTCGAGCAGTACTTGAAGTAGAAGCGCTCGCACCCGGCGGCGCGCAGCGCGCGCAGCGCGGCGACCGAGTCGGCGACGGCCCGCGCGGTGGGCGCGGTGCGCGACTTCAGCGCCACGACGACGGCGTCGGCCCCGGCCACGGCGTCACCGGAACCCCCCTCGGGGACCCCGACCGTGACCACGGTCCTGAAGCCGCGCGTGACGAGCATGGTGGCCAGGTCCGTCGCTCCTGTGAAGTCGTCCGCGATCGCCGCGAGCTGGGGCATGGGTCCTCCTGATCGGTCGCCCGGCGGGTGCGTTCCCTGGGCGGAGAGAGGCTGCCACACCACCCGGATGTGAAACTATGTTAACAGGATTGACGCATGCGTGAAGACGTGTTTAGTTTGCGTTAATCGGCGGTCGCCAACGCGTCCCTCGCTCGCGTTCTTCGCCCCGCTGTCGTGAAACCCCGACGAGGAGAGTCCGCGATGAACGTGCGCGACCAGTCACCAGCCGCCGGAGGCCCGCCGGTCAGGTACGCGCTGACCGGGGCCGCCGGCGGCTTCGCCCGCACCCTGCTCGCCCAGAGCCGGCTGCTGCCCCGGCTGGCGCCGGTCGCGCTGTGCGACCTCGACACCGACCGGGTCGTCGCCCTCTGCGCCGCGCTCGGCCACGACACCGGCACCCTCGCGGTGTGCGACGGCGCCGACGCCGTGGCGCGGGCCGCGGCCGCGGGCCTGATCGCCGTCACCGCCGACGCGGGCGCGCTGCCCGCCGCCGACTGGGACGTGCTCGTCGAGGCCACCGGCAGGCCCGCGGCCGGGCTGGCGACGGCCGAGGCCGCGCTCGCCGCCGGGCGGCACGTGGCCATGGTCAGCAAGGAGGTGGACTCCGTCGCCGGAATCCACCTGGCCCGTACCGCCGCCGCGCGCGGCCTCGTCCACACGCCCGTCGAGGGCGACCAGCCCGCGAACCTCATCGGCCTCGTCGCCCGGCTGCGCGGGCTCGGCCTCGACGTCGTCGCCATCGGCAAGTCCAGCGAGTACGACCTCGTCCTCGACCCCGCGGCGGGCACCGTCACCCAGCTCGACACCACCGTGCCCGCGCCCGGCCTCACCGGCCTGCTCGACCTCGGCGACGACCCGCGCGCCACCCTGGCGGCCCGCGCCCGCGCCGTGCGGGCGCTGCCCGTCGGCGCCACCGCGGACTACTGCGAGATGGCCGTCGTCGCCGACCACACCGGCTTCGGACCCGACACCGAGTCGCTGCACTACCCGGTCGCACGCCCCGCCGAACTCGCCGACGTGTACGCGCCGCGCGAGCACGGCGGCGTCCTGCGGCGTCCTGGCGCGGTGGACGTCTTCCGCGCCCTGCGGCTGCCCGGCGAGGCGTCCTTCGCCGGTGGCGTCTTCGCGGTCGTACGCACCCACGACGCCGAAACATGGCGGATGCTGGCCGACAAGGGCCACGTCCTGAGCCGGGACGGCAGCCACGCCGCGGTCTACCTGCCGTACCACCTGATGGGGGTGGAGGCCCCCGACACGCTGCGCGCCGCCGCCGCGGGCCGCGCCTCCGGCGCCCGGCACCCGCGCCGCGCCGCGGTCCTCGCCGGACGGGCCCGCCACGACCTGGCCGTCGGCGACACCCTGACGATGGGCGGCCACCACCACGACGTCACCGGCGTACGCGCCGTACTGCTGCGCGCCGACGAGGCGCCCGCCGACACCGCCCCGCTCTACCTCGCCGCCGACACCCGTGTCGCACGGCCCGTCGCCGCGGGCGAGCTGATCGGGCTCGACGACCTGGCGGGCGCCGACCCCGGCCTGCTGCACGCCTGGCATGCAGGGGCCGAAGGGGCGCAGGGCACCACCGCGGGGGAGGGCGCGCGCCGATGAGCACCGGCATGGAACACGTGATCATGGCCGCGGTGGCCATCGTCGTCCTGGTGCTGCTGATCACCAGGGTCAGGCTGATGCCCTTCCTCGCCCTCACGGTCGCCGCGCTCGGGCTCGGCCTCGCGGCGGGACTCGGCCCCGGCGGTACGGTCGACGCGTTCGAGAAGGGCTTCGGCGACTCGCTCAGCGACACCGGACCGATCATCGGCCTCGGCACCGTGCTCGGCGGCATCCTGCTGGGCTCGGGCGGCGCCGACCGCATCGCCACCTCCTTCATCGGGGCCCGCCCGATCAAGTGGGTGCCGACCGCGATCACGGCCGCCGCCCTCCTCATCGGCATGCCGCACATCTTCGACGTCAGCTTCGTCATGCTGGTCCCGCTGGTGTACGCGACGGCCAGGCGCACCGGCACCCATCTGCTGTACGTCGGCCTGCCGATGGCCGCGGGCCTCTACATCTCGCACGGCCTGCTGCCGCCGCACCCCTCGCCGACCGCCGCGATCGGCACCTACCACGCCAACACCGGCCTGACCCTGCTGTACGGGCTCGCCGTCGGCATCCCGATCGCCGTGGTCAACGGGCCCGTGCTGACCCGGGTGCTGAGCCGCTGGTTCGGCCCCGCGCCCGACCTCAGCGACGGCGGCCCGATGCCCGAGGAGAAGACCGAGCCCGCCCGCCCCGGCAGGCCCGTCTCGCTGGCCTGCGCGCTGGTCACCGTGCTGCTGCCCGCCGCCCTGATGCTCGTCGGCACCCTCGGTAAGGGGCAGGTCTCCGACGGCTCCGTGGCGCACTCCGTCTTCGAGTTCTGCGACAACCCGGTGCTGTCCCTGTCGATCGCCGTCGTCTTCGCGTTCTTCGCGCTCGGCGTGCGCTCCGGGTTCGGCCGCGAGCAGCTACGGACGATGACGTCCAAGGGCCTCGGCCCCGCGGGCACCATCATCCTCATCCTGGGCGCGGGCGGCGCGCTCAGCGAGATGCTCACCGCGACGGGCGTCGGCAAGGTGATCTCCGACAACGCCTCCCACTGGTCCATATCCCCGCTGGTCCTGGCCTGGGGCGTCGCGGCGCTGCTGCGGATCTGCCTGGGCTCGGCCACCGTCGCCACCGTCACGGCGGCGGGCATCATGGCCCCGCTGATGGGCTCCTACCCCGGGCTCTCGCCCGAGCTGCTGGTGCTGGCGACGGCGTCGGGCGCGGTCATGCTGTCGCACGTCAACGACTCCGGGTTCTGGATGTTCAAGGAGTACTTCCAGCTCTCCGTGGCCCAGACGTTCCGCACCTGGACGCTCATGCTGTCCCTCCAGTCCCTGCTGAGCCTCGGCGGCATCCTGCTGCTGAGCACGGTGGTGGACTGACGCCCGCCGATGCCCCGCCGCCGCACGGCGGACACACGGCGGACAATGGACGGCGACGCGGCCGTCGGCCGCC
This sequence comes from Streptomyces sp. NPDC050560, assembly GCF_044457285.1. Classification (NCBI taxonomy): domain Bacteria; kingdom Bacillati; phylum Actinomycetota; class Actinomycetes; order Kitasatosporales; family Streptomycetaceae; genus Streptomyces; species Streptomyces sp. NPDC050560. Next base: position 276,004 of record NZ_JBITGT010000008.1, read on the forward strand.
GCACACGAGACGGAGTACCCGCGTGACCTCCTCGCAGGAAAGGCCCCCGCTGATCCCCGACCAGCGGCGCGAGGCGCTGCTGAAGCACCTGCGGCGCGAGGGGGTGCTGAGCGTCCAGCAGATCACCCAGCTCTTCGGTGTCTCCCATATGACGGTCCGCCGGGACATCGCGGAGCTGGAGCAGCAGGGCCTCGTCTACTCCGTGCCGGGCGGCGTGCGGATCGCCAACGGGATGCGCTCGGAGCCCGGCTTCGAGGCCAAGTCCCTCGTCGAGCAGTCCGAGAAGCACGCCATGGCAAGGGAGGCGGCGACCCTGGTGCACGAGGGCATGACCGTCTACCTGGACGCGGGCACGACGATGCTCGCCATGATCCCGGTGCTCACCGAGCACGCCGCGCTGACGGTCGTCACCAACGACTTCAACGCGGTCGAACAGCTAGGCCAGGCCCGGCACATCGAGGTGGTGCACGTCGGCGGCCGGGTGGAGCCCGACAACCGCTCCAGCGTGGGCCCGCTCGCCGCCGCCACCGTCCGTCAGCTCGCCTTCGACATCGCCTTCGTCAGCGCCAGCTCCTGGGACCTGCTGCGGGGCGTCACCACGCCCTCCCAGGACAAGGTCGAGGTGAAGCGCGCGGCGATGGCCTCCGCCGCGCAGTCCGTCCTGGTCGCGGGGGCGTCGAAGTACGGCACGTTCGGCCTGTACAAGATCGCGCCGCTGAGCGCCTTCGACGTCCTCGTCACCGACGCGGGCCTCACCGGCGCCGCGGCCGAGGGCATCCGCGCCGAGGTCCCCGACCTGCGCCTCGCCGCCGCCGCCCGTGCCCCGGAGCCCGAACTGCCCTGAGACCGGGTCCGTATGGGGGCGGCGCGGCGGCCCGCGGCGCCGGTCTGCGGCGGGCCTACAGCCGCCCGGCCGCCACAAGGCGGGCCAGGAACCGCCGGGTGCGCTCCTCGCGCGGGGCGCCGAACACCTCGGCGGGGGCGCCGCGTTCGAGCACCGTGCCGCCGTCGAGGAAGCACACCTGGTCGGCGACGTCCCGGGCGAAGCCCATCTCGTGGGTGGCGAGCACCATCGTCATGCCGTCCGCCTTCAGGTCGCGCACCACCGCGAGCACCTCCCCGACCAGCTCGGGGTCGAGCGCCGCGGTGATCTCGTCGAGCAGCAGCAGCCGGGGCCGTACCGCGAGCGCCCTGACGATCGCGGCCCGTTGCTGTTGGCCGCCGCTGAGCCGGTCCGGGTACTCGTCCGCCTTGTCCGCGAGCCCCAGCCTGCCGAGCAGCGCGCGCGCCGCCTCCTCGGCCTCCGCGCGCGCCACCCCGAGCACCCGGCGCGGCGCGAGCGTCACATTGCCGAGCACGGTCATGTGCGGGAAGAGGTTGTACGACTGGAACACCACGCCGATCCTGCGGCGCACCGCGTCCGCGTCCGCCCGGGGGTCGGTGATCTCCGCCCCGTCCAGGAAGATCGCCCCGTCGTCGATCTCCTCCAGCAGGTTGGCGCAGCGCAGCAGCGTCGACTTCCCCGACCCGGAGGCGCCGATGAGCGCGGTGACGGTGTGCGGGGGCACGTCGAGCGAGACGTCGCGCAGCACCACCCGGTCGCGCCCGTAGGTCTTGCGGACGGATTCCAGCCGCAGGACGGCCGCGCCGCTCCCGGGCTCCCCCTGAGCGGCGGCGGCCTCTCCTCGGGCGGCGGCGGCCTCCGGCCGGGCGGGGGCGTCCGCCGGCCCCTTCGGCGGCGCGGCGTCCACCGGCTCCTTGCGCAGCGCGGCGCCGCCGGCTCCCGCCGGGTCCTGGCTCATACCGTCCCTCCCTGCGCCCGCCGCCTGTCCATCCGGCGCGTGACCCAGTCGGTGAACCGGGTCATCGGGATCGTCAGCGCCACGAACACCAGGCCCGCGATCACGTACGGCGTGTAGTTGAAGTGCTTGCTCGCGATGATCTGCGCCGCGTACACCGCGTCCACGGCGCCCGCGATGGACACGAGCCCGGTGTCCTTCTGGAGCGACACCAGGTCGTTCAGCAGCGGCGGCACCACGCGCCGTACCGCCTGCGGAAGCACCACGTACCGCAGGGTCCTGGCGTTCGAGAGCCCGAGCGAGCGTGCCGCGGCGCGCTGCGAGGGGTGCACGGACTCGATACCGGCGCGCAGCACCTCCGCCACGTACGCCGAGTACGTGAGCACGAGCGCCGCGCCGCCCAGCACCACCGGGCGGGTGGTGACGCCCTGGAGCCGCAGCGCGGGCACCCCGAACACCACCATCAGCAGGCAGATGATCAGCGGCAGGCCGCGGAAGAAGTCCGTGTACGCGGTGGCCAGCGCGCGCAGCGGGAAGAACACCGGGCCGCGCAGGGTGCGCGCGACGGCGAGCAGCATGCCGAGCACCAGCACGCAGACCCCGCAGACACCGAGGAGTTCGAGGTTGAGCAGCAGCCCGCGCAGCACGTCGGGCAGCGCGACACGCGCGTAGTGCCCGTCGAAGAAGGTCTCGCGGGTGCGCTGCCAGCCGGGCGAGCCCGTGACGACGACGTACAGCACCGCGGCCGTGACGGCCGTGGACAGCACGGCGATCCCGGTGGAGCGGCGGGCCAGGCCCCGCTTGTACCGCTCGCGCGCGATCCGCCGCGCCGACGGGGTGTAGGGGGCCTCGGGCGGCGCCTCGGGGACGGGCCCGGCGGTCACTTGAGCACCGGCGCGTCGGCGGCGTCCGCGAGCCACCGCTTCTCCAGCGCGGCCAGCGTGCCGTCTTTGCGTAGCCCGTCGACGGCCTCGGTCACACAGGAGGTCAGCGGGCTGCCCTTGTCGAGCACGAGCCCGAACCGCTCGGCCTCGCCGCTCACATCGGGGAACTGCCCGACGATCGCGGCGTCCTTCACCTCTGACGACGTGATGTAGAACGCGGTCGGCAGGTCCACCACGATCGCGTCCACCTGCCCGTTCTTCAGCGCCGACTTGGCGTAGTCGTTCTTCTGGTAGACGGCCGGCTTCTGCTCGGGCTTGATCAGGTCGTTTATCGTGTCCAGACTGGTGGTGCCGATCTGCGCACCGAGCTTGGCCTTCTTCAGTCCGGCGATGTCCTTCGCCTTCGCATACGGGGACGACTTCAGCGCGATGACGGCCTGCCGCACCGTGTAGTACCCGGAGGAGAAGTCGACGGCACGCTTGCGCTCGGCGCTCACGGAGACCTGGTTGATGTCGAAGTCGAACTTCTTCTCGCCCGGTGAGAAGGAGTTGTTGAACGGTACGGTCTGCCAGACGACCTGGTCCTTTCCGTAACCGAGCGACTTCGCCACGGCGTAGGCGACGGCGGACTCGAAGCCCTTGCCGTTCGCCGGGTCGTCGTCCTGGAACCAGGGCGCGTACGCGGGCTTGTCCGTGCCGACCGTCAGCTTCCCCCGGCCCTTGGCCGGCAGGCTCCCCTTGTCGCAGGAGACGGCGCTCGGCCCGGCGCCGACACCGTCGGTTCCGTCGGCCCCGTCGCTTGCGGACGGCTCGGGCGCGCAGCCCGCCATGACGAGGGCCGCGCCTGCCACGACCAGGGGCAGCACGGTACGAGCGGAGGTATGCATGCCGGGAGCGTCGCACCGCCCGCCCGCTCCTGTCGAGAAGATTCCGTTGCGGGCGTATGAAGATCCTTGCCGGGGGCTTGCGCGCGGGGTGTCGGCGGCCGGGCGCACCCGCGTGGGCTCCGGAAAGCAGCAATGTAACGAGAATCCCCGCCAATGTGCCAAGAGTGCAACCGGCCAGAGCATCCCTTGACAGTGCCCTGTGGCTCCCCCACGTTGGAATAACCGGTGAATCTGGACCGCGACTTACGAGAGTGCGACAGAAGGGGACGGGGGAAGGATGAAGAGGATATTCCGCCTTGCGGCCGGACTGGCCTCGGTGTTATTGATCACCGCATCCGCCGGTGCGTGCAAGAACGACACGGACGACACGAATGACGCCAAGAAGGGCGCCGGTGTCGTGTCAGGACGGATCGCCACGCTCAACGTCTGCGGCACATGCGCGGTGGACCGGTCGGAGGCCATAGCGAATGTCATCCAAGGCATTCGACCGGAGATCATCGGACTACAGGAGGCGTGTGGGGACGAGGTCACCAAGGCCGCAGACCGGCTGAAGGAGAAGTACGATCTCGGTTACCACATCGTGAAAGGGCCGACCGGCACCTTGAATTCGCTTTACCGATGCCATGACGGGACATTCGGGAACTACATCCTGGTGGCGCCCGAGGTCACAGAGCAGGGACAAGCGAACTACGACGCCGGAAGCAGCGAGAAGCGCGGGTACGTCTGGGCGCATACGAGCCTGCACGGTGTGGACACGCGCCTTGTGGTGACCCACCTCCCGCAGGCGGGGGACGCGGCCGCGCGCACGGCGGACGTGAAGCAACTCCGAGCCTCCGTGGCACCGCCGCCCCAGGACGACCGCCCGACCGTCATCGTCGGCGACTTCAACGCCCAGCCCTCCGCCCCCGAGCTGAAGCCGCTGTGGGGACCGTGGTGGGACGCGGACCCGAACTGCCGCTCGGACACCAACGCCGGGGGGTGTGAGCCCACGCAACTCGGAGAGCACGGAAAGGGCGGATCAAGGAAGAAGTTCGATTACATCTGGCTCGACCGGCGTGCGAAGACAAGGCCGTCCGGTATCAATGTGAAGGCCGCCTACACGGACCATTCTCTGGTATATGCGGACCTCGTCCCCTCGGATCTGGTGCCGGTGAAGCCCTCTCCACAGCCGCCCATCGCCGAGAAAGCATGCCTCAACTCCGATATGGCCGACCCCTGCCTGCACACGGACACGCTTTCAGGCGACGCCTCCGTACAGGGCGGGGGACACGGTTTCTATGTGGCGCCGAGCCGTATGTTCGTAGGGTCGAACCTCGCCATTCAGGGCATCGAATGGAAGAGCTGGGGACGCCCCACGGCGAGGGGCGAGGGCTGGACCGCCAGCAATGACTGCGACCCGAACTGCGGCGAGGGCAAACCGGTGCGCATCAAGGTGGAGGTGGAGGCGTCCACCATGAAGGGCACGGACGGCCTGAGCGTCTACACCTGCGCCCGCGCACGGAAGTCAGGAAAGTCCTGGGACTCCCTCGGGATTTCCGGGAAGGTATGCGTGAAAACGCCCTGAGCATCCGGGCGTCAGGGCCGCGCCGAAGGGCCGGGGACGGCGGAGTTCACCCCGCGGGTGCCGCCGTGTCCCCGGTGTCCCCGGCCTCCCCGCCGTCCCCGCCCGCCCGGTGGAGGCCGGCGAACAGCCGGGCCGAGCAGGGGTGGCAGAGGGTGTGGCCCTCGGGGTGGGAAGGCAGCCCGGCGGCGGTCCCGACGAGGCCCGCCGCGCGGTACGCGGCCATGCGGTCGGGCGGGACCAGCGTGGTGGTCTCGCCCTCGTGGACCGAACGGCGGCACACGTCGCAGATGTCCTTGGGGGAGCGGCGGCTGACGCTCGCGGGCCAGGAGCCGAAGATCCGCTCCCACCCCTCGGCGGCGAACTGCGCGCACTCGGACGGCTTCACCCGCCCCGTCCCCTGCGGCGCCGTGCCCGCGCGGGAGTGCGCGCGAGCCGAGTCGCGGTCCACGAGGAACATCCCGCTGCACTCCTCGCACACGCTCCACGGCGAGTGCTGGCCCGCGGTCTGCCGCAGCACGTCCTGGAAGAGCCCGGAGAGCTGGGCGGTGTCGAGCCTCAGTTCGTCGGCGAGGCCCTTGGTGGCACGGAAGTTCAGCTCCCAGTACGCGGGGGACACCACGACGTCCTTCGTGGCGAGGAGGTACCCGGCGCCCGGCTCCATCGGTGTGTTGCAGCAGTCGCACACCCGCCCGCCGCGCGGCGTGACCACCGCGGCGCCCCCGCTCCGCCGCTTCCTGCGGAACCAACCCATCGCCCTGCTCCTCTCGGCAGCCCCGGGCCACGCACCCTAGCCACGGCCGGGCGGGAGGGGTCCCGGGGCGGCGGCCCCCCGCCGCTCCACCCACCGCCACGCGCCCTCAAGTGCCGCGGAGCCGAGCGCCGCGATCCCCACCGCCGCCCACGGCATCACGGTGCCGACCAGCTTCAGCGCGAAGAAGTGCTGGAGGCCGGGGACCGCGAGGACCAGCAGGAACGCCGCCGCCATCGCCAGCACCAGCGCGACGCGCCACCAGGTGTAGGGGCGGGCGATGATCGCCAGCAGCCACAGGGAGACCAGGAACAGCGTCAGCGTCGCGGCGCTGGTCTCCGCCGACAGCGCGCCGGGCCCGGCATAGTGGTGCCTGGCCAGCAGATACGTCGCGAACGTGGCCGCGCCCGCGATCAGCCCCCCGGGCACCGCGTACCGCATCACCCGGCGCACGAAGTGCGGCCGTGCGCGCTCGTGGTTGGGGGCGAGCGCGAGGAAGAACGCGGGCACGCCGATCGTCAGCGTCGACAGCAGCGTCAGATGGCGCGGCAGGAACGGGTACGGCACCCGGGAGCAGACCACCAGGATCGCGAGCAGCACCGAGTACACCGTCTTCACCAGGAACAGCGTCGCCACCCGCGTGATGTTCCCGATCACCCGGCGGCCCTCGGCGACCACCTCGGGCAGCGTCGCGAAGCCGTTGTCGAGCAGCACGATCTGCGCCACCGCGCGGGTCGCCTCCGAGCCCGAGCCCATCGCGACGCCGATGTCGGCGTCCTTCAGCGCCAGTACGTCGTTCACCCCGTCGCCGGTCATCGCCACCGTGTGTCCACGGGTCTTGAGCGCGCCCACCATGGCCCGCTTCTGCCGGGGCGTGACCCGGCCGAACACCGTGTTCTCCTCGATCCCCGCCGCCATCGCGTCGGCGTCCTCGGGCAGCTCGCGCGCGTCCACGGTGCGCTCCGCGCCCGGCAGCCCCAGCTTGGCCGCGACCGCGCCCACCGCCACCGCGTTGTCCCCGGAGACCACCTTCGCGTCGACGTGCTCGGCCTCGAAGTACTCCAGGGTCGCCGCCGCGTCGGGCCGCAGCCGCTGTTCGAGGACGACGAGCGCCGCGGGCCGCGCCCCCTCGGCGGCGCCCGCCGCCGCCAGGTCGGCCGACACCTCGCGGGCCCGCGCGAGCAGCAGCACCCGCAGCCCCCGGGCGGCGAGCCCGTCCGCCCTGGCCAGCTCGGGGTGGCCGGGCGGCAGCAGCACGTCGGGCGCCCCGAGCAGCCAGGTGTGCCTGGCCAGGTCGGGCCCCGTGAGCGTGGCGCCGCTGTACCGGCGCGCCGAGGAGAACGGCAGCGCGTCCGTGCCGCGCCAGCCCTCCGGCGCCGGGCAGTACGCGACGACCGCGGCGAGGCTTGCGTTCGGCCGCGGGTCGGTGGCGCCGAGCGCCCCCAGCACCTCGCGCACGTACGGCTCCTCGTACGGGCCGAGCGGGGTGAGGGCGGTGACGTCCATCCCGCCCTCGGTGAGGGTGCCCGTCTTGTCGAGGCAGACGGTGTCCACCCGGGCCAGCCCCTCGATCGCCGGCAGCTCCTGCACCAGGCACTGCTTGCGGCCGAGCCTGATCACCCCGATAGCGAAGGCCACCGACGTCAGCAGCACCAGGCCCTCGGGCACCATCGGGATGATGCCGCCGATGGTGCGCGCCACCGAGTCCCTGACGTCGTGGTTCTCGGCGACGAGCAGGCCGGTCACCAGGCCGGTCGCGGTCGGCACCATCATCCAGGTGACGTACTTCAGGATGGTGGAGATGCCGGAGCGCAGCTCCGAGTGGACCAGCGTGAAGCGGGACGCCTCCTCGGCGAGCCGCGCCGCGTACGCCTTCCTGCCGACCCTGGTCGCGGTGAACGCGCCGCCGCCCGCCACCACGAAGCTCCCCGAGAGCAGCGGGTCGCCGGGGCGCTTCGGCACCGGGTCGGCCTCGCCGGTCAGCAGCGACTCGTCGACTTCGAGGGCGTCCGCCTCGGCGCAGTCGCCGTCCACGACGATCTTGTCGCCGGGGCCGATCTCGATCAGGTCGCCCAGCACGATCGCGGCCGTCGCGATCCGCGAAGCGCGCCCGTCCCTGCGGACGGCGGGCCTGGCCTCGCCGACCACCGCGAGCGAGTCCAGAGTCCTCTTGGCGCGCAGCTCCTGGACGATCCCGATACCGGTGTTGGCGATGATCACGAAGCCGAACAGGCTGTCCTGGATCGGCGCCACCACCAGCATGACGAGCCACAGCACACCGATGATCGCGTTGAACCTGGTGAGGACGTTGCCCCTGACGATGTCCGCCGTCGAGCGGCTGCTGCGCACCGGGACGTCGTTGACCTCGCCCCGCGCCACCCGCTCTGCCACCTCGGCCGCGGTCAGCCCCGGGGCCCGCCCCGGCATCGGCACGGGATGCACGGGGTCCAGCTCCGAGCCCGCATCGATATGCGCCATTCTTCGACGGTACGGGGGGATTGCCGGGTTCACCCGGGGAACCGCTCGGGGGCGGCGGCCGGGGCGTCAGGCGGCGGGGGGCTCCTCGGACGCGGCGGCGGTGGCGCGGGCGCGCTCGGCCGCGTGGCGCTTGATGGCGGCGTCGCGCCTGCGGACGTACCAGATGCCGAAGGAGCCGAGCCCGGCGCCCGCAAGACAGGTCCACAGCCACCACAGATGGCCGTGGTCGTCGAACCAGCCGTAGAAGGGGAGCTGCACGAGGAAGAGCACGAGCCAGAGGAGGGTGCCGCCGATGACGGTGGCGACCACGGGGCCTTCCAGGGGCTCGGGCGCCGGGTGCCGGAAGCGGCTGCTGCCCGAGGGGGCCGCCACGCCGCTCGCGCCGCCCGCACCGTCGTCCCGCGTTCCCTCGGACGGGTGCCCGGCACCGCCGCCGGGGCCCCCGTCCGTGTGGGCGCCCGTGCCGGCGTCCCCGCCGGGCCCCGCCCCGCCGTCCGGGCCGCCGGGGCCCCCGGCCGGTCCTTCGCCGGTCTCGCCCACGGGGCCTCCCTGGACGTCTGCGGGTCCTGCTACGGGTCCTTCTTCGGGCATGCGGTCAGCTTACGGGGGCGGTGGCGGGGCATACCCGGAGCACCCCCGGAACATGATGTTCACGCGCGGATGGTGAACTTTGGTAGTTGTACCAGTCATCCGTTCGCCCCATCCGTCCCCCGGCACCGAGGTCCCCCCATGTCCAAGTCGGCCCCCGCCGAGCCCGTAGACGCCCCGCCGCCGGGTGATCACGGCGCCTTCGACCGCTTCTTCCAGATCTCGGCGAGGGGGTCGAGCCTTCCCCGGGAGATCCGGGGCGGCTTCGCCACCTTCTTTGCCATGGCCTACATCATCGTGCTCAACCCGATCATCCTCGGAAGCGCGAAGGACATGTACGGGCATCAGCTCGACAACGGGCAGCTCGTCACCGCGACCGCGCTCACGGCCGCGTTCACCACCCTGCTGATGGGCGTCATCGGCAACGTCCCCATCGCGCTCGCCGCGGGGCTCGGCGTGAACACCGTCGTCGCGCTCCAGCTCGCGCCCCGCATGGCCTGGCCCGACGCCATGGGCATGGTGGTGCTCGCCGGGTTCATCGTGATGCTGCTGGTGGCGACGGGGCTGCGGGAGCGCGTGATGAACGCGGTGCCGTTCGGGCTCCGCAAGGGCATCGCCATCGGCATCGGCCTGTTCATCATGCTGATCGGCCTGGTCGACTCGGGATTCGTCACCCGTATCCCGGACGCGGCCCACACCACCGTGCCGCTCCAGCTCGGCGGCGACGGCCACCTCAACGGCTGGCCCGTGCTGGTCTTCGTGCTCGGCGTGCTGCTCACGGTGTCGCTGCTGGCGCGCCGGGTGCCGGGCGCGATCCTCATCAGCATCGTCGCGATGACCGTGCTCGCGCTGGTCGTCGAGGCGGTGGCGACCGTGCCGACCTGGGGCCTGACCACCCCGAAGTGGCCGGGCAACCCGGTCGCCACCCCGGACTTCGGGCTCATCGGCAAGGCCAGCCTGTTCGGCGGCTTCGGCAAGGTCGGGGTGCTGACCGGCATCCTGTTCGTCTTCACCGTGCTGCTCTCCAGCTTCTTCGACGCCATGGGCACGATCATGGGCATCAGCGACGAGGCGGGCCTGACCACCGCGGACGGCAAGGTCCCCGGCATCAACAGGACCCTCTTCGTGGACGGCCTCGCGGTCGCCGCGGGCGGCGCCACCTCCTCCTCGGCCACCACCTGCTTCGTGGAGTCCACGGCGGGCGTCGGCGAGGGCGCGCGCACCGGCTTCGCCAACGTGGTGACCGGCGCGCTCTTCGTCGTCGCGCTCTTCCTCACACCGCTCGCGACCATGGTGCCGTCGCAGGCGGCGACGCCCGCGCTGGTCGCGGTCGGCTTCCTGATCCTCTCGGGGTCGATCAGGGCGATCGACTGGGGCGACATCACCATCGCGCTGCCCGCGTTCGTGACGATGCTGATGATGCCGTTCACGTACTCGATCACCAACGGCATCGGCATGGGCTTCATCACCTTCACCCTGCTCCGCCTGGTCATGGGCAGGGCAAGGGAGGTCCCCGTGGTGATGTACGTGGTGGCGGCGGTGTTCGTCTTCTACTACCTGATGCCGGCACTGGGACTGACGTGACGGCCGCCGTACGGGCACGGTCGGCGGTACGAGCGAGCGAGGAGAGCGAGGAGAGCGATGCGGTACATCAGGCTGCGTGACCTGGAGGTCTCCAGGATCGGTCTGGGCGCGATGGGCATGTCCCACGCCTACACCGGCCACGGCACCGACGACGGCGAGTCCGTACGGACGCTGCACCGGGCGCTCGAACTGGGCGTCACGCTGATCGACACCGCCGAGATCTACGGGCCGTACACCAACGAGGAGCTGGTCGGGCGGGCGCTGCGGGGCCGCCGCGAGCAGGCGGTGCTGGCGACGAAGTTCGGCATGGTCTCCCACGCCGGGCGGGGCCCCGGCCACCTGGACAGCGGCCCCGCCAACGTCCGCACGGCCGTCGAGGGCTCGCTCAGGCGTCTCGGCACCGACCACATCGACCTCTGCTACCAGCACCGGGTCGACCCCGGCACCCCGGTCGAGGAGACGGCGGGCGCGGTCGGCGAACTGGTCGCCGAGGGCAAGGTCCGCTTCTTCGGGCTCTCCGAGGCGGGCCCCGACACCATCCGCCGCGCCCACGCCGTCCACCCCGTCACCGCGGTGCAGTCCGAGTACTCCCTGTGGACGCGGGGCCTGGAGGAGCGGGTGCTGCCGGTGCTGCGCGAGCTGAACATCGGCCTGGTGCCGTTCTCACCGCTCGGGCGCGGCTTCCTCACCGGCACGATCCGCTCCACCGAGCAGTTCGACGAGGACGACTTCCGGCGGGACAACCCCCGCTTCACCGGGGAGAACTTCCGGCGCAACCTGCGGATCGCCGACGAGGTCCAGGCGGTGGCCGCCGCGGTGGGCGCCACGCCCGCACAGGTCGCGCTCGCCTGGCTGCTCGCGCAGGGCGACGACATCGCGCCCATCCCCGGCACCAGGCGGGTGGCGCGGGTCGAGGAGAACACCGCGGCGGACGGCGTCACGCTGACCGCCGAGCAGCTCGACAGGCTCGGCGGCCTGCCCCCGGCCGCGGGCGGGACCCACACCGAGGCGCAGGCCCGGCTCCTCGAACGCTGAGCCCGCCACGCCCCACCGCCCCGCCCCCCGGCGTGCCCCGCTACCGCTCCGCGTAGAAGCGCTCCGTGCGCTCGACCGCGCCGAGGAGGCGTTCGTCGAAGTCGTCCCGCGCGAGGCGGCCGACCACATAGTCCTGCACGCTCATCCCCCTCTTCGCCGCATGCTGCCGGAGCCGTTCCAGCAGTTCCCCGTCCATCCGCAGGCTCAGCACATCGGTTGCCATGTACACGAGGGTCCCGGGTGCCCCCGCCGCTGGCGATTACTTTCCGCATCCATATCACTCGTAAGGGTGATGATGGGCCGTTCCGGGTGATGTGACGGGCGTCGCGTCGTAGGGTCCCTCTAAGAGTGTTCTTTAGGCATAGTAATGAGTTACCCTAAATAACATGCTGGAACTGTCCCATGGCGACGACGAGGACGCGGTCAACGCACTCCGCTCGGCTGTCATGCGCCTGTCGCGTCGACTCAAGCACCAGCGGGTCGACGAGTCGCTGAGCCCGACGGAGATGTCGGTGCTCGGCACGCTCAGCAGGTTCGGCTCCGCCACCCCGGGCGAGCTGGCCCGCAAGGAGCACGTGCAGCCGCCCTCGATGACGCGCATCGTGGCGCTGCTCGAAGCCAAGGGCCTGGTCCGGCTCGACGCACACCCCGAGGACCGAAGGCAGAAGGTCGTCACCCAGACGGAGCGCGCCGAGGCGATGCTCGACGAGAGCCGTCGCAAACGCAACGCCTGGCTGGCCGAGCTGGTCTCGGGACTCGACGAGGACGAGTGGGCGAAACTCCGCTCCGCCGCCCCCGTACTGGAGAAGCTGGCCCGCCAGTGATCCCCGGCAGCCGCACACCCCGCACCCCCCACCGCGACCACACCCCCACACCGCCGTGACCTGGCGGTGCCCGCAGCGCCCACGAGGCGAGGGCACCCCGGGACAGGTCACCACCACGGCGCGCCATGACCACGCGTGCCCCGACGCCAGGGAGGCGAACCCACTTTGAGTACGGGCCCCGGAGCAGACTCCGCCCCCGCACCGCAGCCCGACAACGAGAACACGCCCACCGGCGCCTCCGGCGACACCGGAGACACAGGGAAAGCCGGGGACGACAGCAGTACCGACAGCGCCCACGAGCCCGGCGACACTGGCGAGCCCAGCGGCACCGGCGACACCTGCGAGCCCGGCGGCACCGGCGGCAACCGGTCCTCCCGCCCCGCGGACGACCGGGGCACCCCCGCCCCCGCCCCCCGGGGCGCACCCGGCGCGGGCCGCCCCCGGGCGGCCCTGACCGCGGAGAAGAACCGCGGCGGCATGTTCGCCTCGCTCCGGGTCCGCAACTACCGGCTCTTCGCCTCCGGCGCCGTCATATCGAACACCGGCACCTGGATGTCGAGAATCACCCAGGACTGGCTGGTCCTCAGCCTCACCGGCTCCTCGGCCGCCGTCGGCATCACCACCGCCATGCAGTTCCTGCCGATGCTGCTCTTCGGCCTCTACGGCGGCGTCATCGCGGACCGCTTCGAGAAGCGCAAGCTGCTGCTGTGCACCCAGGGCGCCATGGGCGTCGGCGGCCTCTTCCTCGCCGCGCTGACCCTCTCCGGGCACGTCCAGGTGTGGCACGTCTATCTGACCGCCTTCTGGACCGGCCTCGTCACCGTCGTCGACAACCCCAGCAGGCAGTCGTTCGTCTCCGAACTCGTCGGCCCCGACCAGGTGCGCAACGCAGTCAGCCTCAACTCGGCGAACTTCCAGTCGGCCCGGCTCATCGGCCCCGCCGTCGCCAGTGTCCTCACCGCGGCCGTCGGCCCCGGCTGGGCCTTCCTCGCCAACGGCCTCTCCTTCGTCGCCCCCATCACGGGACTGCTGGTCATGCGGGCCTCCGAGCTGTACGACATGCCCCGCACCCCGCGCGGCAAGGGACAGTTGCGCGAGGGCCTGAACTACGTCTCCAAGCACCCCGAGCTGATCTGGCCCATCGTCCTCGTCGGCTTCGTCGGCACCTTCGGCTTCAACTTCCCGATCTGGCTCAGCGCCTACGCCGACGACATCTTCCACGGCGGCGTCGGCATGTACGGCCTGTTCAACACGTTGATGGCGGTCGGCTCCCTGATCGGGGCGCTGCTCGCGGCGCGCAGACGCAGCACCAGGCTGCGTATCCTCGCGGGCGCCGCCGCGCTGTTCGGCGTGCTGGAGATCGTCGCCGCGTGGTCCCCCGTCACCTGGCTGTTCGCGCTGCTGATCGTGCCGGTCGGCATCGTCGGCATGACCTCCAACGTCACCGCCAACTCGACCGTCCAGATGGGCTCTGACCCCGAGATGCGGGGCCGCGTCATGAGCCTGTACATGATGGTGTTCACCGGCGGCACCCCGCTCGGCGGCCCTCTCTTCGGCTGGCTCGCCGACTCCTTCGGGGTGCGCCTCTCCTTCACCATCGGCGGCCTCGTCTGCGCCCTCGCCGCGATCGGCGTCGGCCTCCTGCTGGTACGCGCCGCGAACCTGCGGGTACGGGTGAGCCTGCGCAGGGGCAGCCAGCTCGTGCAGTTCGTCCCCAGGGAGGAGCTGACCGCCGCCGCGTGACGCGGCACCCCGCGCCACCACCGCGTGACGCGTCCCCGGGCACCCCGCCCCCACGCCCCCGGCCCACACTCTTCGGCGGTCGCCGAAGCACGCCTCGGGCACCATGGTCCGTATGGAACCCCGTCACGCATCGGCCACCGCCCCGGGGCTCGCCGCCGTCGCCGGGCTCCTCGCCGACCGCACGCGCGCGGGCTTCTGCCTCGCGCTGCTCGACGGGCGCGCCTGGACCGCCGGTGAGCTGACCCGGCACATGGGCGTCGCCGCCTCCACCGCCACCGGGCACCTCAACGGGCTCGTCGCCGCCGGGCTGCTCGCCGAGGAGCGGCAGGGCCGCCACCGCTACGTCCGCCTCCGCGACCACCACGTCGCCGAGCTGATCGAGCACCTCGCCTCGCTGGCCCCCGAGCCGCCGCGCCCGCCGCGCTCGCTCTCGGCCGCGAGCCGCCAGGGCGCGCTGGCGCACGCCCGCACCTGCTACGACCATCTCGCCGGGACCCTGGGCGTCGCGATCACCGACGCCATGTCCGCGCGCGGCCTCATCGACAGCGACCACGGGCCCGCCCTCACCCCCGAGGGCGCGGCCTGGCTCGGCGGGCTCGGCGTCACCCTGCCCACCGCGGGGCGCAGGCCCGCCGTACGGCTCTGCCTCGACTGGACCGAGCGCCGCCCGCACCTCGCGGGCGCCGCCGGTGCCGCGCTCTGCGGGCGCGCCCTCGACGCGGGCTGGGTGACCCGCATCGGCAGCGGACGCGCGGTCGCGGTCACCGCCGCGGGCCGCGAGGTCTTCCGCGACCGCCTCGGCCTGCCCGCCGACGCCCTCACCGCCCCCGGCCGCTGACGCCACCGGCCCGTACCCGCGCGCCCACAATGGGCCCATGAGACTCTTCGCCGCGCTCGTGCCGCCCGCCGACGTGCTCGACGCGGTGGCCGCGGCCGTGGCCGGGCTGCGTGCCGCACTGCCGGACGAGGGCCATACGGTCCGCTGGTCCCGGCGCGAGTCCTGGCACCTCACGCTGGCCTTCTACGGCGAGGCGGACGGGCCTGCCACCGCCGTCCTCGCCGACCGCCTCGGCCGCGCCGCCGCGCGCACCGCGCCGTTCAGGATCGGCCTCGGCGGCGGCGGGCACTTCGGGGACACCGTGCTGTGGACAGGAGCCGGCGGCGACCTGCCCGCCCTCCGACGGCTCGCCGAGCGGGCGGCGGCCGCCGGGCGGCGCGCCGGGCTCCCCGGCGAAGAGCGCCGCTACCGCCCGCATCTGACCCTCGCCCGCGCCCGGACGCTGCCGGGCCTGCCCGCGGCCGTCTCCGCGCTCGACGGGTTCACCACAGGCGACTGGACGGTACGTGAACTCGTCCTCCTCGGCAGCGAGCTGCCGCGCTCCGGGGTCCCGGGCGAGCGGCCGCGGTACACCCAGGTCGACCGAAGGCCGCTCGGCGGCGCCGGTTAGGCTCGCCACGTGGACCCGAAGACCCGTAACCGCATCATGGCCGCCGTGCTGGTGCTGATGTTCGTCGTCGTGATCGTGGCGGCCGCGGTCAACAACTGACCGCGGCCGCCACGCGCACGGCCCCGCACGTCAAGGCCCCTACCAGGCGAAAGCCTCGGGGGACGGCCCGGTGCCCGGGAAGATCGCGTCCAGCTCGTCCAGCACCTCGCCGGACAGCTCCAGGTCCGCCGCGCGCACCGCGGAGGCGAGCTGCTCGGCGGTGCGCGGGCCCACGATCGGCCCCGTCACACCGGGGCGGGTCAGCAGCCAGGCCAGCGCCGCCTCGCCCGGCTCGACACCGTGCTTCTCCAGCAGGTCCTCGTACCGCTGCACCTGGGCGCGCTGCGCCGGGTCCTTCAGCGCGTCCGCGGCCCTGCCGCCCGAGCGGCGTCCGCCCTCGGCCTGCTTCTTCAGCACACCGCCGAGCAGCCCGCCGTGCAGCGGCGACCACGGGATGACGCCCACGCCGTAGTCACGCGCGGCCGGAAGCACCTCCATCTCCACGCGCCGCTCCGCCAGGTTGTACAGGCACTGCTCGCTGACCAGGCCGAAGGCGCCCACCCTGGCCGCGGTCTCGTTGGCCTGGGCGATCTTGTAGCCGGGGAAGTTGGACGAGCCCGCGTACAGCACCTTGCCCTGCTGCACCAGGACGTCGATCGCCTGCCAGATCTCCTCGAACGGGGTGGACCTGTCGATGTGGTGGAACTGGTAGAGGTCGATGTGGTCGGTCTTGAGCCGCCTGAGGCTCGCCTCCACATTGCGCCGGATGCTGACGGCCGAGAGGCGGTCGTGGTTCGGCCAGGCGTCGCCCTCCGCCGCCATGTTCCCGTACACCTTCGTGGCGAGCACGACCTTCTCGCGCCGCTCGCCGCCCTTCGCGAACCAGTTGCCGATGATCGTTTCGGTACGGCCCTTGTTCTCGCCCTGGCCGTACACGTTGGCGGTGTCGAAGAAGTTGATCCCCGCGTCAAGCGCGGCGTCCATGATGCCGTGACTGGTGGCCTCGTCGGTCTGCGGACCGAAGTTCATGGTGCCGAGGACGATACGGCTGACCTTGACGCCCGTGCGTCCGAGCTGCGTGTACTTCATGGTCCACCAGCCAACGACCTTGAGTGCGCTCTATGCAAGAGGGGCGGGGCCTGTGGCGCCCCCCGGTGCCACGGACGGCGCCGCCCGCAGCACGGCGGCCTCCCTGAACCTGCCGGTGTCCTCAAGCAGGATGGCGAGGTTGCCGGTCGCGGCCGTGCTCCCCGCCCGGTGCGCCTGCCGGTACAGCGCCTCCGCCTCGTCAAGACGCCCCTCCTCCTCCAACAGGATGGCCAGGTTGTTCGCGGCGGCGGCGCTGCCGCTCTCGTACGCCTCCCGGTAGACCGCCTCGGCCTCGTCGAGGCGGCCCGCGTCGGCCAGCAGGTTGCCCAGGTTGTTGGCGGCCGCGGGGTGGCCGCGGTCCCTGGCCTGCCGGTAGAACACCTCGGCCTCCGCCACCCGCCCGGTGTTCTGGAGCAGCCCCGCCAGGTTGTACGTCGCCGAGACGTTGCCGGTGGCGTGCGCCTGCCGGTACAGCGCCTCCGCCTCCCCGGTGCGGCCGGTCGCGGCCAGCAGGATCGCCAGGTTGTAGCGGGCCCTCGGGTCGTCCGCCGCCCTGCGGTACAGGCCCTCGGCCTCGCCCGCGCGGCCCGTCTCGGCCAGCAGCTTGCCGTAGTTGACCACCATGTCGGTGTCCCCGGACTCCAGGCCGCGCCGGTACAGCGCCTCGGCCTCCTCGCGGCGGCCCGTGGTGGCGAGCAGCGTGGCGAGGTTGTTGGTCGCGGCGCCCACCCCCTCCTCGTGGGCGGCCCGCCAGGCACGCTCCGCCACCGCGAACTCCCCGGCCCGCCACGCCCTCGTACCGACCGAGAACATCCCGAAGCGCCCGTCGGCAAGTTCGAGCGCGGTCTGCCACATCCAGGCGTCGAGTTCGCAGTCCGCGTGGTCCACCAGGTACGCGAACGGGGTGTAGCGCCCCTCGCCCGCCGGTACCAGCAGCCCGGTGACCCCGCCGCGCACCCGGGTCGCCCAGGCGAACGCCTCCTCGACCGACTCGGCCCCGCCGGGCGCGGCGCCCGCCGCCGCGAGACGCCGCTCGTGCAGCCTGACCAGCAGCTCGGCCGGGTGCGGCCCATAGATCCCGGTGCGCGCCAGGTCGACCGCGGTCGAGACGAGCGCCGCGCCCCTGGCATGGCCGCCCGCGGCCCTGGCGCGCCGCCACTCGTGCAGCAGCGCGGGCCCGGTGGCCAGGTACTCGGCGACGCCGTACGGGCCGTGGTGGGTGAGGGCGTCGACGACCCGGGGGTCGTCCACGGTGTCGGCGCGCTCCAGCTCCGGGCGGCTCCACCGCCGCTCCAGGTCCACCACCGCGGCCCGGCGCAGCACCCGGGCGCCGGGGTCGCCCGCGCGGTCGTCGTCGTCCGCGGCGCTGAACGCCTCGTACTGCTTCGCACGCATGGTCGCCAGCAGCGGTACCCGCAGCCGTATGAAGGCGTCGAGCACGTCGGGTTCGAGGCCGCCGGGGCCGAGATGGGCCTCCAGGTCGTCCAGCCAGACCACGCAGGACAGCCCGCAGGCGGCGACCGCGCCGGGCGCGGCGGCGAGCCGCGCGGCGCCCGCGGGCGGCGGCACCAGGACCCGGTGCCCCGGCAGCACCGCGCGCAGCGCCGCGTGCGCGGTGCGGGTCTTGCCCGCGGTGGAGTCGCCGACCACGAGCACGAGGCCGCCCTGTGCGGCGGCGGTGGTGAGCAGTTCGCGCAGCTCGGCGTCGGCGTCACGGGGGATGTACGACGGCAGCGGGGGGCCGTCCTGGGCGGTACGCGCCCGGTGCGCGCCCGCGGCGAGCGCGTCCCAGGAGGCGGCGGTGGGCCAGCGGTCCGGGTGGCGCAGCCAGTCGGGCCACGCCCCGTCCGCGCCCCGCGCGAGCGCCACGCTCCGCACGGGCGCGCCCCGCGCGGCGCCATCGCCGCGCCCCTCGCCGGATATCCGGTTTCCCGCCACGGGAATTCACGTTAGCGGGACGGCGGGACCGCAGGGGGCCGGGTGGCAGTGTTCGGTGCGGCGGGCGGGGCTGTTCGAAGGGTTCGCCGGGTCGGTGGGCGGGGTCAGTCGCGGGGGAAGTCGGTGGTGTGGAGGGTGAGGGCCACGGGCGTGGTGGTGAGGTCGACGTCCACGCCGAAGAGGGACTTGCTCTCGTACTGGTACTCGCCTTCCTTGGGGTCGGTGTAGGCGATGCAGCAGCGCCGGTAGGGGTCGACGATGAGGTAGACGGGGATCTCCGCCGCCGCGTAGATCTCCTTCTTGGGGCCGTAGTCGACCGCGGCGGTGCCCTGGGAGATCACCTCCGCGACGAGTTCGACGTCCCCGTACTGCCAGCGTCCGCGGCTGTCCTTCTCCGCGTCGTCGCGCAGTTTGGCGATGTCGGGTGCGAGGCCGTTCCCGTGCCCGGGGAAGTCGATGCGGACGTCAGAGGTGATCTTCAGGTCCAGACCGAACTTGTCTTCGAGGGCACGGACGATCCTTCGGATGATCTGCCAGTGAGTGTCTCGCTGCGGCGCCATGTGGATGGTTCCCTCGACGATCTCGATCTTGTAACCCTCAAGGGAAGGCTGCCGCTCGAAGCAGTCGAACAACATGTCAACGGAGCGTTCTCCGACGTTCGCAGCGTCTTCAACGTTCTCGGCCATCTTGATCCTGTCGGTTTCTACGACGGTCACTGTGGCGCTCCTCCCCGGCCACCCACGGACACGGGCAGCCGCGCGGTACAACGATACGCACGGGATCTTGGTCACGGCGGGACGCGCGACTCCTGTGAGGGTATGACCTGCGACTCCATGGGCGCTTGTCACACTGGTGGCATGGAGCAACATGAGAGCAGCAGGCTGGGGACGGCGCTGTCCGTCGTGGGACTCGGGACCTGGCAGTTGGGCGCCGACTGGGGCGACGTGGCGGAGAAGGACGCGCTCGCCGTGCTGGACGCGGCCGTCGAGTCCGGGGTCACCTTCTTCGACACCGCGGACGTGTACGGGGACGGGCGCAGCGAGCGGACCATCGCCGCGTTCCGCGCCGCGCGCCCGGACGCGGACGTGTTCGTCGCCACCAAGATGGGCCGGCGCCTTGAGCAACTGCCCGAGAACTACGTCCTGGACAACTTCCGCGCCTGGAACGACAGGTCACGGCGCAATCTGAACGTGGACCGGCTCGACCTGGTCCAGCTCCACTGCCCGCCGACGGCCGTCTACTCCTCCGACGCGCTGTACGACGCGCTGGACACCCTGGTCGCCGAGGAGCGTGTCGCGCGCTACGGGGTGAGCGTGGAGACCTGCGACGAGGCGCTGACCGCGATCGCGCGGCCCGGCGTGGCGAGCGTGCAGATCATTCTGAACGCGTTCCGGATGAAACCACTCGAACGTGTGTTGCCCGCCGCCCGCGAGGCCGGAGTGGCCATCATCGCGCGGGTGCCGCTCGCCTCCGGGCTGCTGTCGGGGCGCTACACCAGGCAGA
The DNA here is from genome assembly GCF_044457285.1 of Streptomyces sp. NPDC050560. Lineage (NCBI taxonomy): Bacteria > Bacillati > Actinomycetota > Actinomycetes > Kitasatosporales > Streptomycetaceae > Streptomyces > Streptomyces sp. NPDC050560. Next base: position 296,155 of record NZ_JBITGT010000008.1, read on the forward strand.
CGGTGTTCGCGGAGAACGACCACCGCTCCTTCAACCGGCACGGCGAGGCGTTCGACCAGGGCGAGACCTTCTCCGGGGTGGACTACGCCACCGGCGTGGACGCCGCCGCCGAGTTCTCCGCGCTGGCGCCCGAGGGCGTGACCCCGGCGCAGCTCGCGCTGCGGTGGGTGGTGCAGCAGGAGGGCGTCACCTCGGTGATCCCCGGGGCCCGCTCCCCGCAACAGGCCGTCGCCAACGCCGAGTCCGCCGGGGTCCAGGACCTCTCCCCGGAACTCCTCGCACGGATCAGGGGGTTGTACGACTCCCGTATCAGGGAGCAGGTGCACGGGCGCTGGTAGCGGCTGGGTTCGGGGCTGGGACGGTGTTGGTCTACATCTGAGCCCCGCCCCACCGTCCCCTTCCGCGTGCTCCGCCCCCGTGGCACCATCGGCCCCGCGCGAGCGGTCAACGCCCGCGTACCACGGGGAACTTGGACACGGAGGTCGGGATGCGAGCCAGCCTTGCCGGTGCCGCCGCGCTAGTCGCGCTGACCCTCGCGGGGGCGCTCGCCGCCCCGGCGGGGGCCGAGGACACGGCGTCCGCGCCGCCGGGTGCCGCCGCCACCTCGCTGCGGGTGCTCGACTGGAACATCGAGGGCGGCAACAGCTCGGACGGCGACGCCAACTGGGACGCCGTCGAGTCCACCATCCGCGCCGAGTCCCCCGACGTCGTCACGCTCCAGGAGGTCCACAACGACTCGGGCCACGACGTCGACGGCTCGCCCGGCATCAACCAGTGGCAGCGGCTGCTCGACGACTTCCCCGAGTACGAAGGCCACTTCGCCCGCGGCGACGTCGACGACCAGGGCGGCTCCGCCGGAGAGCTGATCCTGACCAGGGCCGCCATCGCGGAGAAGGTCAGCTACATCCTGCCCAACGACGACAGCGGCGCCGTGGACCACAGCATGGGCGGGGTCCGTATCCGGGTCGGCGGCAGCGACGTGCGCGTCTACACCGCCCACCTCTCCGCGGGGGAGGGCGCGGCCCCGACGGCCCGGCGCACCGCGCAGACCGGGTTCATCGCGGACAAGCTGCCGGCGGACCTCATGACTACCCCGGTCCTCTTCACCGGCGACCTCAACTTCCGCCCGGGAGACCCGCTCAGGCCCGTACTCGCCGCCACCGGACTCTACGACGCGTGGACGGAGGTGGCCGCCAACACGGGAGCCGACGTCGTCACCCACTCCGGCGGCGACGACGCCCGTATCGACTACACGTACGCGAGCCCCGGCCTCGATGTGACCGCCGCGCACACCGTCGACTCCGGCGCCTCCGACCACCGGGCCGTGGTGACCGACCTGGCGGTGCGGGCCGCGCCGCGCGCGAAGACCGGCGCGGTGCTCGCGGGCGCCGGGCAGCGGGCGGGCTGGGCGAACCTCGCGGTCGACGCGGGCGGCGCCGCGACGCTGCGGGTGTGCGACAACGAGGCGGACGGCTGGGGCGTACGCGCGTACGTGACGGGCGGCACCGCCTTCCAGGGCGCGGACGGGGCCTTCGCGGACGGCTGCGGCACCTTCACGGGCACCGGGGTGTCGGCCTCGCCGACGGTACGGGTCTGCCTCTACAAGGCGGGCACCGAGAAGGACTGCCGGGAGCGGAAGCTGTAGGGCGGCACGCCCCGCACGGGGCACCCGGGCCGGGGGCCGCCCCTCACCCGTGCCGCAGGGGCGCGGCGCACAGGGTGCAGTGGTAGTCCTCGGCCTGGGGGACCGGGGCGTTGGTCGAGGGCTCGCCCATGTGGCCGCGGCAGACGCTGAGGCCGCAGCGCGAGCAGGTGAGGCCCATGGTGGCCGCCCAGCTCGCGCGGACCCGGCAGTCGCCGTCCATGCCGCGCCGGTCGAGTTCCCCGGTGTCGCGGAGCCGGGCGAGCGGGCTGTACCAGCGGATGTCGCAGGTGTGGCAGGAGCGGACGCCGGGTCCCGGCGCGACGGCCGGCTGGTGCTCCTCCCTGATGACGGCGGGCGGCGGCCCGGCCGTGAGCGGGTGTCTGCGGTTCCACCAGTCGAACAGGCCCATGGCGCCTCCTTCGGGTCGTACGGTCCAACGATCCGATAATCAAAAGGGCACGCGCCCCGCCCGAAGCGCCCCACAGAAGACACCGAAGCGCCCCCCAGAAGACACCGCCCGCCGCCCGCCGTTCCCGTACCGCCCGGCGAATTCGGGCCGCCACCCGTGGAATCCGGCCCTCGGGACCCGCCCGCGGCCCGGGGGTGGGACGCTGGGGAGCATGCGCGTCTTGGGGAGTTTCCTGGTGGGGGTCCTGTTGGCGGTGGTGGGGGCCGGATGGGCCGCCGCGGCCGACGGCGACTCCGGGTTCACCATCAAGGACCCGCGGATCACCGAGTCGAGCGGTCTCGCCGCCAGCCGCGCCCACCCGGGGATCTACTGGACCCACAACGACTCCGACGACGGCCCGTACCTCTACGCCGTGGACTCGAAGACGGGGAAGACGGTGGCGACCGTCACCATGAAGGGCGTCGGCAGGCCCCGCGACGTCGAGGCCATCTCGATGGGTCCCCACGACACGCTCTACGTCGGCGACATCGGCGACAATCTCGGCGGCAAGTGGGACCACGTCTGGATCTACAAGCTGCCCGAGCCCAAGGAGCTGAAGGACCAGACGGTCGACGCCACCCAGTACGACGTCCGCTACGCGAACGGGCCGCGGGACGCCGAGGCGCTGATGGTGCACCCCGTCACCGGCAGGGTCTACATCGCCGAGAAGAACCAGGACGGCGGCTCCCTCTACGCGGGCCCCGCGAAGCTCTCCACCTCCGGCATGAACATCTTCCGCAAGACCGCCACCATCGACCTCTGGGTCACCGACGGCGCCTTTTCGCCCGACGGCAGGCACCTCGCGCTGCGCGGCTACTTCGGCGGCATCCTCTACGACTGGAAGGACGGCGGGCCCAAGCGGAAGGGCCGCCTCACGGTGCCCCTCCAGCAGCAGGGCGAGTCCGTCACGTACACCACGGACGGCAGGACGCTGCTGTACGGCTCCGAGGGCACGAACAGCAAGGTGCAGGCGCGGGGGGTGCCCGGCACCCCGGACTCCGGGTCCTCCCACGGCGGCAAGGACGTCTCCGAGCTGAAGCCCGACTACACCAAGGGCGCCATGGTGCTGGTGCTCGCGCTCGTCGTGATCTTCGGCGGGAAGCGGGTGCTGCGCCGCAAGTGACGAAGGGCCCGGCCGCACGCGGTGCGCGACGGCCGGGCCTCCGGGGCTCAGGAGGGACCGAGGCCCCCGGGAGCCTGTGCTACAGGTGCTCGATCACATGGTCGACGCACTTCGTCAGGGCCTCGACGTCCGCCGGGTCGATCGCCGGGAACATCGCGACCCGGAGCTGGTTGCGGCCGAGCTTGCGGTACGGCTCCGTGTCCACGACGCCGTTGGCGCGCAGCGCCTTGGCGACCGCCGCGGCGTCGACCTCGTCGGAGAAGTCGATCGTGCCGATCACCTGGGAGCGCTGCGCCGGGTCCGCCACGAACGGCGTCGCGTACTTGGAGTCCTCCGCCCAGCCGTACAGCGTCCGTGACGAGGCCGCCGTGCGGCGCACCGCCCAGTCGAGGCCGCCCTGGCCGTTGATCCAGTCCAACTGCTCGGCGAGCAGGAACAGGGTGGCCACCGCGGGGGTGTTGTACGTCTGGTTCTTCACGGAGTTGTCGATGGCGGTCGGCAGTGAGAAGAACTCGGGCACATGCCGCCCCGAGGCGTGCACCCGGGCCGCGCGCTCCAGGGCCGCGGGGGAGAAGACGCCGAGCCACAGGCCGCCGTCGGAGGCGAAGGACTTCTGCGGCGCGAAGTAGTAGACGTCCGTCTCGGCGATGTCGACCGGCAGGCCGCCCGCGCCCGAGGTGGCGTCGACCAGGACGAGCGCGCCGTCGTCGGCGCCCGCGACGCGCTTGATGGGCATCGCGACGCCCGTGGAGGTCTCGTTGTGCGTGAACGCGTACACGTCCACCCCGGCCTCGGCCTCGGGCAGCGGGTGCGAGCCCGGGTCCGAGCTGATCACCGTCGGCTCGGCGAGCCAGGGCGCGAGCTTGGCGGCCTTCGCGAACTTCGAGGAGAACTCGCCGAACGAGAGGTGCTGCGACTTGTTCTCCACCAGGCCGTGGGTCGCGACGTCCCAGAACGCGGTCGAGCCGCCGTTGCCGAGCACGACCTCATAGCCGTCCGGCAGCGAGAACAGCTCGCGCACGCCCTCCCGCACCCTGCCCACCAGGTTCTTGACCGGGGCTTGGCGGTGGGAGGTGCCCAGGAGCGAGGAGCCGGTCGCGGCGAGCGCGTCGAGCGCCTGCGTGCGCACCTTGGAGGGGCCCGCGCCGAAACGGCCGTCCGCGGGTTTGATGTCTGCGGGAATCCGGATCTCAGCCACGCCCTGGAGCGTAGCTCTTTCCCGAAATGGGGTGGCGGTATGTCCGCTCGGTGAGATAGGTCTCACCCCGCCAGGGCCCCATGGCGGTACGCGCGCGCCCCGTGGGGCGGATGTGTGAAAGGAGATGACTGGGGGGAACCGCTTCCGGACGCTCTGTGGCAGACTTCCGGCCATGGTCCGGTTAAATCCGACGGGGGAGGTGCGGGCGTGAGCGAACCGCGGTCCGCGCCCACGATCGGGCAGCTCGTCCTCGGGCGGCAGTTGCGCACCCTGCGCGAGAAGGCCGGGATCTCCCGGGAGCAGGCCGGCGGGATGCTGCACGTCACACCGGGCACCGTGCGCAGGATGGAGACCGCCGAGGTCGCCCTCAAACTCCCCTATGTGCGGCTGCTGCTGCCCGCCTACGGGCTGCCGCCGCGCGACGTCGAGGTCTTCGCCCGGCTGGTGGACGAGGCCAACCAGCCCGGCTGGTGGCGCCGCTTCCACGACGTGCTGCCCGAGTGGTTCAGCGGCTACGTCAGCCTGGAGGAGGCCGCCAAGACCATCCGCTCCTACGAGCCGCACTTCGTCCCGGGACTGCTCCAGACCGAGGACTACGCCCGCGCGGTCCTCACCTCCGGCTCCGTCGGCCGCGCCGACCCCGAGCGCGTCGAGCGCCACGTCGCGCTCCGCCTCGAACGGCAGTCGATGCTCACCAGGCCCGACGCCCCCAAGTTCTGGGCGGTGATCGACGAAACGGTGCTGCTGCGCCCCGTCGGCCCCGACGAGGTGATGAGGGCCCAGGTGGACCGGCTGATCGAGGCGTCGGAACTGCCCAACGTGACCCTCCAGATCGCCGAGCTGGCCGCAGGCCACCACCCGGGCACGTACAGCCCCTTCGTGCTGTTCAGGTTCGCCGTCCCCGAGGTGCCCGACATGGTCTACGTCGAGTATCTGACGGGCGCCCTCTACCTCGACCAGCCCGACGAGGTCTCCGCGCACATGGAGGCCATGGACCGCATGGTCGCCCACGCCGAGACCGCCACCGGCACCAGAGCCGTCCTTGAGGAGTACCGGCGCGGCCTGAGCTGACCGCCCGGGGGCGGCCGGGCATGCATGCTGGACCCCATGAACCGTACGGACCGTACCGACGCCGCGGGCGACGCGGCCGCGGCGCTCGGGGACGCGCTCCGCGCCGCCGTCCGGGGTGACGTGGACCTGACGACCGCCACCCGCGCCCTGCACACCATGGACGCCTCCAACTACCGCCGGGTGCCGCGCGCCGTCGTCGCCCCGCTGGACGCAGACGACGTCGCCGCGGCCCTCGCCGTCTGCCGGGAGCAGGGCGTGCCGCTGGTGGCGCGCGGCGCCGGCACCTCCATCGCGGGCCAGGCCACCGGAACGGGCGTGGTCCTGGACTTCACCCGGCACATGAACCGCGTCCTCGCGCTCGACCCCGGCTCCCGCACCGCCGTCGTCCAGCCCGGCGTCGTACTCGACCGGCTCCAGGAGCGGGCGGCGCCGCACGGGCTCAGGTTCGGCCCCGACCCGTCCACCCACAGCCGCTGCACCCTCGGCGGCATGATCGGCAACAACTCCTGCGGCTCCCACTCGGTCGCCTGGGGCACCACCGCCGACAGCGTCGCCGAACTCACCGTGCAGACCGCGCCGGGCGCCACCGCGCGCCTCGGCCGGGACTGGGCGGGTGCCCCCGAGGGGCTGCGTGCCCTCGTCGACGGCGCTCTCTCGCCGCTGCGCACCGGCTACCCGGAACTGCCGCGCCGCATCTCCGGTTACGCCCTGGACGCGCTGCTGCCGGAGAACGGCGCCGACGTGGCGCGCGCGTTCTGCGGCTCCGAGGGCACCCTCGGCGTGCTCACCGAGGCCGTCGTCAGGCTCGTCGAGGCTCCGCGCGCGCGTGCCCTCACGATCCTCGGCTACCCGGACGAGTCGGCGGCGGCCGACGCCGCCTCAGGACTGCTGCCGTACGGCCCGCTCACCGTGGAGGGCATGGCGGCCGACCTGGTGCCGCCCGGCACCGAGGGGCTGCCGCCCGGCGGCGCCTGGCTCTTCGTGGAGACCGGCGGCGACGACCCGGGCGAGGCACGCGCGCGCGCCGACGCCGTCGCCCGCGCCTCCGGCACCCGGGACACCGTCGTCGTCACCGACCCCGCCGGGCAGCGGCTGCTCTGGCGCATCAGGGAGGACGCCAGCGGCACCGCCACCCGCATGCCCGACGGCTCGGAGGCATGGCCAGGATGGGAGGACTGCGCGGTGCCGCCGCCCCGCCTCGGCGCGTACCTGCGCGACTTCCGCGCCCTGCTCACGCAGCACGGCCTGCGCGGCACCCCGTACGGGCACTTCGGCGACGGCTGCATCCACGTGCGCATCGACTTCGACCTGACCGCCCCGGCCGGCGTCGCCCGCTTCCGCCGCTTCTCCGAGGACCTGGCGGACGTCGTCGTCGCACACGGCGGCTCGCTCTCCGGCGAGCACGGCGACGGCATGGCCCGCGCGGAACTGCTCCCCCGGATGTACGGCCCCGATCTCGTACGGCTCTTCGAGCGCGCCAAGGCACTCTGGGACCCCGCAGGACTGCTCAACCCCGGCGTCCTCGTCAGTCCCGCCCCCCTCGACGCCGACCTCCGCTTCGCGGTGCTGCCCCGCGAGCCCGTCGCGACCGCCTTCGGCTACCCGCACGACGACGGCGACTTCTCCGCCGCCGTACGCCGCTGCGTCGGCGTCGCCAAGTGCCGCGACACCTCGGCGGGACCCACGGGCGTGATGTGCCCCTCCTACCGTGCGACGAGGCAGGAACAGCACTCCACGCGCGGGCGCGCGCGCCTGCTCCACGAGATGCTGGCGGGCACGGAAGGCCCGAAGAACGGCCCGGGCCCCGTGGACGTCGTCATCACCGACGGCTGGCGCTCCAAGGAGGTCCACGACGCGCTCGACCTCTGCCTGTCCTGCAAGGGCTGCCGCTCCGACTGCCCCGTCGGCGTCGACATGGCCACCTACAAGGCGGAGTTCCTGCATCACCACTACGAGGGCAGGCTCAGGCCGCCCGCGCACTACGCGCTCGGCATGCTGCCGCGCTGGCTGCGCGCCGCGTCCGCGCTGCGCCTCGCCCGCCCGCTGAACCGCGCGGCCCGTATCGCCCCGCTGACCGCGCTCGCCAAGCGCCTCGGCGGCATCGCGCAGGAGCGCCCCATCCCGGAACTGCCCGAGCAGACCTTCCGGCAGTGGTTCGCGGGCCGGGCCGTCCAGCGGCGCCGGGCGCCGAGCGACGCCCCCAACCTCACCGTGCTGTGGCCCGACACCTTCACCGACCACCTCTCGCCCGGCGTCGGCAGGGCCGCCGTGACCGTACTCGAAGCCGCGGGCCGCCGGGTCGCGCTGCCGCCCTCGGGCGTCTGCTGCGGCCTCACCTATGTCTCCACCGGCCAGCTCGACCGCGCACGCGCGGTCCTGCGCCGCACCCTCGACCTGCTGGAGCCCGCGGGCTTCGAACGGCCGCTGGTCGTGCTCGAACCGAGCTGTGCGGCGGCCCTGCGGACCGACCTGCCCGAGCTGCTGTCGGACGACCCGCGCGCGCGTCGCCTCGCGGACTCCGTCCGCACCTTCGCGCAGGCGCTTGAGGAACAGGCCCCCGACTGGGACCCGCCCCGCCTCGACCGCCAGGTCGCCGGGCAGACCCACTGCCACCAGCACGCGGTGCTCGGCGACGCGGCCGAGCGGCGGCTGCGCGAACGGGCCGGGCTCGTGGGGGAGCTGAGCGGGGGGTGCTGCGGCCTCGCGGGCAACTTCGGCTTCGAGAAGGGGCACTACGAGGTGTCGGTGGCCTGTGCGGAGGATCAGCTTCTGCCTGCCGTACGTGCGGCGCCCGGCGGCGCCGAACTGATCGCGGACGGGTTCTCCTGCCGGACGCAGCTTGAGCAGGTGGGCGGGGTGGGGGCGCGGCACTTGGCGGAGGTGTTGGCCGAGGGGATCGAGGGCGGTGCGGGGTAGGGGGGTGGTTGCGGTGGGGGATTTTGGGGTTCGGTGGGTGGGGGTTGCTGTGGTGTGCGGGGGTTGTTGGTGGTCTCGGCCCGGTGGCGGCTTTGGGGTTGTGTGGGGTTGTGTGTCCGCTGTTGGACGTGGGGCGGGGGGGGGGGGGGGGGGGGGGGGGGGGGGGGGGGCCCCCCCGGGGGGGGGGGGGGGGGGGGGGGCTGGAGCGGGGCTGAGGTGCGGTTGAAGTGGGCTTGAGGGTTGGCCCGGGGCT
>NZ_JBITGT010000008.1:304818-467916 GCF_044457285.1 Streptomyces sp. NPDC050560
GGGGGCCCGGGCGCATGTTTCCGGCCCCGCCACCCCTTGCGTCGTGGGGGGCCTCGGCCCCGGTGGGGGGTCTGTGCGCGGTACGTGGGTGTGGGCTTGGGTGCGTTGGCGGGCCTCGGGCCCAGTGGGGTGGGCGTCACAGATGGGGGCGTGGGGGAGGAGGAGATCAGTGGCGTTGGGTTTTTACTGCGCCCATGCTGGCTGTGATGACCAAGGTGATGGCCAGGGCGTCCGTGGGGGCGAGGGACTGGTTCAGGACCAGGAAGCCCGCTGTGGCGGCGATGGCCGGTTCCAGGGCCATCAGGACGGCGAACGTGGGGGCCGGGAGGCGGCGTAGGGCCATCAGTTCCAGGGTGTACGGCAGGACCGACGAGAGGATCGCCACCGCGCCGCCCAGGGCGATCGTGGTGGGGTCGGTGAGCCTGCTGCCCGCCGCCGCCACGCCGATCGGCAGGGAGAGCACCGCCGCCACCCCCATCGCCATGGCAAGACCGTCGGCCTGCGGGAAGCGGCGGCCCGTACGGGCGCTGAAGAGGATGTAGAGCGCCCACATCGCGCCCGCCGCGAGGGCGAAGCCGGCGCCGAGCATGTCGAAGGCGGTGAAGTCGCCGCCGCCGAGCAGGGCCACGCCGCCGAGGGCGAGCGCCGCCCAGAGCACGTTCACCAGGCGGCGGGAGGCGATCACGGAGAGGGCGAGCGGGCCGAGTACCTCCAGGGTGACCGCCACGCCCAGCGGGACGCGGGCCGCGCCCTGGTAGAAGAGGTTGTTCATGGCGGCCATGACGACGCCGAACGCCAGCACCGTCCCCCAGTCCGCGCGCGAGTGCCCGCGCAGCCGGGGACGGCACACCGCGAGCATCACCACGGCGGCCACCAGGAGCCGCAGCGCCACCACCCCTGCGGGTCCGGTACGGGGCATCAGGGAGACCGCGAGCGCGCCCCCGAACTGCACGGACACACAGCCGGACACCACCAGCGCCACGGGCCCTAGCCCACCGCGCCGCCCGCCCTCCGCGCCGTCCGCGCCCCCCTCCGACACCACCACGGGCGCGGCAGCCTCGGCCCCGCCCGCCAACCGCTCACTCATCCCCTCACGTCCAATCCACTAAACTCCACGTGCAATATAGTGCACCCCCATGCCGACTCCCACCCCGCCACCGTAGAAGCCCAGAATCCGCCCCCCACCACCGCAGCCAAGGTTCACCCCCCACCCCTCCAGGGAACCCCTTCCCCCGTGCCGAACACCCCCCGAGCCCCCCAATCCCCCCAGTCCTCCCACCCCCTCCAGACCCAGGAATCGCGCCTGCGCAAAGACCTGGGCTTCTGGGCCCTCACCTCCATCGGCTTCTCCAACATCGTCGGCAGCGGCTGGCTCTTCTCCGCCCTCTACGCCGCCCAGACCGCCGGCCCCGCCGCCCTGATCTCCTGGGTGGCCGCCGGCCTGCTCTGTGCCCTGATCGCCCTGGTGATGGTCGAACTCGGCGCCACCCGCCCGGAGGGCGGCGGCACCGTGCGCTGGCCGCTCTATGCCAACGGCCGCCTCGTCGGGACGATGATCGGCTGGTCGGTGCTGCTCTCCGTGGGCGGCACCGCGGCCGAGATCAGCGCGATCATGCAGTACGCCGCCCACTACATCCCCGGCCTCTACGAGGACGGCGGCATCACCGCCTCGGGGCTCGGCGTGGCCGCCGCGCTGAGCGTCGTGCTCACCGCCCTGAACTGGTTCGCGGTGCGCCTCTTCGCGCGGCTGAACAACCTGGTGTCGCTGCTGAAGATCGTGATCCCGGTGGTGACGGTGGTCGCGCTGTTCCTCTCCGGCACCCACGGCGGGCGCCTCACCGACCACGGCGGCTTCGCCCCGTACGGCTACGCGGCCTGCCTCACCGCGCTCGCCGGCGGCGGCATCGTGTACTCCGTCAACGGCTTCCAGGCCCCCCTGGACTTCTCCGGCGAGGCCCGCAACCCGCGCCGTACCGTGCCCGCCGCCGTCCTCACCGGCATCGGGCTCGCCGTCGCCCTCTACCTGGCGCTCCAGCTCGCGTTCCTCTTCACCGTGCCCGAGTCGCTGCTCGGGCACGGCTGGCAGGGCGTGAACTTCGACTCGCCCTTCGGGCAGCTCGCGCTGATCCTCAACCTGCACTGGCTCGCCACGCTGCTCTACGCGGACGCGGTGCTGTCGCCCGGCGGCTCGGCGTACGTCGGCGTCGCGATCGACGCGCGCCACACCTACGCCCTCGCCAAGAACGGCCTGCTGCCGCGCTTCTTCATGCGCATCGACCCCCGCCAGGGGATGCCGCACCGTGCGCTGCTGCTCAACCTGGCGGTGATCGTCGTCTTCATGCTGCCGTTCCGCGGCTGGCAGGACATCGTCAGCGTGATGGGCGACATGTACCTGCTGATCTACTCGTCGTCGGCGGTCGCCGCCGCGGCCTTCCGCGCGCACGACCGGCGCAGGGGCGTCGCGGGGGCGGTCGGACGGGTGCCGGGGGTGCAGTGGATCGCGCCGCTGAGCTTCGTGGTCGCGAGCGAGTTCGTGTACTGGTCGGGCTGGCACGACCTGCGGCTCGCACTGCCCCTCGTGCTCGCGTCCGTGCCGCTCTTCCTGTTCCTGCGGGACTCCGGGTCGTCCGGCGGCGGCGGCGCCGCGCGCGGCCGCGACCTGGCGGCCGAACTGCGCAAGGGCGCCTGGCTGGTGGTCCACCTCGGGGCGCTGACCCTGCTGTCCTGGCTCGGCACGTTCGAGGGCTCGGGGCGGCTGCGGGCGCCGTACGACTCCGTGGCGGTGGGCGCGGTCTCGCTCGCGGTCTTCGTATGGGCGCGGCGCTCGGGCGCCGCGCACCTGCGCGACACCGCCGGTTCCGAGCCGCTGCCCGGCGGCGCAGCGGCCGCGGCGGGCCCGGCCGTGTGAGGCGGGCGGCGCCGCCGTGTGAGATCGACGGGGAAGGGAAGTTGAAAAGGGTACGAACCGCGCCCGCGCGCAGCGCGCCGACCGCGGACGCGTCGCCCCCGTGAACACGCACCACCAGAAGGACGGCACCATGCGCATCGGCATCGCCCTACCGAACACCACCACAGGCACCACGGGAGCGCTGATGCTCGACTGGGCGCGGCGGGCGGAGGAGCGGGGGTTCGCGTTCGTGTCGACGATCGGGCGGATTCCCTACCCGTCGTACGACTCGCTGACCGCGCTCGCCGCCGTGGGCGCCGCGACCAGCCGCATCGGGCTCGTCACCAACGCGGTCCTGGCGCCGACGTACCCGACCGCGGTGCTGGCGAAGATCAGCGGGACGGTCGCCCAGCTCACCGGCGACCGGCTCACCCTCGGGCTCGGCGTGGGCGCGCGCGAGTCCGACTACGCGGCCGGGGAGCGTGACTGGGCGGGCCGCGGCGCCGTCTTCGACCGGCAGCTCGCCTACCTGGACGCGGCCTGGCGCGGCGAGCCCGTCGAGGACGGCGACTTCCCCGGCGAGCGCAGGCCCGTGGTGCCGCCGGGGCGGCCGGTGCCCATCCTGATCGGCGGGCACGGCCCGCGCGCGGTGCGCCGTACCGCGCGCTGGGCCGCGGGCTGGACGGGCGCGGGCGGCGGCCCCGCGCGCGCGGAACCCACCGTCGGACAGGTGCGGGCCGCCTGGCGGGAGGCGGGCCGCGAGGGCGAGCCGCGGCTGCTCGGGCTCGCGTACTTCGCCGCCGACGAGCGCCACGAGGCCGAGTCCGACCGCTATGTGCGCACGTACTACGCGTACGCGGGGGACCACGGGGACACCATCGCGCGGGGCGTGGTACGCGGCCGGGACCAGGTCAGGGGCATCGTGCGGGACTTCGAGGCGATCGGCATGACCGAGCTGACGTTCACCCCGACCGTCGCCAGGATCGAGGAGGTCGACAGGCTGGCGGACCTGGTGCTGTAGCGGGCGGCCTCCCGACCGCCGCCGCGCTCGGGTACGGCAGGATGACGGCGTGACAGACCGCGCCCGTGCCGCAGCCCAGAGCCCGAACGACCGCCCGGACATCTCCGCGATGCGCGCCCAGTACGAGGCCGAGGGGCTGGCGGAGGAGGATCTCGCGCCGGAGCCCGCGGAGCAGTTCGGGCGCTGGTTCGAGGACGCCGCGCGGGCGGCCGGGCGGCGGGTGCTCCACGAGCCCAACGCGATGGTGGTCTCGACGGTGGACGCGGCCGGGTTGCCCAGCTCGCGCACCGTCCTGCTGAAGCACTACGACAGCCGCGGCTTCGTCTTCTACACGAACTACACCTCGCGCAAGGCCCGCGACCTGGCCGCGAACCCCCGGGTGGCGCTGCTCTTCCCCTGGCATCCGATCGGCCGCCAGGTGCTGGTGACGGGGGTGGCGGAGCGCACCGGGCGGGACGAGACGGCCGCCTATTTCAGGACCCGTCCGCACGGCTCCCAGCTCGGCGCCTGGGCGAGCGAGCAGTCGGCGCCTGTGGCCTCGCGCGAGGCGCTCGACCGGGCGTACGAGGAGCTTGCGGCGCGCTACCCGGAGGGCGAGTCGGTGCCGGTGCCGCCGCACTGGGGCGGCTTCCGGGTGGCGCCGGACACCGTGGAGTTCTGGCAGGGCCGGGCGAACCGGCTCCACGACCGGCTGCGCTACGAGGCCCGGGAGGGCGGCGGCTGGACGGTGACACGGCTCAACCCCTGAGGGGCGGCGGCGCCGGGGGCTTCGAGGACGGCCCTCGGCAGGGGGCGGCGGGCGGCCCCGGTGCGATACGGGGTCGTTCCCGTGTGGCACGCAGTGGCGGCCGCCGGGAACGCAGACGACCCGCGGACCATAGTCCCCCCGTCGCAACGGGGAGAACCGGCCGGACGTACCGGCGATCCGCGGGTCGGGTGACTGCGTGAGATTGGCCGGCTGCGCACCAAGGTCATGCGCTGGTCCGGCACCGCACTGAGTGTGATGACGGGCCGCTAGCCCGCAGTCACCTCTCGCGTCCGGTATGCATACATCTGCCGAACCACCTCCTTTCCCGAGTGGTGCCAGCCTAGGCACGCCCCCCGGCGTCGCTCAAGGGGTTTTGTGCGACTGCTCCGTCGCCGGTCGCACGGCCTTTCCCCGCGGTGGACGGTTGTTCATCGAGGGTGAACGGAGCCATCATCGGGGGTGGCGGACGCCCGCGGCCCCCGGCCACCCCGGGGCACACACGTGCGCCGCAGAGCAGGACGGCCGGACGGAGCGTGACCACGCGGCCCCTCGTGACAGGGGGGCCGGGGGGCCCGGCCGGGGCAAGCCGGAGAAACCTCCGGAGAACCCCGGCGAACTTGCGGGAACCCGATGTGGGTTGCGTCACGTTCGAGTTGAATGAGGCGGGGCGCGGCACACCGTGCCTGATGTGGAAACGGCCCGGCAGGGGGTGCCTGGTGAGTGCTTCCCGGCGCAGTGGGACCACCGACGAGGTCGGCCCGTCAGAGCCGGAGCGGGACGGCGGCGATCTGCTGGCCGCGCTGCTCGACGGCATGGACGCGGCCCTGTGCGCCTTCGACGCGGACGGCGTGCTGACGCACTGGAACCGCGAGGCCGAGCGCATCCTCGGCTGGACGGCCGCCGAGGCCGTGGGGCGCCGCGGCTTCGCCGGCTGGGCGGTGCGCAGCGCCGACGCGGGCGAGGTGGAGCGCAGGCTGCTGTCCGCGATGCGCGCGCCCGGCCGCCAGGTGCACGAGTTCGCGCTGCTCACCAAGGACGGCGGCCGGGTCCTTGTGCGCACCCAGTCCGCGGCCGTACGGGGCGCGGACGGCGAGCCCGCGGGCGTGTACTGCGCCTTCAGCGAGGTGCACGCGCAGATCGACCTGGAGCGCTCCATCGCGCTCAGCGAGGCCCTGTTCGAGGACGCCGCCTGGGGCGTGGTCCTCGTGGACGCCGACCTGCGCCCCGCGGTGGTCAACGCGCACGCGGCCCGCGCGCTGGGCACCGGCCGCACCGCGCTGCTCGGCAGGCCGCTCGGGGAGCTGATCCCGCAGGGCGTCGAGGAGTTGGAGAGCGCCCTGACGCATGTGCTCGCGGAGGGGGCGCCGCCCGCGCCCGCCGAGATGTGGCTGACGGTGCGCACCCCCGAGGGGGAGCGGCGGCGCTGCTGGCGCAGCGGCTTCCTGCGGCTCGCCTCGCCGCTCGCGGAGGAGCCCGTGCCGCTCGGCGTCGGCTGGCTCTTCCTCGACGTCACGGAGGCCAAGCTGGCCCAGCAGGAGGCCGACCAGCTCCGCTTCCGCGCCAACCAGCTCCACCGCGCCGCGCGGGCCGCCGCCGAGTGCGAGGACCCCGCGGAGGCGGCGGCGGTGCAACTCGACTTCGCGCTCGCGGGCTTCGCCGACCACGCCCTGGTCGACCTGCTGGCGCCCGGCGAGGAGTACAGCCCCGACAGCGGCCCCGTACGCCTCGTGAGGACCCTGATGACGCCGTCGGGCGACCCGGGCCCCGCCGTGGCCTCAGGCGCCGCGGGGCTGCCCGTGGGGTACGGCTCCGGGCACCCCGCGGTGCAGAGCGTGGAGCGCGAGGGCTCGGTGCGCGCCTCCGCGCCCGCGGCGGGCGTGGACGCGCCGGGGCGGCAGGAGGCGGACTGGGCGGCGGCGCGCCAGTGGCCGGAAGACGCCGCGCACGCGCTCTGCGCGGTGCTGCGCAGCCGCGGCAGGACGCTGGGCGTGGTGACCTTCCTGCGCGGCCGGAGCCGCACCCGCTTCGAGCGCGCCGACGCCGTCTACGGCGAGAGCGTCGCCGCCCGCGTCGCGGTCGCCCTCGACCTGTCTCGCCGCCGCACGGCCGACTGACACCCGCCCGCTCGCGCTACGCGCGAATACCGGCCGCGGCGGCGGCACTCGTCGGTATGCGTTGCGGCCTGTGTGTTGCGGCATGTGTACGGAACGCGCGCGCACGCGCGCGTGGGGCCGGGCGGGCGGTACGCGCGCGTGGGGCGCGGCCGGGGCGGGACGGGGCCGCGCTCAGCGCCGGTAGAAGATCCGGTCCCCGTACTCCTCCATGACCTGCTCGTTCCACGCCGTGCCGCCGTCCACGTTCCCGGAGCGCAGCAGCGGCGGCTCCGTGCCGCGCTCGGCGAGCAGCCCCGCGGCCGTCGCCAGGGTGGCCTGGAGGAGCGCGCTGGTGACGACGGTGGAGGCGGGGGCGAACGGGGCCGCGACGCCCTCGGCGGTCAGCACCGTGTCGCCGATCGGGATGCCGCTGTCGAGCACCACGTCGGCGTGGTCCTTCAGGAAGGTCCCCGAGGCGTGCCGGGACTCGGTACGCGACGCGTACGAGACCGAGGTGACCGCGATCACCCGCAGCCCGAGGGAGCGCGCCTTCAGCGCCATCTCGACCGGGAGCGTGTTGCGCCCGGAGAGCGAGATGACCACCAGCACGTCGCCCGCCCGCGCGGGGCTCGACTCAAGGGCGGCGGAGGCCAGCCCGCCCACCCGCTCCAGGGCGGAGCCCAGGGTGGCGGGCATCACGTCCACGCCCACGGTGCCCGGCACGTTCAGCAGGTTCATCAGCGCGAGCCCGCCCGCCCGGTAGACGGTGTCCTGCGCGGCGAGCGAGGAGTGCCCGGCGCCGAACGCGAACAGCCTGCCGCCCGCCTCCACGGTGTCGGCTATCAGCGCCGCCGCGGCGCGCATGTTCTCCGACTCCGCGTCCCGTACCCGCTGGAGCAGGGATATCGCGGCGTCGAAGAAACGCCCGCCCAGTTCCGAAGCCACGCTGTCCGCCATGCCGCCCCGCCCCTTCTCGGTCGATGTCGCCCACACGCTGCGGCCCACCGCCCCGCCCTGTCAAGGTCCAGACCAATCGCGGAGCGTATCGGGGAGACCCCCGAGCGTCGTGCCCCGGAGCGGAACCGGGGCCGGGAAACCTGTCTGGGCCCGGATGTCACTGGGATGCGTCAGTATGGGGGGCAGGGCGCGCACAGTCCGGTGCGTCGCACCGGCACGGCTAAATCGAGGGGCACGTATGTCCGGACTGATCGACACCACGGAGATGTACCTCCGCACCATCCTTGAGCTGGAAGAGGAAGGTGTGGTCCCCATGCGCGCCCGGATCGCCGAGCGGCTCGACCAGAGCGGGCCCACGGTGAGCCAGACGGTGGCCCGCATGGAGCGCGACGGCCTGGTCGCGGTCGCGAGCGACCGCCACCTTGAGCTGACCGACGAGGGCCGCCGGCTGGCCACCCGCGTCATGCGCAAGCACCGCCTCGCGGAATGCCTGCTCGTCGACGTGATCGGTCTGGAGTGGGAGCAGGTGCACGCGGAGGCGTGCCGCTGGGAGCACGTGATGAGCGAGGCCGTGGAGCGCCGCGTCCTCGACCTGCTGCGCCACCCCACCGAGTCGCCGTACGGGAACCCGATCCCCGGCCTTGAGGAGCTGGGTGAGGAGGACCAGGCCGACCCGTTCCTCGACGAGGGCTTGGTCTCCCTCGCCGACCTCGACCCGGGCGCCGACGGCAAGACGGTCGTGGTGCGCCGCATCGGCGAGCCGATCCAGATGGACGCCCAGTTGATGCACACGCTGCGTCGCGCCGGTGTCCAGCCGGGCTCCGTCGTCAGCGTCACCGAGGGGCCCAGCGGGGTGCTCGTCGGCAGCAGCGGCGAGGCGGCCGAGCTGGAGACGTCCACCGCGTCGCACGTGTTCGTCGCCAAGCGCTGACGTCCCGCGCCGGGGCCCGCCCCACGGCGGCGGCCCCGGAGCGGCACCCCCCACCCGCCACGCGCCTGTGCCTCGACGGAATTCGGCCGATTCGGCGCCCCCGGGGGCCCCGTTGGGCCGTATCGCGTGCAAGGCTTGGTGCGACAGGCATATGACCTGAGGATGACTCCGGCGGTGCTGCGCACCGGTCCTGCCGCGCGCTCGGGAGGGGGTAGGGGGATGTGCCGTGAGGTCCAGCGCTTACGACCCGTCAGGGCCGTGCCCACCGCGCCCGTGGCGGCCACGTCCGGCGGGCACCGGGCGGCGCGCTGTGCCGGGCGGCCGGTCTTCCCGTGTGAACGGCGAGAAGGTCCCGGCTCCGTGCGGTGCCGGGACTTCTCCTCCCCCTTGCTGACCCGGAGCCCCGAGCGCCCAGGGTCACTCCCGTCGGGCCAATTTCCCCGAGCGGCCCGCCTCCCGCTGAAGATCTCCCCCCGGCCGCGTCCGCCAACCCTTGACCATGGTCACTCGAACGAGGGGTGCTACTGCCGGAACCCCCGATATCGAAAACAGGTTCGATAGCGTGGTGGTTGTTCCCGGACAGGCGGCGCGTTACCGCCGCCCCGGGGCGCGCAGGGCGACCGGTGCCCGCTTCGCAAGGCCCGGTAGCGGGCGTGGATGACGTGGACCAGAGCACGAGCGGCGAGGAACTTCCCCAGGGGGTGCCATCGATGGCGCGGCGTATCGACGTGCGGGGCGCGGACGGCCTTGGCCTCGCGGCCTGGGAGTTCGCCGAGGGGCCCAAGCCCGACGACGGGCGGCGCCGCGGCGTCCTGCTGCTGCACGGCCTCATGGGCAGGGCCTCGCACTGGGCGGCCCCCTCCCGCTGGCTCGCCGAGCGGCATCGCGCGGTGGCGCTCGACCAGCGGGGTCACGGCAGAAGCGGTGAGCCGGGTCCCGGCGGCTATACGTCGGAGGCGTTCGTGGCCGACGCGGAGGCCGCGCTCGAACAGCTCGGGCTCGCCCCCGCGGTGCTCGTGGGGCACGCGATGGGAGCGCTCACCGCCTGGCGCCTCGCCGCCCGCAGGCCTGATCTGGTGCGCGGCGTGATCAGTTGCGACATGCGGGCCTCCGCGCAGTCCGCCGCCTCCCAGCGGGAGTGGGAGAAGTGGGTCGCCTCCTGGCCGGTCCCCTTCGCCACGCTCGCCGACGTACGGAAGTGGTTCGGCGAGGACGACCCCTGGGTGGAGCGGCCGAGCGCGGCGCGCGGGGAGTTCTACGCCGAGGTGATGGCGGAGTCCTCCGACGGCTGGCGCCCCGTCTTCTCACCGGAGCGGATGGTGGAGGCACGTGCCTCCTGGTCGCGTGACGCGCACTGGGACGAGCTGGCGAAGATCTCCTGCCCGGTCCAGGTGCTGCGCGGCGTGGACGGCGAGCTGGGCCGCGCGGAGGCCCAGGAGATGGTGCGCGTGCTGCCCAGGGGGGAGTACGCGGAGGTCGCGGGCGCGGGCCACCTCGTGCACTACGACAGGCCGCGGGAGTGGCGGGCGGCCACCGAGCCCTTCCTCGACCGGGCGTTCGCCGACTGAGACCCGCCCGCACCCCGCGCCCGCGCGCCCGCCCGTGCCCACCGCGCCGCCGTGCTGCGCGCCCCGCGCCCGCGCGCACCCCGCGCCCGTCCCGCACTCCTACCGGGTGACCGCCGTCAGGATCTCCGGCAGCCGCTGCGCCGTCCACCGCGCCGCCACCCGCAGGCCGCCCCAGCCGCACAGCGCCCCGTAGCAGGCCCCCACCGGCAGCAGCAGCCAGGTCAGCCGGGTGCCGGAGGACGCGTGCAGCCAGATCGTGCCGGCGATGAGCGGCGCGCAGAGCACCGCGGACGCGAACATCCCGCCGAAGATCGAGACCGCCGCGAGCATGCCCTGCCCCGGCGCCACGTTCTTGTACCCGCTCTGCGGCATCGCGTACGGCACCCGCGCCGAGGCACACGCCCCCGTCGCCACCAGCGCCCCGAGCAGCGCGTAGGACAGGCCAAGCACCTCGGGCAGCGCGCCCAGGTCGCCGAGCAGCCCCGTCGTCAGCACCGTCACGAGCGTCGCGTACGGCAGCGTGACCAGCACCGTGGCGCTCGCCCTGCCGAGCAGTTCCAGATACGCGTCGCGGGGCGACGAGACCGTCATCGCGATCATCCAGAACGCCGACGTGTCCTGCCCGAACTGGTTGTACATCTGCGCGCCCAGCATCCCCGCCGCGAAGCACGCCAGATACGGCGACGAGGAGTTCTGCACCGCGTTGAGCACCGGCACGATCAGCCCGATCGCCAGTGCCGTCACCCACGCCGCCTTGGTCTTCGGGTCCCGCCACACATAGCGCAGGGCGCGCTCCATCGACGCGCCGACCCTGCCCGGCGGCAGCAGCCGCGCGAGCCCCGCGCCGGAGCGCCCGCCCCGGCCGCGCGCCCCCTCGGCGGTCTGGAGCGTGGAGCCGTCGGGGGCGGTCATCAGCCGGGTCAGACCACGGCGCCAGTACCCGAGCAGCGCCACCAGCAGCGCCACGGCCAGCAGGAACTGCGCCGTGCCCGCCCCGTAGGAGCCGTCGGAGAACGCGTCGACGGAGCCGAGCGCCGACGCGGGAGGCAGCCACCGTATGACGTCCGCGACCGGGTCGAGACGGCCGAGGCCCGCAGAACCGAGGCGCTGCGCGCCGAAGTTGAGCACCTGGGCGCCCACCGCGATGACCAGGCCGCTCAGCACCGCCAGATCCTTGCCCCTGCGGGAGCTGAGCAGCCGGATGTTGGCGACGGCGACGGACCGGGACAGCGCCACACAGCTCAGCAGCAGCACCGCCACCGCGGGCACCGCCAGCACCGCGGCCGCCGCGCCGTGCGCCACGGTGACCGCGGCTCCGGCCGCGAGGCAGAGCGCGAACAGCGGCCCGATGCCCACGAGCGACGCCACGAGCAGCGCCCGGACGAGCGGCTGCGGGCGCAGCGGCAGCATCACCAGGCGGCCCGGGTCCAGGGTCTCGTCGCCGCTCGGGAAGAACAGCGGCAGCACCGCCCAGCCCAGCGCGAGCAGCATCGCGAGCAGCAGCGCGAGCGACCCGGCGCCCGAGACCCCGCGCAGCGCGATCAGCCCGATCAGTTGGAGCACGGCGAACAGCACCACCACGACCGCCGAGACCACGTACGCGGCCTTGCGCCCCGAGGAGCGCCGCAGGCCGTTCACGAGCAGGGCCAGCTTGAGCGACACCATCACCGCGGTGAGCGACGGCACCCGCGGGCCGCCGGAGCCCTCCGCACCGGCCGCCGGGGCCCCGCCGCCGGTCTCCGCCGCGGGCGCCCTGTTCCCGGCGCTCACGCGCCGCTCCCGCCGCCGAGCCAGTCGAGCGAGGAGCCGCGGTCGCGGCCGGTGGCGCCGACGAGGCCGAGGAAGGCGTCCTGGAGCGAGGACGCGTCGCCGCGCACCTCGGCCAGCGTGCCCTGCGCGCGGATGCGGCCCGCGGCGAGCACCGCGACCCAGTCGCACAGCGACTCCACCAGCTCCATGACATGGCTGGAGAAGACGACGGTGGCGCCCGATCCTGTGAAGCGTTCGAGCACGCCCCTGATGGTCTGCGCGGAGACCGGGTCCACGCCCTCGAACGGCTCGTCGAGGAAGAGGACTTCGGGGTTGTGCAGCAGGGCGCAGGCCAGCCCGATCTTCTTGCGCATCCCGGTGGAGTAGTCGACGACCAGCTTGTGCTGGGAGCCCGCCAGGTCCAGTACGTCGAGCAGTTGCACGGCGCGCTTGTCGGCCTCGGCGCCCGGCAGGCCGCGCAGCCGCCCGGTGTAGCCGAGCAGTTCGCGCCCCGACAGCCGCTCGAACAGCCGCAGCCCCTCGGGCAGCACCCCGATACGGGCCTTGACCGCCGCCGGGTCCCGCCACACGTCGCGGCCCGCTACCTCGACCGTCCCCGCGTCGGGCCGCAGCAGCCCGGTGACCATGGAGAGCGTGGTGGTTTTGCCCGCGCCGTTCGGCCCCACAAGGCCGATGAAGCGGCCCGCCGGCAGTTCGAGATCGATCCCCGCCACAGCGGTCTGCTGCCCGAACGTCTTCCACAGCCCCTCGACCCGGACCGCGACTCCGCTCATCCCCCGTGCCCCTTTCCCTGGATTTCCCCAGATTTCCCCTGGTTTCCCCAGGCTCCCTGCACCCGTGCCACCGTGTACCCGTGGCACCGCCGCGCCCGTCGCTCTGGTGATCCCCCTGCCCGCGTCGGCCCGGCACAACCCCGGCCGCTTTCGGCCGACCGGGGCCGGGGCGCAGCCGCGTCACCGCCGCGCGCCCGGTGGGAGCGTAGTGCGGTGCGATCCGGTCCTGGACGAGGCACGGGCGGCGCGGCCCCGGTTCCCTACCGGGGGCAGGCGTACCGCAGCGTCGGCGCGATGTGCTCCGCGTCCGGCAGCCAGTGGGCGGCGGCGGAGGGCGGCAGCGCCCACTGGACGACGCCGCGCCCGCCGACCCGGGTCGGCGGGGCCGCCACCCAGCCGCCCTCGCCGCGCACCACGAGACCCCGGCGCGGCGAGGGACCGCCACCGGCGGCGCGTGGGCGCGGGGGGCGCGCGGGCGTGCGCAGCCGTGCGCCGGTGCCGGGCAGGACGAGGAACTGCGTCCGGCCCGTCGGCGTGTGCAGGACGGGGCCGAGGGCGATCCCCATGCGGTCGAGACGGGCCAGCGCCAGGAGGCCGGCGTCCTCCGGGACGTCGAGCACGTCGAACGTCCGCCCCGTGGGCAGGAGCACGGATGCCCCAGGGCGTTCCGCCCAGAGTCTGCGCGCCCCGCTCGCGCTCCCCGTCACCAGCGTGGGCCAGTCCCCGGCCACCGGGTGCGCGCCGGGCGCGGGGCAGTGCGCGACACCGCAGGAGCACCGCGGGACGCCGTCCACCATCTCAAGGCGGGTCCCCGGGAGTACGTCCCAGTGCCACCGGCGCACGTAGCCCGCGGCGGCCTCCGCCATGTCCGCGGCGCCGGAGCGGGGGAGCGCGGCGGCGTCGGGGCCGCCGCGCCCCTGTGCGTTCGGGACCGCGGCGGCGGGCAGCCGCATGGCGGGGATCTGTCCTGGAGAGATGACGGCTTCGGTGACTCCTGGGGATTCTTCCACGCACTCCTCAACTTCCTTTGTCACGCGGGGTTACGGCCCCGGGACGCGCGGGGGAGGAGCATCGTTCCTCCGGTCGGGGCGCATGGGTGCACGTCCGGGGGCGCGTACGGGCGGCGGGCCCGGGCGCCGGGTAGCCATACACCTGGCGGGGAGCCGCCGCCGTACCGGGTGAGGCACGGCGGTCCGGGACTCCGCCCGGGGGCTCCGTGGGGAACGGGGGCCGTGTCGGCGCCCGTTCCGTTCGGAGTTCTTACCCGGGTATTTCACGTATGTCCCGCATTGGGTGTTTGTCCGCTGGGCATCGATGGACCCGGGAAGCCTCTTCGGTGACCGCCGAGGGGTTCCCCTCGTCCGTGACGGCGATCCCCTGGGAGCGCCGGGCCGTGCGGGGACACATACCGACCGGTGCAGGGCAGGCACCGCAGCCTCAGGGGGTAGGACGCCATGGCCGCAAGGCCGCTCGTGGCGCGGCAGCCGAACGAACGGTTGCAGGCGCTCATCCAGGAAGCCGCGTGCTCCAACGCGGGACTGGCCCGCCGGGTCAATCTCTGCGGCGCGGAGCGCGGGCTCGATCTGCGCTACGACAAGACATCCGTGGCCCGCTGGCTGCGCGGCCAGCAGCCGCGCGGGCGGGCGCCCGCGATCATCGCGGAAGCCCTCGGCCGCAAACTCGGCAGAACGGTCACCATCGACGAGATCGGCATGGCCAACGGCAAGAACCTCGCCTCCGGGGTGGGGCTCGCGTTCTCCCCGACCGTGCTCGGCGCGATCGAGCAGGTCTCGGAGCTGTGGCGCAGCGACGTGGGGCGGCGGGACTTCCTGACCGGCTCGACGGTGGCCGCCTCGGCCCTCGTGGAGCCCAGCAGGGACTGGCTGATCTCCATGCCGGACGCGCAGGTCGCGCGCTCGGCGGGGCCCCGGGTCGGCCCCTCCGACGTGGCGGCGCTGCGCGCCATGACCGAGGCGCTGGTCGCGCTCGACCACCAGTACGGCAGCGGGCAGGTGCGGCCCGTCGTCGTGCACTACCTCAACAGCGTCGTCTCGGGGCTGCTGTCCGGCTCCTACCGGGAGCCGGTGGGGCGCGACCTCTTCGCCGCCGCCGCCCGGCTGACCGAACTGGCCGGGTACATGGCCATCGACACCGGGCAGCCCGGACTCGCCCAGCGCTACTACATCCAGGCGCTGCGGCTCGCCCAGGCGGCGGGGGACCGCGGTTACGGCGGCTATGTGCTGGCGGCCTCCATGAGCCATCTCGCCGCGCAGTTGGGCAACCCACGGGAGATCGCGCAGCTCGCGCGGGCCGCCCAGGAGGGCACGCGGGGGCGGGTCACGCCGCGCGCCGAGGCCATGTTCCACGCGGCGGAGGCGCGCGGGCACGCGCTGCTCGGCGACGCGCGCGAGACCCACGCGGTGGCGGGGCGGGCGCTCGCGGCGATGGAGCGCGCGGCGACGCTTGAGGACTCGGGCGACGACCCGGCCTGGATCGCGCACTTCGACGAGGCGTACCTGGCCGACGAACTCGCCCACTGCTACCGGGACCTCGGCCAGGCGGACGCCGCGGCCCGCTGCGCCGGCGAGGCGCTTGAGGGCCATCCGGAGACACGGGCGCGCCGCCGCGCGATCGGCTACGTCCTGCTGGCCTCGGCGCAGGTCCAGCAGCGCGAGGTGGAGGCGGCCTGCCATACGGGCCTGCGCGCGGTGGACCTCCTCGCGTCCCTGCGCTCCAACCGCGGCTCCGAGTACGTGGAGGACCTCCAGGAACGCCTCCAGCCGTTCAAGGAGGAGCCGGTGGTACGGGAGTTCGCGGCGAGGTTAGAACTCCAGGCGGCGTAGGCCGCGCAGGGGCGAAGCCGACGCGCGTGATCCTGGGGCCCTTCCTTGGGCGGGAGGGGCCCCAGGGCCACCCTGAGGACCCCGGGGCCGCCCTGAGCCTTCACAGCCACCGTGGGCCCTCGCCGCAGCCACCGTGGGCGTTCAACTCCGGCTCGGGGCGCGGGGGGCCCGCTCCGGGCGTCGTGAAGCGAGGCGGAGGCGGGGGCGCGGGGGCCGTTCCGCCCGTGACGAACGCCACTTGCCGGCCGTGGGCCGTGCCCCTCACTTCGGGTGCTGCCGCGGGCCGGGCCCGCCCCCGCGCGCGTACCACCAGAGCCGTATGGCCCTGGCGAGCCATCACCGGGTAGCGTGACCCGTCGTTCGAGAGGTCCCCCTTGGCTACATAGGAGTCCCGGTGACGCAGAGCGGACAGGGTGACGATCCGCGGCATCCCCAGGCACGGCAGGCACGTGAAGGCATCGTGCTGCCCGCCGACGGAAGCGCCCCCCTGATGCCCGGCACCGCCGGTGTCCCCGCCCCGGCCGCGCCCGCCGCACCCGGCGCCGCGCCCGCGGAGGGCAGCCCCTGGGGCGGACCGTGGGGCCCGGATGCCGGGGCCCCCGGCACCCACGGCGGCGCCGTACCCGGGCAGTCCTGGGGCGGCGGGCAGTGGAACGACGCCGGGTACGCGGGCGAACTGCCGCCCGAGGCCCCCGGGCAGCAGCCCGGCGTCCCCCCGGCCCCGCACGCGGCGCCCCTGCCCCCCGCCGCCGAGGCGCCCCAACTGCCGCCCGTCCCCGAGCCCATACCGGGGCCCCCGGGCCACTACGACTACGGCATGCCGCAGCAGCAGGGCGCGTACCAGCAGGACGCCTACCAACAGCTCCCGTACCAAGGGGACCAGGGCGACCAGGGCTACCCGTCGCTCCCCGCGCCGCGGCAGGGCGGCGCCCGGCACCGCGCCCCCGCGCAGCCGCCCGGGGGCCACGCGGACGAGGCCGCCACCCAGTACATACCGCCGGTCGGCGGCGGCGCGCTGCCGCCCGAGATGCCGGCCGCCGCGGACCACGGCGCCGACGCCACCGCCTACCTCGGCCGGGTCCCCGGCCACGCCAAGCACTCGGCGCCGCCCCAGCAGCCCGCGCAGCCGTACGCCCCCCAGCACTCCGACAGCGAGGCGACCCAGTACCTCGCGCCGGTGCAGGGCGCGGGCCCCGACGAGCAGCCGACGCAGTACATCGCCCCGGTGCCCACGCAGCCCGAGGGCCCCAGGCAGCCGCCGCCCGAGTTCGACAGCCTCTTTCGCACCCAGGCGCCTGGAGGGGGCGACGGCGGCTCCACCCAGCAGTTGCCCCGCTTCCAGCCCCCAGGACCCCAGGGCGGCCCCGGGCCGCACCCCGGATACGGCGCGCCGGGCCAGGACGACGGCGCGGGCCGCGACGGCGGCGGGCGCGGGCGCCGCGGCGGCGGTGGCGGGCGCTCCAAGGGCCCGCTGATAGCCGTCGCCGGGGTCGCCATCGTGGTCCTCGGGGTCGGCGCCGGGGCCCTGTTCAGCAGCGGCGGTGACGACGACGGCAAGGACGACAGCAAGACCGTCTCCGCGACCGCGCCCGCGAGCGAGGACGCGTCCCCCTCGCCCGACCCGGCGAAGACGCAGGCCACCGCGCTCGACGAACTGCTCGGCGACAGCAACAGCAGCAGGGCCGCCGTGATCAAGGCCGTCGGCAATGTGAAGAGCTGCACCGACCTCGCCCAGTCCGCCAAGGACCTGCGCGGCGCCGCCAAGCAGCGCTCGGGACTCGTCACCAGGCTCTCCAAACTCTCCGTCGACCGGCTGCCGGGACACCAGGCGCTGACCGACGCGCTCAACGACGCGTGGAAGGCGTCGGCGAGCGCCGACAACCACTACGCGGCCTGGGCCGACCAGGTCGCGGGCAACAAGAAGAACTGCCCGAAGGGCCACGCCCGCAACACCTCGCAGGCCGGAAAGGCCAACACGGCAAGCGGCGACGCCACCAAGGCCAAGAACACCGCCTCGAAGCTGTGGAACACCATCGCCGAGAAGTACGGGCTCACCAGCAGGCAGCCGTCCCAGCTCTGAACCCCCGCCGAGCCGCGCCACCGGGCCCCCACCCCGGTGGCCGGGACCGCCCCGCCGCGGGCCCGCCCGGCCCGTGCCGTCAGAACGCGTCCTCCAGCGTCTTCTCCATGTTCACGAACCCCTTGTGCACCGGCACGAGGCGCCCGTCGCGCACCACCTGGTAGGTCACGTCCGCGTTGACGAGGCGGGGGAAGCCCTTCGCCGCGATCAGGTCCTCGAACCGCCAGCCGAGGCGCGGCGTGAGCCCCCCGGTGCCGACCCTGAGGCCGTTGTCGAAGGAGTGCCGCAGGGCCTCGGGGGTGACCTCGTCCTTGCCGAGGGAGCCGATCGCCTCGCGCAGCACCGTGTACGCGATCCACGTGGTCTGCACCCCGGCGTCCGCCGTGTCGATCCTGTTGTCCCCGAACGCGTACTCGTTGACCACGTCGCGCATCGGCTTCCAGCGCGCGTCGCCGATCACCGGGTACCAGCCGGTCACGTACGCGCCCTCGTACGGGCTGTTCGCGCCGCCCGTGCGGTCCACCGCTGACTGGTCGACGCTGCCGAACACCGAGGCCACCTTGACCTTGTCGAACTGGTTCCTGGTGCGCCGGAACGAGTCGAAGAAGGTGTCGTTGCGGTCGCCGAGCGACACGGAGACACAGCCGTCGCCCGTGCCCTCCTCGGTGGCCGTCTTCAGCGCCTCCGCGGACTGGGCGGTGTACTCGGAGGCGTCCTCGGGGGCGCGCAGGTCCGTCGCGGGGCCGTGGCCCTCCGCGTCGAGCCCCGAGTCGAGCAGCCGCGGCAGGTCCTGGCCCGCGGTGGTGTCGGGCCGTACGAGCGCGACCGGGCCGCAGGTCTTGGCGAGCTGCCGCCCGTTGCCCGCGACCAGCGCGGCGAGGCCGCCGTTGACCGGGTACGACAGCGGGCTCGTGTACTCCTCGTCGGTCAGGCCGTAGCCGCCTATGTAGGGAATTCCCGCGTTTTCCAGCGGGCTCAGGAAGGCGCGGCTGTACTGGCTGTACGATCCGACGACCGCCACGACCTTCTCGTCCACCGCGCGCTGGGCGCACGCGGCGGCGCCGTCCGACTGGTTGTGGTCGTTGCAGGTGAGCACCTTGAGCCGGTGGCCGTCGATCCCGCCGTGGTCGTTGGCCCAGCGCGCGTACGCCTGCGCCATGGCGGGTACACCGGGCTTGTTGGTGGCCTTGGTGCCCTCGGGCGCCCAGGTCATGACGGTGACGGTGGAGTGGGCGTCGTCCGGGCCGCCGGAGAGCACGCCGCAGCCCGCGGTGAGCGCGGTGCACGCGGCAAGCGCCAGGGCCGCGCGCGGCCCCGTGCGGCGCCTGGCAGGTGGTGCCGGACGGGAGGAGGCGCGCTTGCTGTGCAAACCGGTCATGTCGTCGCACGATTCCGGTGTCTTCCAAATGTCCGAGTGCTCCTTGGCCAACGAGGGGTGACGCCCGGGTGAATAGCGGGCTTTGGGGGCCTGTGCGCGGCGCCGGCACGGCGGAACGTACGATCAGGCGTCGTGCAAGGTTCGGAGAGGTCTTCCCGTCGCGCCCGTCGCTCCTCCACCATGGGCGGCATGCCACTCAACGACATGCCGTGGTGGCGCTGGCGCAGCAATGTGCGCTCCGCGCTGCACATGCTTTCCGACCCCGTGTTCCAGCGGGAGTGCTGGCTCGCCGGCCGCACCGAGTACGGAGACGTCACCGACGCCGTGTACCGGCTGGTCGAGGACACCTGGCTGGACAACTGGTCGGCCGAGAAGTACGTCGGCACGATCTTCCGTGACTCCCAGGAGGCGTCCCTCGTGGACGTCGCCGTGCTGCGGGTGCTGCGGATCATGCACCAGGTCGGCCCCGACGCCCCGGTCTCCGCCTACCTCGACCACCACGGCTGGGACGAGGCGGTGCGGGCCGCGCGCGACGCCCATGTGCGGCTCGCGGTCGCCGACGGCGACGACCCGGAGGCGCCGCCGCGCACCCTGGAAGTGCTCCAGATCATGAACGCCAACGGGGGCTGACCGGGGCCCCCGACCGGCCGCCGCGCGGTTTCGACCCGTGGACGCGCGCCGCCGCCGCGCGCCGCGTGTGCCACCCTGACGGGATGAGTACGCCGCCTCCCGCCGCCGTCGAGCAGTATGTGCTGACCCTCTCCTGCCCTGACAGGAAGGGCATCGTGCACGCCGTGTCGAGCTACCTCTTCATGACCGGCTGCAATATCGAGGACAGCCAGCAGTTCGGCGACCACGACACCGGGCTGTTCTTCATGCGGGTGTCGTTCTCCGTCGAGGAGCCGGCCGACGTGGACAAGCTGCGCGCGAGCTTCGCCGCCGTGGGCGACTCCTTCCACATGGACTGGCAGATCGACAGGGCCGCGGCCCTGACCCGGGTCGTGCTCATGGTCAGCAAGTTCGGGCACTGCCTGAACGACCTGCTCTTCCGCGCCAGGAGCGGCGCCCTGCCCGTGGACATCGCGGCCGTGGTCTCCAACCACACCGACTTCGCCGAGCTGACCGCCTCCTACGGCGTTCCCTTCCGGCACATCCCGGTCACCGCCGACACCAAGCAGGCCGCCGAGGCGGAACTGCTCGGCCTGGTGCGCGAACAGGGCGTCGAACTCGTCGTCCTCGCCCGCTATATGCAGGTCCTCTCGGACGACCTCTGCAAACAGCTCAGCGGCCGGATCATCAACATCCACCACTCCTTCCTGCCGAGTTTCAAGGGCGCCAAGCCGTACCACCAGGCCCACGCGCGCGGGGTGAAGCTGATCGGCGCCACGGCCCACTACGTGACGGCCGACCTCGACGAGGGCCCGATCATCGAGCAGGAGGTCGAGCGGGTCGCGCACGACGTCACCCCGGCCGGTCTCGTCGCGCTCGGGCGCGACGTCGAGTGCCGGGCGCTGGCCCGCGCGGTGAAGTGGCACGCGGAGCGCCGCATCCTCCTCAACGGCCGCCGCACGGTGGTCTTCTCCTGACCCAGCAGGTCCGTACCGCCTGATCTCCGCCATTCCGCGGGCGCCCGGGCGGCCGTCCGTGCGCCCCCAGGGACCCGTGTCGTCCCGGCGGACCCGTGCGCGGCGAGGTGTCCCTGGCCCGTGCGCCCCCTGGGGGCAGTGCAGCGCCGACGGTGCCTCACTCTTCGTGACGGTGCCGGAGCGCCCCGGCTCCGCGGTCGTTGCGGTGGCCAACGGTGCTGGGCATGCCGCCCGCATGTGCCTGGGGCGGTGGCCAAGTACGGCGGTTCGCTGCTGCGAATTTCCGCTCCCGCCCAACAATGTCCGAGGAGCACCGTTTACGATTCGCATTTCGGCGTTTCACGGGAGCGCGGCCTGGGAAGCTGCCCGCATACGGAAGCGAAGGAGGGGCTTCCGTATGCCCGGGTGGTGTCGCGCCGCGGGTGACGGCCGAGCGGGAGGCAGAAGAGGGTGACCCTCAAGGTGACCGGCGACGAGCAGGGCGGCTGGGCCGTGCTGTGCGTATCGGGGGAGCTTGACCTGCTGACCTCGCCGACGCTGCGCCAGTGCGTCCACGAGGCCGTCGCGGACGGCCGCCACCGGCTCGTGCTCGACCTGTCGGACATGATGTTCTGCGACTCCAGTGGCGTGGGGGTACTGATCGCCACCCGGCGCCTGATGCGCTCCTGCGACGGTTCGCTGCGCGTGGTGCTCCCCGCCCACGGCGCCGAGGACGGCTCGCACGTGAACCGCGTGCTGTCCGCGCTCGGCGTGCGGCGCCTCTTCGACGTCTATCAGGACCTCGCCGCCGCCGTCGACGACACCGCCACCCCGCTGTCCGCCTGACCGCTCCGCGCGCCCCCGGCGCCCCTGTGCGCCCCCGTACCTCCGTGCCCTGGGAGGAAGCCCTACGGCACGGTCACCGCTTCGGCCTGACGACGTACGCTCCCGGTGGACACACGCACCCACCGGACTATGTGAGGCGGCCGGACACACCATGGTCAGTAGCGAGTACGAACGCAGGATCGCCGCCCGGTTCGCCGTCTTCGACCAGGACGGCAACGGCTATATCGACCGTGAGGACTTCAGCCAGGCGGCGAGGTCGCTGCTCGCCGAGTTCGGGGTGACCGCGCGCTCGGACCGCGGCCAGGCGCTGTTCATCGGCGCGGAGGCGTTCTGGCAGGGCATGGCCGGGATCGCGGACCGGGACGGCGACCAGCGCATCACCAGGGACGAGTTCGTCACCGGCGCCGTCAAGCGGCTGCGGGACAACCCGGAGCGGTTCACGGCCATCGCCAGGCCCTTCCTGCGGGCCGTCCTCGCCGTCGCGGACGAGAGCGAGGGCGAGGGCGAGGGCACCACCGTGACGTCCACGGGGCGGGTGCTGCGGGTGCTCGGCATCCCCGCCGACATCGCCGACACGGCCACCGCCGCCCTCGACCCGGACCACGACGGCCGCATCACCGAGGACGATCTCGTGGCGGCGTTCGGGGCGTACTTCACGGTCCGGGAGTAGCCTCCGGCGCCAGGGGGTGCCCGTCTGCGGTGCGCAGCACCCCGGAGACGACGTTGACCAGGATCAGCGGCGGCTGGTCCGGCACGAGCGGCCCCGGCAGGCGCAGTTCGGCGTTGACCGCGAACCTGGCCCGCTCATGGTCGGCGGTCAGCTCGGGATTGCGCGCGGGGCTTCCGGTGGGTCCCCGGTCCGTGATGCGCCAGTGCCGCCGCGGCAGCAGCTCCGCGAGCCGCAGGAAGCCGCGTTCGAGCGCGTCGTCGGGGACGTCGTAGACCGACCACGGGTGCAGTGTGGTGAACAGCCGCTCGGGATCGGCCTCATGGGGCACGATGCCCGGTCCCGGCTCGGTCACCTTGCCCCTCCGGATGCCGATCATGTCCAGGATCTCGCTCGACACGGCCCTGGTCCTGGAGACCGCCTCGGCGGGCGTGAGGACCTCGGGGACGTAGCCGAGCCCGTCCGGCGGCCCGCCGCCCGCCACTCCGCCGGCCTCGGCCCCGGCCCCGTCTTCTGGCATCCCGTTCACCACTCCCTCTTCGCCTGTTTCGGATGGTCCACGACGACCGCCCCCTGGTTCTTGAGGCTCTGGGAGCCGGGGTCCCAGTAGCCGCTGTGGCCGTCCGTGTCGGAGGTCAGGCGGTGGCCGCCGAACTCGCGGTCGCTGGGGACGTGGGGGACGCCGTCCTTGTCGCCGGGGCCGGTGAGGGCGGGGTCGATCCCGCCCCCGTCCGGGACGAAGTCGTTGGAGTTCTTCTCGGCCCAGACGTGGTCGGCGCCCACGCCAAGGTCCTTGGCGTGCGGTGTCGTCATCCCGGGGCTGCCCGCCACCACGACGTCGTCCGCCGGGAGGTGGCCGTGGGTGGCGGCGGAGCCCACGGTGGTCGAGCCGTAGCTGTGGCCGATGACCGTGGTGTGGCTCGCGGACGGCCCTCCCTGGGCCGTCTGTAGGCCGCCCATGAAGTCGTTGAGCTTCCTGCCGCCCTTCTCCGCGTCGCTCGCGGACAGGACGTCCGCGCTCTGCGGCGCGTCGTATCCGAGCCAGGTCACCGTCGACAGGCTGTGCTGGGGGTCCTGGGCGTGCGCCTCCCGCCACAGGTTGCCCATGCGGTTGATGTCGCCTCCCGCGCCCTCCAGACGCGAGGTGAAGCCGGGCACGTAGACCGCCGTGTTCTGCGCGGTGTCGGGGTTGCCGTTGGCGACGATGGCGTGCCCGTTGCCCTTGGTGTCGAAGCCCAGCAGATACGCGCGGGGCATGCCCCGGTCGCCGGTCTCGTCGAACCGCCGCTGGATGCTGTTCATCCCCTTCAACTGCTGCTGTAGGCGCGTGCGCGTGTCGTGCCACTTCTGCCAGGCGGGGTTGATGACCGTGGCCGGGTAGTTGCCGCTGGGGTTTTTCATGTACTTGGTCGGCTCCGCCGAGTCCAGCTTGTTCAGGTCCGTCTGCGCCTGCCCGTGCCGCTCCGCCAGCACCATCCGGTTCGCGTCGTCCCGTGCGTCGCTGGGGATGCCGTTCATCGCCCCGATCACGTCCGGGTACAGCGCCTTGTACTCGGCCCGCTCCTCGGGCGTGAGGCCGTCCCACCACTTCTTGTTGACGGCGGGGGACTTCCCCATCGGGATGTCCTTCTTGCTGAGGAAGTTCTTGGCCGCCTGCCGCGCGAGGCGCATGTCGTGCCCCGCGTCCGCCAGCATCGCGTCGGTCACCTCAAGGCCCTTCGGGGCCTTTATCTGGCCGAGCGCACGGGAGTAGCGGCCGTCGATCTCGTTCGCGTCGCGCAGCGCGGTGGCGATGTCGTCGGCCAGGGCCTCCGCCTTGCCCTTCAGCGGGTTGGGCTCCGTGCCGCGTTTGCCCGTGCTCTTGTCGTCGACGGGATAGGTGATCGATCCGTCGTCGTGCACGGTGAACTTGAGCGCCGCCGCGTCCTGGAGCGCGTTCTTCAGCTTGCGCTGCGGGGCGGCGAGTTCGCCCGCGAGCCCGTTCAGCAGCGTGCGTACCAGGCCGCACTCGGTGTGGATGTACTGGAAGTTGCGGCCGAGCCGGTCGATGCGCTTCACGGCCGCGCCCGCCGCCGCGCCCCGCTGGGTCTTCGTGAGGGAGCCGGACATCTCGGACTCGACGCGGGTCAGCGCGCCGCGCGCGCGGTTGCTGACCTTGCCCCAGCCGTCCGCCGCGTCCTCCAGCTCCGAGCGCTTGAGGTCCCGTAGCTGCTGCCACGTCAACACGGCGGTCACTCGCCTATCTTGTGGTGCGGCAGCCGGACTCCCGCGCTCTGCTTCCCGAGGCCGCCGTCCACCTCGCCCAGCGTCTTCGAGACGCCGAGGAGGGCCGGGTTGAGGTTGCGGCACTCGCCCTGGACGGCGGTCAGCCGCTCGTCCCATGAGGCGAGGACCGTGGTCAGCGAGCCCAGGCTCGCGAGCCCCTGCAACCCGGCCGAGACGCCCTTGTCGGCCGAGTCCAGGTCGGACTTGGCGGTGGTCATGGACCGGCTCAGGTCGGAGGCGGCGCCCGCGGCCCTGGCCCACGGCCCGCGCGAGTGGTTCAGATCGCCCTCGCCGTCGTTCTTCCTCTCCGGTGCGTGGTCGAGCGTCATCCCCGCGGAGCGACGTTCCGCCACGTCAGCCTTGATCTGTTCCCATTCGTTCCATGTCATGCGGATTGACTTCCCCCGGTGTGACGACATCGGATTCAGCCACGGCGGTGTGGGGGAGCCCGGCCGTTGTGCGGCCGGATCGCCCTGAGGGAGGGACGTCGGCGGGTGGCCGATCCGTTCCAGCACCGCAGGGTTTCACGTCATGAACAGAGCAACAACAGGGTGTCGGGGAAGAGCGGGCGGATCGGGGTCACGGCCCGGTCCTCAGCGGAACACCGGTACCGTCAGGGGCTGTTGGAGGCTGGGCGGGGATGTGCGGGTGCGGTTCAGCTCGCACCAGACCCGTTTGCCGTCGTGGTCGGGCTCCCAGCCCCAGCGGTCCGCGAGCCCGTCGACCAGTTCCAGGCCACGGCCGCCGGTCTCGTCGCCCTCCGCGTGCCGGGGCCGGGGCGGGCGTGCGCTGTCGTCCACCACCTCGACGCGCACCATCTCGCCCGACACCAGCAGCCGCAGCACGGAGGGGCGCCTGGTGTGCACCACGGCATTGGTGACCAGCTCGGAGACGATGAGTAAAAGAGTCTCCGCGACCGCCTCCTCCTGATTCACCCCGGCGCGGCTCAGCCGGCCGCGCGTCCACCGCCTGGCCCGGCCCACCTCGGTGGGATCGGGCAGGACATCGAGCTGAACCTGCAACATCTGCACCGCTCACACCATCCGAACCGGCGGACACATCGCCTCACGCCTCTCACGGGTCACGGAATGTGAGACCCACGGGAAACAGCATGGTTGACATTGAGTGACCTCAACAAGCGCTTCGGGCATATTCCCGCGCGAAGGAGTGCACGTGCGTCATACTGTGCGACCCTCCGCAGGGCCCGGTTGACGCCCGATCACGGTGCGCCTTGTCCCATCGGCCTGAAATGCGGGGGCGGTTCGGGCAGTGCGGAGGGGAAGCGTGCCCGTATGAGCACGTTTTACGGATCATCAGATTCAAGCCGTGGCTGATTGCCGACGGTGACGGACCTCTCCGAAAAAGACGTTACACTCCGTGACCGCTTCCGTAAAGCCCCCGCCGGCGCACGGGGCGTGCAGCCTGGTCCCGAGCCGGTGCGGACCCCTCGGCCGGGTGGCTACGGTCACGTCGTGGAGCGGAAGGTGCTGCGGTAGTGCGACGGGGTCACCCCCACCGACGCCTGGAGGTGCTGGCGCATCGACTGGGCCGAGCCGAAGCCCGCGTCCCGCGCCACCTGGTCCACCGAGAGGTCGGTGGTCTCCAGCAGCCGCCGCGCCCGCTCCACCCGCCGCTGGACCAGCCACTGCCCCGGGCTGATCCCGGTCTCGGCACGGAAGCGGCGGGTGAACGTCCGTACCGACATGGCCTCCCTGCGCGCCATGTCGCGGAGCTGGATCGGCTCGTGCAGCCGCTCAAGCGCCCACGCCCTGGCCGCGGACGTCGCCGCGGAGCGCGGCTCGGGCACCGGGCGGTCGACGTACTGCGCCTGCCCGCCCTCCCGGTGCGGCGGCACCACGGTGCGCCTGGCCACCTCGTTGGCCACCGCCGCGCCGTGGTCGCGGCGCACCACGTGCAGGCAGAGGTCGACGCCCGCGGCCACCCCCGCCGAGGTCAGCACGTCGCCGTCGTCCACGAACAGCACGTCGGCGTCCACCCGCACCCGCGGGTAGCAGCGCTGGAAGTGCGCGGCCGACGACCAGTGCGTCGCCGCGGGCCGCCCGTCCAGCACCCCCGCGGCCGCCAGCACGTACGAGCCCGTGCAGATGGACATCAGCCGCGTCCCCGGCCTGATCCTTTCGAACGCCGCCGCCAGTTCGGGGGTGAGCCGGCCCTCCTCGAACATCGGGCCGAGTTCGTACGACGCCGGCACCACCACCGTGTCCGCCGTGGCCAGCGCCTCCGGGCCGTGCTCAAGCAGGATGCTGAAGTCCGCCTGCGACCGGACCCCGCCGGGCGCGCAGACCCCGCAGGTCACGACCTCGTAGAGCCGCCGGCCCGCGGCATCCTTCGCGAGGCCGAAGATGCGGTGCGCGATGCCCAGCTCGAAGGGGATCAGGCCGTCGAGCGCCAGCACCACGACCCGGTGGCGGGCGGGCGCCTGGCCGCTTCCCGCCGGGGAGGATGAGGTGCGCATGGCCCGATCATAATCAATGATGTCCTTCGGGCCACTCGTCGCGGACGCCGCCGCGACGGACGCTTTCCCGGTGACACACAACACGCAGCTCGACACCGCCGAAGGCGCCCCGGGCGGCGGGGCCCCGGCCGACGAGGCGCCCGCGCCCGCCCCGGTCCCGGCTCCGGCCGAGGCCGGGGCCAGGCGCCGGATGCCCCACCGTGCGTGGGCCGTCGCCGCGGTCACCTTCGTCACCATCGTCGGCGCCGCGGCCTTCCGCTCCCTGCCCGGGCTGCTGATCGACCCCCTGCACCAGGAGTTCCACTGGTCGCGCGGGACGATCGGTCTCGCCGTCTCCGTCAACCTCGCGCTCTACGGGCTCACCGCGCCGTTCGCCGCCGCCCTCATGGACCGCTTCGGCATCCGCCGGATCGTCGCCGCCGCGCTCGTGGTGATCTCGCTCGGCTCGGGCCTCACCGTGTGGATGAACGCCGCCTGGCAACTCGTGCTCTGCTGGGGGCTGCTGGTCGGCCTGGGCACCGGCTCGATGGCGCTCGCCTTCGCGGCCACCGTCACCAACCGCTGGTTCACCGCGCGCCGCGGCCTGGTCACCGGCATCCTGACCGCGGCTAGCGCCTCGGGCCAACTGATCTTCCTGCCGGTGCTCTCCTGGCTGGTGGAGCACCACGGCTGGCGGCCCGCGGCCGTCACCGTCACGCTCGCCTCCTTCGCGGTGGTGCCGTTCGTCTGGCTGCTGCTGCGCGACCACCCCGCCGACGTGGGCCTGCGCCCGTACGGCGCCCCGGCGTTCGTGCCCAAGCCGCCGCCGCTGCCGGGCGCGGGCAGGCGCGCGCTCGCGGTGCTGGCCTCCGCGGTGCGCACCGGTCCTTTCTGGCTGCTCGCGGGCAGCTTCGCGATCTGCGGCGCGTCCACCAACGGGCTCGTACAGACCCACTTCGTGCCCGCCGCGCACGACCACGGCATGCCGGTGACCACGGCCGCCTCGCTGCTCGCCGTGATCGGCCTGTTCGACGTGGCGGGGACGATCGCCTCCGGCTGGTTCACGGACCGCTTCGACGCGCGGCGGCTGCTCGCGCTCTACTACGCCTTCCGCGGCATCTCGCTGCTGTTCCTGCCGGTACTGCTGGGGCCCGCGGTGCATCCGCCGATGCTGTTCTTCATCATCTTCTACGGGCTCGACTGGGTGGCGACCGTGCCGCCCACGCTGGCCCTGTGCCGCGAGCACTATGGGGAGGACAGCGCCATCGTCTTCGGCTGGGTCCTCGCCTCGCACCAGGTCGGCGCCGCGCTCGTCGCCTACCTCGGGGGCGCCGCCAGGGACACCTTCGGGTCGTACGACGTCGTCTGGTACGGCGCGGGCGCGCTGTGCGCCGCGGCGGCGCTGATGGCCCTGGTCATCAGGCGCGGGAGGAGCGCCCCCGCGCCCGCGTGAGGGACGAGCCCCCCGGCGCCGCCGACCGTCCCGGCGCGCCGGGGAAGGGGTTCAGTGGGCCGCTGCCCGGGCGATGGAGCGGGCTATTCGTTTTGCCTCGCGGCCCGTTTCGCGCAGGGCGCCCGAGACCGGGTTCGTGAAGCCGGTGAAGAAGAGGCCGGGCGCGGTCTTCGGGGCCCGGCCGCCGCGTACTGCGGGGCGGCCCTGGGCGTCGAGGACGCCGAGGTGGCCGACCAGCGGCTCCAGCGCGCGCCGGTAGCCGGTGGCGGCGACGACCACGTCCGGCTGGAGCCGGGTGCCGTCCGCGAGGACCACCGAGGCGCCCTCGAAGGACTCCACCGCGGCGACCGGCTCCACCCGCCCGGTGCGTACGGCCTTCACGATGCCGGTGTCGATGACCGGGATCGCGCCCTGCCTCGCCCGGGTGAACAGGCCCTGGCGCGGCCTCGGCAGCCCGTGCGCGGCGAGGTCGGGCACGCTGACCGCGGCGGCCAGGCGCGCCAGCCGGTTGGCGACCGGGCGTGGCAGCCTGCGGCAGAGGATCGCGCTGCGCTGCACCGGCCAGCCGAGCGTGGAGCGGCGCACGATGTGCGGCGGGGTGCGCACCGCGAGCCGCACCCGCCCTGCCCCGCCCTCCGCGAGGTCGGCCGCGATCTCGGCGCCGCTGTTGCCCACGCCCACCACCAGCACGTCCCGGCCGCGGTGCGGCTGCGGGGTCCGGTAGTCGCGGGAGTGCAGCAGCTCGCCGGTGAAGCCGTCGCCGCCCGGCCAGTCGGGCAGCCGGGGCGTGTGGTTGTAGCCGGTGGCCACCACCACGGCGCTGCCGAGGAGTTCACGGCCGCCGGTGGCGTGCAGCAGCCAGCCCGAGTCGTCGGCGCAGCGCTCGATGCGGGAGACCGCGACGCCGGTCACGATCTCAAGGCCGAGGTGTTCCGCGTACTTCTCCAGGTAGCGCACCATCTGCTCGCGTGGCACCCAGCGGCCGAAGGAGCGGGGTATCCGCAGCCCTGGCAGGGACGAGAGGCGCCGGGTGGTGTGCAGCCGCAGTCGCGCGTAGTGCCCGCGCCAGGACGCCCCGACGGCGGGGGACTTCTCCAGGACGACCGTCCGCACGCCCCTGCTGCGCAGCGCGTGCGCCGCCGCGAGGCCCGCGGGCCCGCCGCCGACCACGTACACCGGGCGGTCCTGCGGGGGGCGTGGGGGATCGGGGCGCGGGGCGGACTCGGCGTCGGACGCCGCTTCCCGCGGCGGTCCTTCCTGGGTGCCGGCGGGGCCGCCACTGCGGTCCGCTCCGGCTGTTCGGGTCGATGTGGGGGCCATGGGCGCGAGCCTAGTGAGCCCCTTGGGTGATGGGTATCGACGTAGATCGGAATCGGTTCCAATTTGATCACAGTGCGTTGTGATCTGTGGGGGTTGTGGCTTTTCTTCCCTGGTCGGAGGGCGATTTGTGTTCCAAAGTGATTGTCCGGACGGGTGTTTCAATGAAGAAATGAGCGACATAGACGTGACCGTCGTCAGTGTCCCGCCCGCCGCCGAGATCTCGGGCCGTGGGCTGCTGTTGCGCCCCTGGCGCGCGGACTCCCGCGCGGACGCCGAGACCTGGATGCGCGGCCACCAGGACCCCGACTTCCAGCGCTGGAACACCCCGCTGCGCGCCATCCGCACGGTGGACGACGCCAGGGCCTCGCTGCGCTCGCGGGTGCGGGACGTGCTGCGGGGCGCCGCGGTCGCGTTCTGCGTCAGCGACGGGGCCACCGGTACGGCGCTCGGGCACATCGGGCTCAACAACATCGACCCGGTGGTGCGTTCCGCCCGGGTCGGCTATTGGGTGCTGCCCGAGGCGCGCGGCGGCGGGGTCGCACGGCGCGCCCTCGCGCTGCTCAGCGACTGGAGCTTCACGGACGTCGGCCTGTTCCGGGTGGAACTCGGGCACGCGCTCGGGCACGACGCGTCGTGCCGTATCGCCGAGCGCTGCGGCTACGCGCTCGAAGGCACGCTGCGCGGCGCCATGTTCGAGACGGGGCGCCGCGACGCGTTCCGCGACTGCCATCTGCACGCGCGGATCGCCACCGATCCGGCGCCAGAACCGCCTACGGGCGGGGAATTCGGTGGCGCCGCCGGGTCCCGCGGTCGATAGTCGGGCCCATGACTGCCGACCGGGCCCCGTCGGGGGCGCATCCGAAGCCGTCCGGTGTCTCCGGGGCCGCCGGGGGCTGGCGGCTGATCGCCGACGTGCACGAGTTCCTGGCCGGGGCGGGGGAGTTCCTCCGCTCGGACCCGGCCACTCACACCCTGCTGCTGACGGTCACCGACGTCGTACTGCGCTCCGGGCCCGACGCCTTCGGCGGGGCGCCCGCGCACTTCGGGGTGTTGAGCGAGGGCGGGGCCGTGGTGGGCGCCTTCGCCCGTACGCCCCCGTTCGGGGTGCTGCTGAGCGCGCTGCCCGCGGGCGGCGCCGCCCGGCTCGCCGCCGTACTCGCCGAGACGCACCCGGACGCCGCGGGGTGCACAGGCGACGCGGACACCGCCGTCGCGTTCGCGCGGGCATGGCACCGGCGCACCGGCACCCCCACGAGGGTCGAGGCCCGCGAGCGCCTGTACCGGCTCGGCGCCCTCACCCCGCCGAAGCCCGCGCCGCCGGGACGGGCGCGGACGGCCACCGAGGCGGATCGCGACCTGCTGGGCCGCTGGTACACGGAGTTCGGCGAGGCCGTCGGGCGCGGCGCCGGGCGCCCGGCGCTCGACTGGGCGGACGACCGCATCGCGTACGGCGGCGTACTGCTGTGGGAACTGGACGACGGAACCCCGGTCGCGATGGCGGGCGCGTCCCGGCTGATCGCGGGCCAGGTGCGGGTCGCCCCCGTCTACACGCCGAAGCCGCTGCGCGGCCGGGGCTACGCGGGCGCCGCCACCGCCGAACTCAGCGCCAGGCTGGCCGCGTCGCCCGCCGAGGAGGTCCTCCTCTTCGCCGACCTGTCCAACCCCACGAGCAACGCCCTCTACCAGCGCCTCGGCTACCGGTCGGTGCGGGACTTCACGGTGGTCGCGTTCGGAGCGGACGACGGCTGACCCCGCGCGGCGCGGCACCCGGCACGGCGCGGCACCCGGCACGGCGCGGCACCCGGCGCGGGTCGGGCCCGGCGGGGGCGTCACCGCCCGGCGTCCGCCTCCCCCGGCCCCGCCTGCGCCGCGGGCGCCGCTTGCGCGGCGGGCACGCCGGGGGCGCGGGCCACGCCCAGCGCGTCCGTGTAGTCCCGTGCGTGGGTGATCAGCCCCTCGTGGACGCGCAGCGTGAGCAGCCCGGGGGCGGCGAACTGTTCGCCCGTGTCGGCGTCGGTGCCGGTCACCCGCTGCTCCACGATGATGACCTCGGGGTCGTCACTGCGGTGCACGGCGATCTCCTCGACGGTCTCGGGCCGTGCGGAAGAGGCGGCCCACGCCGCCGCGCACCCGGCCCTGACTTCCTCGCGCCCCTCGTAGCGCGCGGGCGTCCCGGGAAAGACGAAGGGAAACTCATGGACGGCGTCCACGGCGTAGAGACCGGCGAGATCGTCCGCGGACTTGTCGAGCACCGCCTGCCGGTAGCGCCCCAGCACGTCGAGCGGGCCCGGTACGGACGTGGTCATGATGACCCCCCTGTTCTCCCGCGGCCCGCTCGGGCCGCGCGGCCGAGCCCCCACCCTCTCACCCGCACGGGCACCGGAGCCCGCCGCCCACGGCGCCGTCGGGACCGGCCGGAACACCACACGGAGGACATGTGACAACGGCGGACACGGACGCCAGGCACGGTTCGCGCGCGCGGGCGAGCGGATCGAGACGTACGACGGCGGGCGCCCCGGGCGCGACGCGTCCATCGGGCGCGGCGCCGCCCGCCCCGCGGCCGAGATCCGCGCCCGCCTGGACGACGGCCTCACCGACGTGGAGACCTCCTGGGCCGCGCTCGCGCCCGGCGACTGGGAGCTGCCCTGCTCCTTCCGCGACTCCCCGACTCCCCGCTGCGCGCGACGCGGTTCGCCTGGTGGCGCGAGACCGGTGTGCGCCACGCCGACCTGGGCGCCGACTACACGCCCGCGGACTGGGGCGGCGCGCTTCCCGGACTCGGCCCCCGGCCGTGACGGACGCCTCCCCTCAGGGCCACAGCAGCTCCCGCCGCCACCCCTGCCCCTCGCGCGCGTAGCGCAGCCGTACATGCGCGCGGTGCGCGTCGCCCTGGAAGAACTCGGCCTCGCGCGGGTCGAGCGCGTAGCCGCGCCAGGTGGGCGCGGGCGCCGTCGGGTCGTCCTCGGCCTGCCCGAAGGCGGCCGTGAGGGCCCCGGTCAGCGCGTCGCGGGAGGGCAGCGGCTCGCTCTGGCGCGCCACCAGGGCCGCGGCGAGCGCGCCGGGGGAGCGGGCGTGCAGGTCGTCCTGCGCCTCCTGGGCGGGCAGCGGTACGACGGGCCCGCGCACCCGGACCTGGCGGGCCTGCCGGCGCCAGTAGAAGCAGAGCGCGGCGGCCGGGTGCTCCTGGAGCTGGCGCCCCTTGCGGCTGGTGGTGTGGGTGGCGAAGTGGAAGCCGCGCTCGTCGGCGCCGTGCAGCATGACGACGCGGGCGTCGGCGGTGCCCGCGGCGTCGGAGGTCGCCAGCGTCATGGTGTGCGGCTCGGGCTCGCCCGCCCGCGCGGCCGCGGCCAGCCACCGGGTGAACAGGGGCAGCGGGGCCTCGGGCGCGGTGTCCGGGTCGAAGCCGGGCAGTTCGGGTACGTCCCAGACGCGCAGGGAGCGCAGCAGCGCGCCGAGGTCGGGCGTGTCGTCGGCGGGGCCGCCGGTGGGTTCGTCGCTCATGGGGCAAGTGAAGCCGCCGCCGGGCCGCGGTGTGCCGCGACCCGGCGGCGCGGCACGCCCTAAATGAGGTCCATGGCCGCCACCTCGTCCGGGCTTCCGTAGCTGACCGGGCCCTGGAAGCGCCGTCTGGCGGTGGCGAACCACCACACGGTGGCGACCAGCAGCACCGCGCCGAGCGCGAGCGGCGCGTAGTTGAACGAGCCGGCGCTGATCGGGGACGCCTGCGGCAGCATGAACAGGACGCTGCTGAACACGATCCACAGCACCGCGACCGTCGCCACCACCCGGCTCCAGCGGCCCAACTGCCAGGGCCCCGGCTGGAACTCGGCGCCCAGCCGCAGCCGCAGGAAGATCGGGACCGCGTAGGCGAGGAAGAGCCCGACGACGTTCACACTGACCACGGCGGTGAAGGCGGTGTGCGACCACCAGCCGGGGATGACCAGCACCAGCGCGCACACCGCGGCCAGCCAGACGGCGTTGACCGGGGTACGGGTGCGCGAGGAGACCGTGTGCCACCAGTGCGAGCCGGGCATGGCGCCGTCCCGGGAGAACGCGAAGATCTGCCGGGCGTTGCTCGTCATGTTGGCGAGGCCGCAGAAGAGCATGCAGCCGATGACGATCAGCAGGAGCAGCTTGGCCGTGGTGCCGCCGAGGCCGTCCACCAGGATCTGCACCGGGGGCGCCGCGGCCGCCGCCTCTGCCGCGTAGTCCCTGATGGCGAAGACCAGCGCCAGCATGAGGACGAGCCCGGTGAGCGCCGAGTAGCCGATGGCGCGCATGATGCCGCGCGGGGCG
This sequence comes from Streptomyces sp. NPDC050560, assembly GCF_044457285.1. Taxonomy (NCBI): domain Bacteria; kingdom Bacillati; phylum Actinomycetota; class Actinomycetes; order Kitasatosporales; family Streptomycetaceae; genus Streptomyces; species Streptomyces sp. NPDC050560. Next base: position 338,735 of record NZ_JBITGT010000008.1, read on the forward strand.
TTGACGGTCGCCTGGACGGTCTCCTCCGACATGTGGAAGCTGCCGTCGAAGCCGGTGAACGTCCAACTGGTGACGAGCAGTCCGAGCATGCCCGCGTACACCCCGTTCTGGAAGCCGGTGTTGTTCGCGAACGAGGTGAGCGTGGACACCGGCTGGTGCCCGTCGGGCATGACGACCAGGCAGACCACGATGACCACCATGCCGATGAGCAGCCACCACACGGAGATCCGGTTGAGCAGCGCGACCAGTTGCACCGTGTAGGTGTTGGCGAGTGCCTGGAGCAGCAGGATCGCCCCGGTGATGAGGACGGTGTGCTGCAAGGGCGCGTCATAGGACGGCCACTGCATCGAGACGAATGCCTGGATGAACGTGGCGGCGGCGAAGCCGGTGGCCGCCGTGCCCCCCACCTGGCCCACGAAATTCAGCCACCCCGTGTACCAGGACCATGCGCCCTTGTGCCGTTTGGCCAGCTTGCCTGCGGAGAAGTAGAGCGCGCCACTGGTCGGGTAGGCGGAGGCGATTTCGGCCATCGAGGCGCCGACGAACAGCACCATCACGGAGACGCCGATCCAGCCGAAGACGAGTATCCGGGGGCCGCCCGCGTTCATTCCGAATCCGAAAGACGAGAAAATTCCGGAGATTATGTTGATGATGGTGAAGGAAATGGCGAAGTTGTCGAACGCCTTGAAGCGACGGGTGAGTTTGCGGGGATAGCCCATCGCGTGGAGCGTGGCGTCGTCGTCGAGCGGTCCTGGCGGCCCGGGTGGCGCCGCCGTCGGCCTGGTGCCCGTCCGGCTCGCCGAGCCGGTACGACCAAGGGGTGCGGAGTCGGACACGGTCAACCTTCCTTGTGGGGAGCGGGGGGGGGCCGGGTCGGGGCCCCCGGGGTCTGTGCGGACGGCGCCCGGTGGCTCAGGGGCTGCCGGGCACCGGGAGTCCGCAGGCGCGTCTCGCCCTGCTCAACTGCTCGCCCGGGTCGCCGAACACGCTCCAGGGCATCCGGCTCGCGTACGGGCCCATGGCGACGAGAACGGCGCGGGCCTCGAAGCCGCAGCCCGCCATCATCAGGGCGTGCGCGAGGTAGGCGAGGTCGAGTACGGGGGTGAAGCGGTAGCCCGGTACCTCGGGCAGCCAGTTCTGGTAGACGCCGAGCGCGGTGGTGCGCCACTGCGGCTGCTCCCAGATCCGCTCGGCGAGCAGCGCGCTCGGCTTGTAGCCCTCCACGAGCGTCACGAGCGGCAGCAGCCGCAGCGGCGAGGACGCGGGCGCGCGCTGGGCGAGGAACGCGGCGACGTCCCAGGCGGCGTTGGCCGAGCCGCCGTACCGGGTGAAGAAGAAGGCGAGCAGCCGGTGGTGGGCCTCCCGGTGCCAGGGGTCGAGGCGCAGGATGTGGCCGAACAGCGCCCAGGGCCCGGTCGGCGCCGTGAGCAGCCCCTGCGGGGCGGGGTCGCGGGGCCGCAGCAGCCGGGCGAGGGTGAGCCTGACCACCGGCGGGGTGGGGTCCTCGGGCGCCACGGCGGCGGCACGGTCGCACGCCGTGAGCGCTATCCGGACGAGTTCGCCGGCCCGGGCGTCGCGGGTGTCCGCGGCGTGCAGCGCACGGGAGGCGGCGACCCGCGCCCACAGCAGCGCGGCCTCGGGGCCCGGCTGTTCGTCGAGCCAGCGTTCGGCCAGGTCGGAGTCGGCGGCCACCGAGCCGAGGACCAGGGAGCGGTGGGCGCGCAGCCCGTAGTCGGTGCGGGAGTCGGTCAGGACCTCGCGTGCGCTGAAGTACCGACCCGCCTTGACGTCCACGCAGGCACGCGCGAGCGCACGGTCGTCGGCCGCGGGATGCCACACGTACTGTCCTTCGAATAAGCCAGCGGCCATGGTCTCCTGCCGATTTCACCCCGTGCTGACCGCACCCGATCGCTTGGGACCGTTTCTGTCTCGTTCTGACTCTCCGCGCGGCGGTTTTCCGTATACGTCATGCCGATTTACGGACACCCACGTCCGCCGTGCCGGAATTCCCCGGCTGTTTGGCAGGCCACACCCTACCCAGTGCCCCCGTGAATCAAAACGTGCCCCCCGGGCACCGGCATTCGTCCCCTCGGGCCGCGCCTCGAACGGTGGTGCGGCCACACGGATTTCCCCGGACAGGGGGTGCGTAGCGGACGGAACTCGCGGCGGCATATTCCGCGGGCCTATCCAAGAATTACGGAAGTGTGAACGAGCGGCGGTGCGAGAAGCGGAATGCGGGACGCGCGTGCGGATTGTGGTGAGTTCGCGCACGAGTTGTGGCCACCGTATGGACGTACGGGCGTATGGGCGTACGGGTCGGTGCGGCGGGCGCGGGCGGGGACGGTGCCGGAAACGCGGCAGCGGCGGGCGCGGAGCGTGCCGCGCCCGCCGCTGGGCAGACAGGAGTGGGGCAGGGCCCGGGGCCGCGAGCGGCCGGGAACGGGCCGCGCTTACCGGGTGGGCTTCCTGCCGGTCACCCCCAGGTGTACCAACAGGGCGAGGTTCGGGCGCAGTTCGGACTGCTTGACGCCCCAGGTCTGAAAGCCCTTCTGGTGCGAGGCCACCGCGGACAGCATCGTCACCAGCGAGCCCGCCATCGCCGCCGGGCTCACGTCCTTGTCGAGACGGCCCTTGGCCTTGAGGTCCTTGACGCTCTCCACCAGCGAGTTGTGGACCGCGCTGAGGATCTTCATCCGAATCCGGTAGAAGCGCTTGTCGCCCTCGGCGGCGCCCAGGTCGATCACGCGCAGGATCGCCTCGTTCCTGCGCCAGAAATCGATAAAGCCGTCCACCAGGTCCTGGGCCGTCTGCCAGCCCGCCTTGCCCGCCCAGGAGCGGCCCCTGATCAGGTCGGCCAATCCGGCGCCCTCCGCGGTCATGTGGTCCGCGATCTCCAGGACCGCGCCCTCCACGTCGGGGAAATACTGGTAGAAGGTCGCGGGTGAAGTGCCCGCGCGGCGGGCCACATCGATGACTTTGACATCCCGGTAGGGCGAGGAGCCGAGCATCTCGCCCAGGCACTCCAGCAGTTTCTGACGTGTCGCCTGACCTCGTCGCCCGGCAACGCGGCCGTCGACGGTACGCACTTGTCCTGTCATGTGCGCCAGCTTACCGACGGGTGATCGGCGCGCGATTCGGCCGACTGCAAATGGGCTTACCGCCCATGTCAGCGGGGGTTCGCGCCGGGGCGTCCTGGTGAATAGGCGCGGTGGAATTCGGCGCCGTAATGGCCCGCGGGGCGCGGGCGCCGCCGCCCGGCCGCAGCACCCCGGGGTGCCGCCAGGGCGCCCTGCGGTTAGCTTGGCCGAAGGCGTACGAACACCGGCAGAGCAGGCGAAGAGAGCGAAAAGCACGAAGCGTGCGCGACGGCCGAGGCGAGCGGGCTGCGGCCGTACGCGTGCGCGGGTCGCGACGGTCGGCGAAGGAGCGCGGTGGCGTGAACAGCGAGGTCAGCGGGGTCGGCGGGGGCAGCCAGGACCGGGTGGTCTCCTATCCGGAGGGCACGCCCTGCTGGGCCGACGCGGCCCTGCCCGACCTGCGGGCCGGGCAGCGGTTCTACGGGGAGCTGTTCGGCTGGACCTTCAGGGAGGCGGGAGCCGCCGACGGCGCGGCGGGCGCCGAGGGCGCGGCGGACGCGGGGGGCGGCGGCCGTACGGGCGTGTTCGCGCAGAGCGAGGGCAAGCTGGCCGCCGCCCTGCTGCACAAGCGGGACGGGCGGCTGCCCACCGTGTGGACCGTGTACTTCGCCACCCCCGACGCCGCCGCCCTGGCCGCCAGGATCAGGGCGCACGGCGGCACCGTCATCAGCCCGCCGGGGCCCGTGCCCCCGTACGGCACCGCCGCCCTCGCGGCCGACCCCGAGGGCGCGGTCTTCGGGCTCTGGCAGGCCGCGACCAGGCCGGGCTTCGAGAAGATCGGCGAGCCGGGCGCCTACTGCTGGACCGAGGTGTACTCGCGGGACAAGGCCGTGGTCGACCCGTTCTACGAGTCGGTCTTCGGCTTCGGCGGGCATGACCTGGACTCCTGGGAGCCGGGACTCGCCGGGTTCCGCACCTGGTCGCCCGCGGGGGCGGAGCCGGGGCCCGAGACCGCGATCGGCGGCCGCACCCTCGCCGTCGACGCCTGTCCGCAACTGATGCCCGCCCGCTTCCTCGTCTACTTCACCGTCGAGGACTGCGACGCCAGCGCCGAGACGGCGGCCAGGCTCGGCGGCCGGGTCAAGGCGGCGCCCTTCGACATCCCCTACGGCCGCATCGCGGTGCTCCACGACGACCAGGGCACCGAGTTCGCGGTGCTCCAGGACCGGAGCGCGGCGTCCGGCGCGAACGCCGAGGAGGCCGCAGGGGCCGGGGAGACCGCGGGGGCCGCGGTCGCAGGGGAGGGCGCGCGGGGCGCACGGCGCGGCGGGGACGGCGGCGACGAGGCTTCGGCGCGGGGGGACGCGGCCGTCGCCGAGTAGAGGGAATTGCTGCGCTATGTCCCCGAATGGTTCTTCTATCCTCTCTGTTGGCTGACACCCCGATCCGGCCCCGGGTTCGCCACCGCCGCCCCGGGCGTGAAGAATCGGGGTGTGTGCCGCGACGGCGGTTCTGTGGTGAGACGCTGCGCGGGGCGCCGGGAGACACGCGGCCCGTACGGGGAGGTGGCAGGCAAGTGGTGGATCAGCTGACGCAGCACGATCCGCGGCGCATCGGGCCTTTCGAGGTGCTCGGCAGGCTCGGGGCGGGGGGTATGGGTCTCGTCTACCTCGCGCGTTCCGCCTCGGGGAGGCGGGTCGCGATCAAGACGGTGCGCACCGAGCTTGCCGAGGACCAGCTCTTCCGGGTGCGCTTCACCCGGGAGGTCGAGGCGGCCCGCGCGGTGTCCGGCTTCTACACGGCGGCCGTCGTCGACGCGGACCCGCGGGCGGCCGTGCCGTGGCTGGCCACGGCGTATGTGCCCGCGCCCTCGCTCGAAGAGATAGTGAACGAGAACGGGCCGCTGCCCGCCCAGGCGGTGCGCTGGCTCGCCGCGGGCGTCGCGGAGGCCCTCCAGTCGATCCACGGCGCGGGACTCGTCCACCGCGACCTGAAGCCGTCCAACGTGCTCGTCGTCGAGGACGGGCCGCGCGTGATCGACTTCGGTATCGCGAGCGGGGTGTCCAACACCCGGCTGACCATGACCAACGTCGCGGTCGGCACCCCCGCCTACATGTCACCCGAACAGGCGAAGGACTCGCGCAGCGTCACCGGTGCGAGCGATGTGTTCTCGCTCGGCTCCACCCTGGTCTTCGCCGCCACGGGCCACGCCCCCTTCCACGGCGCCAACCCGGTGGAGACGGTGTTCATGCTGCTGCGCGACGGCCCCGACCTGCGCGGGCTGCCCGAGGAACTGCGCGGCCTCATCGAGTCCTGCATGCAGTCGGGGGCGACCGGGAGACCCAGCCCCGCGGACCTCCAGGCCCAGCTCGGCCCCCATCTCTTCGCCGCGGGCGGCGACGACAGCGGCACCGCGTCGGCGTGGCTTCCCGAGCGCGCCGTCGCCCTGATCGAGGCGCGCCGCGACGGCCGCCCCCAGGTCAAGACGCCGCCCCCGCCGCCCAACGGCGGCCCGCCCGTGGGCCCGCCCCCGGTGGCGGCCCCCGACGTGGCGCCCCCGGGGCCCCACCACGTACCGCCGCCCCCGCGGCACGCCCCCGGCAGACACGCGCCGCCGCCGATGCCGGTCCCCGACGGCGGTATCGGCGTGGGCGACCCGGACGGCGGCCCGGTACGGCTCGCGGGCGCCAAGGTGCCGATCGGTCCGGGACCGCGGGTGGCCGACGCGCGCGCCGCGGGAGCCGGTGCCGCGCACACCGCGGGGCTCGCCGAGTCCTGGTCGCGGGGGCGCGCGGGGCTCGCCGCGCCCGCGCTGCCCGCGCAGCCGCCGCCCGCGCCCGACGCGGCGCCCACCGGCTGGCGGCCGTGGCGCTTCCGTATGTCCAACGACGTCTGGGGCACCCCGGTCGTCGCGGGCGACCTGGTGTACGTCACCTCGTTCGAGGTGCACGCGCTCGACGTGTCCACCGGGCGGCGCAAGTTCAAGACGCGGGACGTGGCCTGGTCGATGGCGGTCGCCGACGGCCGCATCCACGCCTCCGACGGGCCCGTGCTGTACGCGCTGGACGCCCGGGCGGGCGCCGAGCTGTGGCGGCAGCCGTCGGACGGCTGGACGTACTCCCTGAAGGTGGACCGCGGCACCGTGGTCACCGGCACCCGCGGCGGCGGCGTCCAGGCGTGGGAGGCGTCGAGCGGGCAGCAACTGTGGGAGACCGGCGGCGCCCAGACCGACTTCGAGACCCCGGAGGCCGGGCCCGCCGTCCACGACGGCACCGTCTACGTCTGGCGGAACGCCCGGCTGTGCGCCCTGGAGGCGCGTACCGGCGCCGAGCGCTGGTCGTACCCGATCGGCGACGCGGCGTCCTGCGGCGGCGTCCCGGTGCGGCTGACGCAGGCCCCCGACGGCTTCGTCTACGTCTGCGCGGGCACCAGGGCGCTGGCCATCGAGGCCACCTCGGGGCAGGTCCGCTGGCACTTCGAGGCCCCGGCGGTGTTCCTCTCGCCGCCCGCTTTCGCGCCGGGCCCCGCGGTGACCGGCGGCGGTGTCTACCTCGCGGACTACCTCGGCACGGTGTACGCGCTCGACGCCACCGACGGCCGCGACCGCTGGCGCATCGCCACCGAGGCCCGCAAGTCCCTGGAGCCCGTCCTGGTCGCGGGCGGCCATGTGCACGTCGGAAGCGGCAAGGGCCTGTACACCCTGGACGCGGTGACCGGCACCCCGAAGTGGCGCTTCCAGGCGGGCGGCGACGTCGTGGGCGCCCCCGTCGTCGCGGAAGGACGTATCCACTTCGGCTCCACCGACCACCTGCTGTACGCCCTCAAGTCCGACGACGGCAGGCTCCGCTGGAAGCTCGCCACCGGCGGCGAGATCACCGGTACCCCGCTGGTGGACTCCGGGGTGGTGTACGCGTGCAGCAAGGACCGCTGTGTGTACGCGCTGGACGCGGAGAAGGGCACCGCCACGGCACGCGGCTGAACCCCGGGCGCCCGGCGCCCGGGGGCCGCCCCGCAGAGGCCGCCCCCTGCCGGACGGGGCCGCGTCGCCCCGTACTCGCGCGGGCGGCTGCCGCGACGGCGGGCGGCTACTGCGACGGCCGCCGGTGCCACGCGGGCGGGTCGGACTCGCCGTGCCCGCCGGGGCGCTCCATCGTCGGCAGCGTCGCGGTGTCGGAGTTGCCGGTGCTCCCCGTGTTCTCGGTGCCCCCGGTGCGGTACGGGTCGGGGAGCCGGCCGGGGGCGCCCGCGCGCGGCCCGGGGCCGAACTCCGGGGGTCCGAACGAGCCGTAGTCGCCCTCGGACTCCTCCGCGCCCGCCGCGGTGCTGCGCACCCGCGCCGGGCCGCCGCCGCTCATCACCACCGCCGCGAGCAGCAGCGCTATCCCGCCGCCCAGTGCGAACGCGGTACCGATGTCGACGGCGGTGCCGTCGCCGTTCACCGTCAGCGAGTCACGCACCTGCGCCTCCCTGACCAGCCACAGCACCGTGAACCCCACGACCGCGACTCCCGCCACCGCGACCGGCCAGCGCAGCCGCAGCGCGATACCGGCCAGGGTCACCAGCGCGGCGGCCGCGAACGGCAGCAGCAGGGACAGGTACAGCTCGGGCCGCTCGGCCGTGATACCGCCGCCGCCGAACAGGTCGGCCACCCGGTAGTGGCGGCCCTCGCGGTCGCCGTACCAGTCCCGGTAGGGGCTGTAGACCGCCGACGCCGCTCCGGCGAGCGCGAGCAGCGACCCGAGCACATTCCGGACCATGACGCCCTCCTCCACAGGATCTTGGGACACCGGGGCCCTCCCGGGCCCGGGAGCGGCCCACGGCATCCCTTGGGGTACCCGCGCAGCCCGCTCCTCAGTCCTGCCGCGACCGCTACCGGCCAACTGCCGCCGGGACGGCAGCCGTTACCCCACCAGCCGGTACTGCCAGGCCACCGCGAGGAACGCGACCGCCGCCAGCACGCCCCCCGTGTGCAGCAGCCGCCCCGGCACCCCCCACAGGCGCCGCCGCCACACCGGCACCGTGCACACCGCCGCCCCCGCAGTGGTGCCGAGGGCGAGCGCCATCAGCACCGGCACCGCGTGCAGCAGCGCCGAGTCGTCCACCATGATCGTGCGGTTCAGCGCGTTCGCGTCGGACGCGAGCAGCGCGAAGCAGAGCGTCGCCGCCACGAGGAGCGCCCCGCTGCCCCAGCTCAGCAGCCCCGCGGCCCTGGCGAGCCCGGAGACGGGCCGCCCCCTGCGCACCAGCGCGCACACCGGCAGCGCGACCACGGCGACCAGCAGCACCGCGAGCGAGCCGAGCAGCACCCACTGGTGCAGCACGGGCGAGCGGTACCAGGGCTGGAGGGTGTAGAGGACGGTCGGGTCGGAGGCGAGGGCGAGCCGCATGGCGCCGCCGCGCTCGCGCAGCGCCAGCCGGTCCTGTCCGCCGTGCTCCGCGAAAAGACCGGGTCCGACGGGGTCCCAGCGCTGCTCGGTGACGTCCGGGTCGCGGGAGAGCCCGGTGGTGGTGAGGCCGCCGCCGGGTCCCGCGGCCACCGTGACCACGCCGGTCAGCGAGGCGGCCCTGGTCAGCTCGGTCTCGCTGGTGCGCGACGAGGCGTAGTGGCCCGTGTAGCCGCCGGTGGGGCGGTGCGCGGTGTCCTTCGGGGCGGCGGCGGGCGGGGGTGCGAGCCGGTCGGCGACCTCGTTCACCAGTTGCTGCCCCGCCCAGGCCGCGCCGCCGTCCTCCCCGTCGCCGTTGTAGACGACGTAGACGCCGGTACGGCGGTCGGGCAGCAGCGCCATGTTGCCGTGGAACCCCGGCAGGTCGCCGTCCTTCACCAGCATCCGGTGGCCGTCGCGTCGGCGCTCCTCCAGGACGAGGCCGATGCCGGGCAGCCGGGGGTCGTTGCCGAACTGCCTGCGCAGCAGGGCCGCGCTGCCGGCCGCGTCCAGCACGGGCCCGCCGCCGTCCAGCAGCGCGTTCATCAGCCGCCCCATGTCGGCGGCGGTGGTGACGGCCCCGGCGCCGGTCGGCGACCAGGGGCCGTACTGGCCGTCCTGCGCGCGCTGTCCCTTGCCGTCCGGCCGGTAGCCGACCGCGAGCGTGGTGTCGAGCCCGGCCGGGTGCGGCTGCGCGAACGTGGTGTGCCGCATGCCGAGCGGGTCGAGGACGTGCCGCTTCACATACGCCGCGAACGGGGTGCGGGCGACCGTCTCCACGAGGTGGCCGGCCAGCGCCACCCCGTAGTTGTCGTAGCTGGACACGGTGCCGGGGGGCCGCACCCTGCGGGGCTGGTGGGCGGCGAGGTCGGCGCCGAGCGGCCCCGCGCCCCGTGCGGTGGCGGTCGAACGGCCCAGGATCGCGTTGTCGAAGCCCCCGGTGTGGGTGAGCAGGTCGCGTACCGTCACCGGGTGCCCGGGATAGGTGTTCTTGATCTTGAAGTCGGTCAGATAGCGGTTCACGTCGGCGTCCAGGTCCAGGCGCCCCCGCGCCACCTGCTGGAGCACCGCCACCGCCGTGAACACCTTCGCGTCGGACGCCATGAAGAACCCCGTCCGCGACGGGTCGACCGGGGTGTGGTGCGCGCGGTCCGCGGTGCCGTATCCCCTGCTCAGGAGCGTGCGGCCGTCGCGTACCAGCACGACGGCCGCGCCCGGGACGCGGTGGTGGGCGAGCTGCCGCGGCACCAGCCGGTCGAGCAGCGCCCCGACGTCCTCGTCCCGCGCGCCGTCCGCGGCCCCGTCCGCGGCCCCGGCTCCGTCCTCGGCTCCGGGGGCCGAGGACGGGGCCGCTGTGGCGTTCGCGGCGGCGGCGGTGAGTACGGTCAGCGCCGTGAGCAGGGCGGCGAGCACCGCGCACACCGCGCGTCCCGCCCGGGAACCCGCGCCGCCCCGTTGCCGTTGGTGTGTCCCGGGACCGTCCGTCCCGGTGCGCTCGTTCGTCGTCATGGCTCAAGTCAAGATTCGGGCGCGGCACTTTTCGATGGACCCAGCAGGAGACCGGGGTGGAGCTGAGTACACCCCCGCAAGAGGGGGTGTGCGTCCCGTGTGCCGGGCCGCCCCGGCCAGCAGAATCGTCCGGAGGAAGCGGGCCGGGGTGGACAATCCCCGGTGAGGCGAAGGGACGACTGACATGCGATTCGTGGCGCGGAGCGTGCGCTCCCTGGGCCGGGGGCTGCGGCTTGCCGCCCTCGCCGTGGCGGAGTTCCTGCTGCTGGTCCCGCTGACGGTGGCGGTGACGGCGCTGGCCGTCGGGGTCGGCGTCTTCCTGGTGCCCGCCACGGTGGCCTGGGTGCGCGGCGCCGCGGGCGTCGGCAGGCGCCTCGCGGGGGAGACGACCGGTGTCCCCGTGCCGTCGCCCTACCTGCCGGAGCCGAAGCCGGCCGGGGGCGTGCGCGGCCACTGGCAGCGCACCCGCTGGGTGCTGAGCGATCCGGCCACCCTCCGCGACCTCGCCTGGACCCTGGTCGACTGCACCGCGGGCGTGCTGGTCGCGCTGCTGCCGCTCACCCTGGTCGCGTACGGCGTCTTCGGGTTCCTGCTGCCCCGGCTCTGGGACGACATCGCGCGGGCGGGCGGCAGCGACTGGTACGGCTTCATCCACGTCACGGGATCGGGCACCGCGTGGCAGGCCGCGCTGCTCGGCATCGTGTTCTTCCTGGCCGGGTTCGCGCTGGGGCCCTGGGCGGTGCGCACCCACGCCGCGATGGCCGGAAACCTGCTCAGGCCGGGCGAGACCAGCAGGCGCCTGCGGCACCTCGCCGAGACCCGCGCCGACGTCGTCAACACGTCCGCGGCCGAGCTGCGCCGCATCGAGCGCGACCTGCACGACGGCGCCCAGGCCAGGCTGGTGGCGCTCGGTATGAACCTCGGCGTCGCCGAGCAACTGCTCGCCGACGACCCGGCGGCGGTGGCGGCCATCCTCGCCGACACCCGCAAGGCGTCCGCGACCGCGCTGCGCGAGCTGCGCGACCTGGTGCGCGGTATCCACCCGCCGGTCCTCGCCGACCGCGGGCTGAGCGACGCGGTGCGCGCGCTCGCCCTGGACAGCCCGCTCGACGTCAGCGTCGACTCCCGGGTCGAGGGCCGCGCGGACGCCCCGGTGGAGTCCGCCCTGTACTTCGCGGTCTGCGAGGCGCTTGCCAACGCGGTCAAGCACGCGGACGCGGAGCGTGTCACCGTCGACCTCCGCCACGACGGCGGCAGCCTGCGGGCCCGGGTGAGCGACGACGGCAGGGGCGGCGCCGACCCCTCGCGCGGCACCGGGCTGCTCGGCATCCAGCGGCGGCTCGCGGCCTTCGACGGCTCGCTGACGGTCGAGAGCCCGGCGGGCGGTCCTACCACCCTCACCATGGAGCTGCCGTGCGCGTTGTCGTAGCCGAGGACCTGTTCCTGCTCAGGGACGGCCTGGTCAGACTGCTCGGGGCGCACGGCTTCACCGTCGTCGCCGCCGTGGACAGCGGCCCCGCGCTGCGGCAGGCCCTCGTCGAGGAGCGTCCCGACGTGGCGGTCGTGGACGTACGGCTGCCGCCCACCTTCACCGACGAGGGCCTGAAGGCCGCGCTCGCCGCCCGCCGGGAGGTGCCGGGGCTGCCCGTGCTGATCCTGTCGCAGTACGTGGAGCAGTTGTACGCGCGTGAACTGCTCGCCGACGGCGCGGGCGGGATCGGCTACCTGCTCAAGGACCGCGTCTTCGACCCCGGCCAGTTCCTGGAGGCGGTGCGGCGCGTCGCCGCGGGCGGCACCGCCATGGACCCCGATGTGGTGACCCGGCTCTTCGCCCGCCGCCGTCGCGTCACGGGTTCGCTGTCGCGGCTGACACCCCGCGAGCACGAGGTACTGGGTCTGATGGCGGAGGGCCGCTCCAACGCCGCCATCGCCGACCGTCTCGCGGTCACGGAACGCGCGGTGATCAAGCACACGTCCAACATCTTCGCCAAGCTCGACCTGCCGGTCTGCGAGGACGACAACCGGCGGGTGCTGGCGGTCCTGATGTTCCTGCGCTGAACGCCGGGAGTTCCGGCGGGGCCCGGCGCGCGGTGGCTCCCCCTCCGCGCCACCGCGGGCCGGCCCCGCCGGACTCCGACGCCCCGGGCATGCCGGGGCGTGGGCTCCCGGTGGGCTCCCGGGAGCCGGGAAGGTCCGGCCGGTCCCCCGGCCGACCGGACCTGCGTGTCACCAGAACCGCGGGGCTCCCCCCGTCCCCCCGCGGTCGTACGGGCCCACGTGGAACTGACGCTTCGTCAGGACGTGGTGGTGGGCTCGTCGGTGACGTGGATGTCGTCCGTGCCGACCTCGCCGTCGGTGGCGTCGGTGTTCTTGGTGCGGTCGGCCGGCTTCTTCTTCTTGACGGGCTCGTCGGTGACGTGGATGTCGCTCAGCGGCTCGTCGGTGACATGGATGTCGTCCGTGCCGATGTCGTCCTTGCTCATGGTGCGATCCCCTCCTGGCGGTTCGGTACTGCGGGGGTGTGCGAGCCCGGTCCTGCGGTTCCCCCATGGACCGTCGGACCGAGCACCCCTGGGCCGGTCACTCTAGGCGTCCGGGCCCCGCGTCGCGCCGCCTGCCCCCCGCGGTGACGGAACGACAACAACGAGGTTGCCCCACGCCCATAAACGTTTGATGAACGTGACAGTAGCCGGACCCGCGCGGGACCCCACCCGTCGCTCAGGCCACCGCGAGCGGCGCGAGGAGCTTGCGTACGGACTCCTCCTCGGGCGCCTTGAGACGCCGGAAGACCCCGAGCGCCTCCCGCCAGCAGACCTCGGCGCGCCCGCTCTGCCCTATGCCGTACAGGCCCTGCCCGAGCACCGTCAGCACGTTCGCCCTGCGCCAGTCGCCGCCGATGCCGCGCAGCACCGTCAGGGCCGACTCCGCGTGCTCCGCCGCCGGCGCGGGCCGCTCCTCCGCGAGGTCGATCTCCGCGATACGGAACAGCGTCATGCCCTCCCACAGCCGCTGCCTGCTGTCGCGGAAGACCGCGAGCGCCTGCCGCAGCTCGCCCACGGCCTGCGTGTAGCGGCCGTCCCTGGTCAGGGCGAGGGCCAGCGCGTAGCGCCCGTTGGCCCCGCGCAGGGTGTGGCCGCCCATCTCCTCGTACATCGCCGTGCCGCGCTCGGCGAGCGACACCGCGGTCGCGGTGCGCCCCGTGACCAGGTGCACCCGCGACAGGTTGCACAGGGCGCTCGCCTCGCCCGGCCGGTCGTCGAAGGAGCGGAAGCTCGCCACCGCGCTCACCAGGTGGCACTCCGCGTCCTCGTAGCGGTTCTGGTAAATCCCCGCCACACCGCGGATGTTGGTCTGCCAGCAGGCGGCGAACGGGTCGTCCGCCGGGTCGGAGACCTCGGCAGCCCGCGTCAGCATCTCCTCCGCCGGTCCGAACTGCCCCGCGAACAGGTGCGCGTACGCCAGCATCGTCAGTGCCCTCGCCTCGGCGCGCGCGTCGCCGGCCTCCTGGGAGGCGGCGACCGCGGCCCGGCAGACCGCCTCGAACTCCGGGGCGTTGGCGCCCGACTCGCCCAGGTCGTGCGCCACCCACAGCAGGTCGATCGCCCCGGCGCGCTCGGCCGTGCCCACGGCGAGACGCACGCACGCCAGCAGCGGCGCCGCCTCCGTGAACAGCCAGTCCCGCGCGGCGTGCCGGTCCTCCAGGGCGAGCCCGGGGTAGCGGGTCGCGGCCAGGTGGTCCACCAGCCGGTCGCCTGGGCGCTCTATGCCGTAGGCCCGGGACGCGGTGGCCAGGTAGAAGTCCACGAGCCGGGACACGGCCCGCTCGACGGACGCCGCGTCCTCGTCGCGCGCCGCGCAGGAACGGGCGTAGAGCCGCACCAGGTCGTGGTACCGGTAGCGGCCGGGCGCCGTGGTCTCCAACAGCGAGGTGTCCACCAGCGATTCGAGTACGTCCTCGGCCTCGGTGAGCGGCAGGTCGAGCACGGCCGCCGCAGCGGCGAGCGAGATGTCGGGGCCCTCCGCGAGCCCCAGCAGCCTGAACGCCCGCGCCTGCGCGGGCTCCAACTGCCCGTATCCCAGCTCGAAGCTCGCCGCGACGGCCAGGTCCCCCGCCTGCAACTCGTCCAGCCTGCGGCGCTCGTCGGCGAGCCGGTCGGCGAGGAACCGCACGGTCCAGGTGCGGCGGGCCGCGAGCCTTGACGCGGCGATCCTGATGGCCAGCGGCAGGAAACCGCACGCCGCGACGACGTCGAGCGCGCAGTCGCGCTCCGCCGCGACCCGGTCCTCGCCGACGATCGTGAGGAACATCCGCAGCGCCTCCTCGGGCGCCATCACGTCCAGGTCCACCAGGTGCGCGCCCGCCAGGTCCACCATGCGCGAGCGCGACGTCACCAGCGCCGCGCAGCCCTCGGCGCCCGGCAGCAGCGGGCGCACCTGCGCGGCGTCGTGGGCGTTGTCGAGGAGCACGAGGACCCGCCGGTCGTCCAGCATCGACCGGTAGAGCGCGGCCCGTTCCGCCGCGGAGTCGGGGATGGCGGACTCCGGGGTGCCGAGGGCGCGCAGGAACGCGCCGAGCACCGTCTCGGGCGCCGCGGGCAGCGCGCTGGTGCCCTGGAGGTCGACATAGAGCTGCCCGTCGGGGAACGCGGCGCGCGCCTCGTGCGCCACGTGCACCGCGAGGGTGGTCTTGCCGACGCCGCCGATGCCCGCGACCGCGGACACCGCCATCACCCGGCCGCCGTCCGACGTCAGACGCCCGGTCAGCTCGGAGACGAAGTCGCTGCGCCCGGTGAAGTCGGGGACCTGCGCGGGCAGTTGCGCGGGGCGCACCGCGCCCGTGGTCTGCTGGGCGTTCACCGCGGGCTGGGCGAGCGCCGCGTCGGCCTGGAGGATGCGGCGCTGCAACTCCCGCAGGCCGGGGCGCGGGTCGACGCCCAGCTCGTCGGTGAGCAGCTTGTGGGTGTCCGCGTACACGGCCAGTGCCTCGGCCTGCCGCCCGCTGCGGTACAGGGCGAGCATCAGCAGCTCGCGCAGCCGCTCCCTGAGCGGGTGCGCGGCGGTGAGCGCGGTCAGCTCCGACACGGCCTCCGCGTGCCGGCCCTGTTCAAGATCCATGTCAAGGCGGGATTCAAGCAGTTGGAGCCGCCACTCCTCAAGGCGGACGCGCTGGCCCTCCGCGAACGGGCCGGGCAGCCCCGCCAGCGCCTCGCCGTTCCACATCCCGAGGGCCCTGCCGAGCAGTTCCGTGGCCCGCGCGAGATCGCCGTTCTCCCGCGCCTTGACCGCGTCCGACTCCAGCTCCCTCGCGACCGCCAGGTCGAGGGCGCCGGGCGCGGCCTCGACCGCGTAGCCGCCCGCCACGCTCACCAGCGCGTCGGGGCCGAGGGTCTTGCGCAGCCTGGACGCGTAGGTGCGCACCGCGGACAGCGCGTGCGAGGGCGGGTCGCTCGCCCACAGCGCGTCGATCAGCTCGGCCGCGGTGGCGGTACGGCCCTCCCGCAGCAGCAGCGCGGCCAGCAGCGCGCGCTGCTGCGGGGAGCCGGCCGCGAGGGACTCGGCGCCGCGCCAGGCGCGCACGGGCCCGAGCACGGTGAATCGGAGCGCCGCTCCACCGAGCCCGG
This sequence comes from Streptomyces sp. NPDC050560, assembly GCF_044457285.1. NCBI lineage: Bacteria > Bacillati > Actinomycetota > Actinomycetes > Kitasatosporales > Streptomycetaceae > Streptomyces > Streptomyces sp. NPDC050560. Next base: position 354,365 of record NZ_JBITGT010000008.1, read on the forward strand.
ACTCCGCGGCCGGAGGCCGCTGTTCCGGATGTCCCGGTCCACCCTGCATCGTCGCTCCCCTGGTGTTCGAACAACCCCCGTCATTTTGCCTTGCGCATGCCGGATGCGTCAGGTCGGGGCAACGGCTCTCACAGGGTCCACGCACCTGGAAACGGCCGGGTTTCCAGGTACGTGGCGCGATTCTTGCCATCGAACGTGGCTCTCGTCAGCCACCGAGGAACACGGGGTTGGTGAACGCGGCGAGCGCTCCGGGCAGCCCCTCGACGGTCGCCGGATGCCGCACCTCCGCGCGCACGTACGCCGCGTACGACGGCGTGGTGTGCCACGCGGCGCTGCCGCTGCCAGAACCGTCCACGGCCTCGCTGGTGAAGAGGGTTCCCTGGTCGGTCACGAAGTGCAGGGTGCACCCCGGCGCGCCCTTCACGTCGAGCCGTACGGTCACCGGGGCGGCCGCGTCGACGGCGAGCCGCTCCCCGATCCCGGCGTGCCCGCCGCGCCCTCCCGTGGCGCCGAACGCCACCTCGACGGCGCTGGATTCGGCCACATAGCTGCGCCCGGCCCTGATTCCCTCCTGAATGGCCTGTCTTGACAGGTCGTCGGCCAGAACCACCGTCTGCGGCAGCCCCACGACGTCCGGGTCGCGGTGCGCGTCGCTGTTGCCCATGGCGGGCGTCCAGTCGGCGCGTCCGCCGCGCACGGCGGCCACCAGGGTGTTGTCCCAGTCCGCGAGCGACATCTCGTCGTCGGGCGTGTACGGGCCGTTCCACACCTCCACCGCGTCCGCCTCCGCCAGGCCGAACTTCCAGTTGCAGCCGATGCAGGTGCCGTGCGGATGCGCGGGCACCACGAGGCCGCCCCGCTTGCGCGTCTCGCGCGCGTAGGCGCCCCAGCGGTTGTCGCGCGCCCGGTAGCGCCAGTCGATCCAGGTGCCGGGGTCGGTGCCGAGGGCGAGCACGTGACCGTTGCGGGTGGTGATCTCCTCGCCGAGCACGATCAGCAGGTCGTCGCCCGCGAGGTCGGCCCACTCGGGGTGCGAGGACGACGTGTTGTGGTCCGAGGTGTTGATGAAGTCGAGCCCCGCGGCCCTGGCGAGCGCGGCGATCTCGGCGGGGGTGCGGCCGCCGTCGGAGTGCACCGAGTGCAGATGGCAGTCGCCCCGGTACCAGGCGCGGCCCCGGCCCCTGGCCCGCTCGGGTGGGAACGACGGCCTGGGGGTGCGCCCCTGCGCGCCCTTGGTCAGCGTGATGGTGATCTCGTACGCGAGGCCCTGCGGGGCCACCGTGTACGGGCCGAGCGCGATGTGCCAGGTGCCCGCGCGCACCGGGCCCGGGAGATAGCCGGGGGTGGCCTGCTCCGCGCTGACCGTGAACTCGGTGCGGGCGCCGCCCGACCAGCCCCGGAAGCCGTCGGAGCCGAGCCCGGTGCCCCGCTCGTCGAAGAGGCCGATGTCCAGCGCGTTGCCCTGGGTGCCCGCGGGCACCTGCGGCTTCTCGTAGCCGTAGGAGACCTTCAGCTCCCGGACGCCCCTGGGGACCTCGACCGGGATGTACACGAAGTCGGCCGCCCCGGGCTCCAGGGTGCCCGAGACCGTTCTGGACACGGTGGCGCCGTCCTGCTGCGCGCCGTCGTCGTCGGCCTCGGCGAAACTCACGCCGCCCAACGTAACCGCGGTGGCCGCGGCCGCCGTGAACAACGCGCGCCTGCCCACCCCCGCGCCGCCGCTCCCGCCCTGCTCTTCACACATGAGTGCCCCTTGGAGAGTTGAGGGTGACCTGTCACGGCCACCTTGGTAGTGAGCCGTGAACGGGGAGGGAACGGAAGGGGGCGGGGCGAGACGGCGCGGGCCCGCCCCTCCCGCGCGGGGAGGGACGGGCCCGTTCACGCCGTGGCGCGCGGCCCCCGGGGGCCGCGGCGCTGCGGTGTCAGTTGCCGCCTGTCGCGGTGACGTCGGCCGCGTCGACCTGGATGTAGCGGTGGTTGAACTGGACCGTGTAGTACGTCGCGGCCCCGGGCACCACCGTCTCCTCCCTGGTGTCGTTCGCCGGGAAGAAGTCGTCCGCCTGCGCGGGCGGCTGCGCCGCCACGTACGCCTGCCCCGTGGGGATGGCGTAGTTCTTCGCGGTCAGCGGCTTCTGGGCGGAGGGCGAGAGCCCGTCGGGGTACTCGGAAGCCTCCGGGTACGCGGTGCCGTACACCGGCGCGGGGTCGTCGCCCGCGGCGGTGACGATACGGGCGTCGGGCGCGGGGACGGTGTTCTTCCCGCCCGGGTTCTTGAACCAGCCCTTCTGGCCGTCGAACCAGATCGCCGTCCAGTCGCCGTCCTGTCCCGCCACCACGAACTGCTGGCCCTCCTGGACGGTGGTGGTCCAGTCGTTGACGCGGTCGGTGCCCGCGTCGGCGTCCGGGTGCACCGTCGGGTCGAGCAGCAGCGGCGCGTCGTCGGCGGGCGCGCTGCGCACGAACAGCGAGTTGGAGGGGCCGCTCAGCGGCCCGCACTCGGTGGTGGCGCCGGTCGGGTCGTCCTCGGGGCAGACGGTGTACGTCTGCTCGTTGTCGTCGAACCCGGGCGCGATGGTCACCGCGGTGCCGGTTTCGCCGACGCCGTGCGCGCCCTCGGCGGCCGGGGCACCCAGCATCGTCATGAAGCGGGCCCAGTCCCAGGCGTAGCCCGGGTCCCAGTGCTGGTCGGCGATCCCGTCGTCGGTCGGCGCCGGAACGTTGTCGTGGCCGACGACGTGCTGCCTGTCGAGCGGTACGCCGTACTTGTCGGCGAGGTACTTCACCAGGTCGGCGGTCTGCTGGTAGGCCGCGTCCGAGTACCAGTCGGCGCCGCGGGCCGAGTAGCCCTCGTGCTCGATCTGGACGGAGTGCAGATTGCTCCAGTAGTTGCCGTCGCCGAACGCGACGTCGGTGTTCGCGACCATCTGCGTCACGGCGCCGTCCGAGGAGCGCATCACGTACTGGGCGGACGCCTGACCCGGCGTCTGGAAGCCCTTGATGGTGTCCTCGTAGGACTCCTCGGTGGTGTGGATCACGATCTCGCTGATCTTCACACCGTTGGCGGGGCGGTGCGCCGCCTGGTAGTTCTCCGCGGCCGCGGGCACGAAGTCGCAGCTCATGTCGGACGGGCAGTCGGCGGCGGGCGCCGCGGCCGGGGCCCGCAGGCCCATCGTGTCCAACTGCTTGTCCGCGGGCTTCGCGGACGGGGCCGCGGACAGCGACACCGATCCGTCGCCCCCGGCGCGCAGCCGGTCGCCCTTCCTGAGGGTGTCGAACACGCCCCGCACGAACGAGGCGGCGGACTTCCGGTCGGAGCGCCCGCTGTACTTGGCGAGCGCGCCCGTCCAGTCGGCCGGGTCGTCGCTGGTGGCGTGCCCCAACTGCTTCTGGTAGGAGGCGAGCAGCGCGGCGCCGCCGCGGATGTTGGCCCGGGTGTCCGTGCGCAGTTCGTCGGCCGACAGGCCGGTCAGCCCGGCCGCGGTGCGCAGCGTGTGCGCGGAGGGCCGGGCCGCGGCCTTGTCCGCGTCGGCGCGGCCCGCGGTGCCCGCGGGCCCCTTCGCGACCATCGCGGGGGTGACGTCGGTGAGGTTCATCAGGCCCCAGCCGCCGTCCGCGCTGTAGCCCTTGTGGGCCACCCAGCCCGACTCCTCGTGCGCGAGGCCGAGCAGCACCGACTCGGGCACCCCGTACTCGGCGGCGGCCTTCGCGAAGTCGCCCTGGACGCCCGAGGGGCCCTCGTCCGCGTTGGCGTTCGGCAGCAGTACGAAGGCGCCGGCGGCCAGCGCGGTGCCCGCGGCGCAGGCGGCGATCCACCGTCTTCTCGTCTTGTGTTGTCCGGAAATAGGCCCTTCACCCCATCTGATCCGTCGAACGGCCGCGACCCGCTCCCCCTCCTGCACTGCTCGGAAGGGGGCGGGGCAGGTCTCCCGTGGTCGGCGGGCGGCGGTGCCCCGGTTCACCCGGGCGGGTGTGCGCGAGCCGTGTGGAACCAGGGATATCAGGTGATCGTCGACGGTTGGTGGAGGAGACGCGCCGACTGTCGTGGCGATTGCGTGTGCGTGGGGGGAACGGCCCCTTCCACGCCCCCCACACCCTCCACCCCGTGCACGCCGTGGGGACACCGGGGTGAAAAGAACCGGTACGGTACGCGCACCGCGGCCGTAGATTGGTGCGCCGTGCGCCCGCCCGCTCCGGGCCCGCGCCGTGACAGGGGACCGAGCACCGGGGGGGCGTGCCCGTATGACCGCGACCGTGATCAGGCCACTGCTGCCCGGCGACCCGGACGAGATATCCGGCTACCGGCTGCGCGGCAGGCTGGGCTCGGGCGGCATGGGCACCGTCTACCTGTCGCACACCAGGGGCGGGCAGCGGGTCGCGCTGAAGGTGATCAGGCAGGAGTTCGCGGCCGACCCGGAGTTCCGCCGCCGCTTCGCCCGCGAGGTGGCCGCGGCCGGGCGGGTGCAGGGCGCGTACACCGCGGCCGTGCTGGACAGCAACACCGAGGGCGAGCAGCCCTGGCTCGCCAGCGCCTACGTGCCGGGGCCCGCGCTGTCCAACGCCGTCGCCACCCATGGGCCGCTGCCGCCCGACACCCTGCTGACGCTGACCGCGGGCATCGCCGAGGCCCTCCAGTCGGTGCACGCCGCCGGGGTGGTCCACCGCGACCTGAAGCCGTCCAACGTGCTGCTGGCCTCCGACGGCCCCCGCGTCATCGACTTCGGCATCGCGCGCGCCGCCGACGCCACCGCGCTCACCGGGACCGACGTACGGCTCGGCACCCCCGCCTACATGTCGCCCGAGCAGGCGGAGGGCCGGGCCGCGGGCGCCCCGCTCGACGTGTTCGCGCTCGGCCTCGTCGCCTTCTTCGCGGCCACCGGGGGCCATCCGTTCGGCGACAGCAACGGGCACGCCCTGCTCTTTCGCATCGTGACCCAGGAGCCCGACCTGACCGCGTGCCCGCCCGAGCTGCGCCCGCTGGTCGCGCGCTGCCTCCTCAAGGACCCCGCGCGGCGGCCGCTGCCGGGCGAGGTCGTCGAGGAGTGCCGCCGTCTCGCGGATGCCAGGAACGTCGACCTGGTGCGGCGCGAGGGCTGGTGGCTGCCCGAGTCGCTGGCGCGGGAGGCGACGGCGCTTGAGGCGCCGCCACCGGCCGGGTCCGGGCCGTCGGCGCCCGTGCCGCCGCAGCGGCCGCCCCTGCCGCCGTCCCCCGCGACGGAAGAGGACCGCGTGGACGCGGCACCGCCCGCGGCGCCCCGCCGCGTCGGCTGGCGCGTGCCCGTGGCGCTGCTCGCGGCGGTGGCCGTCGGCGTGGGCGGCGCGCTGCTCGCCGAACGGCTGCGCGACGACGCGAGCGGAGGCGGCGGTGGCCGTGTCTCCGGGTCGCCCGGCTATGCGGTCAAGCAGAGCGACGTACCGCTGACGATCCCGGCGCCCTCCTACGACTCCGGGACCTACGTCGACGCGGGCGCCTGCGTCAGCAACCAGATATCCGGCAAGCTGGCGGGGAGCGTCTACGTCGACCTCGACGCCCTCAAGGTGTCCTCGCAGCAGCCGGACCAGACGGACGCCGACGTCGACGACGCCTACGACCTGCGGTACGCGGACTGCTCCGACAGCTCGGGCCTGGGGGAGTGGGGCGAGTCGGGCGGCGCGGGACCCACCAGCGGCCTGAAACTCCTCGACAACCGCGGCCGTTGGGGCACGATCGACGACAGGTCCCCCTCCCCCGAGCAGTGCCGCAGGGCGGCCGCCTCGGGCAACCTCCCCGCCAAGGTGTCCGTCGGCGACATCCAGAAGGGCGGCACGCTGAAGAAGGGCACCGGCGTCTGCGTCGAGCTGAAGAACAGGACGCTGGTCCTCCTCTGGATCGACGGCGTCACCCCGCACAAGGAGGACGACGGCCTCACCGACTTCGTCACCACCGCGGCCCAGTGGGTCCCGAAGTAGCCGCCCCGCCCTCCCGCCGGGGCCGCGTCGGCCGCCCGGCGGCGGAAGCCCCACGTCCGCATATGTCCGGGACGGGACGGGCCGCGGGGGCCGCGCGTACGGCCTCGTAAGCTCGTTTCATGACCGACAACGACCCCGAGAAGCCCACCGCCCACGAGGCCGCTCCCACCGCCAACGCCGTGCGGCGGGCGCTGCGGCGGGCGCGGGACGGCGTCGCGCTCGACCGCGCCGAGGCGGCAGTACTGCTGCGGGTGCGCGGCGACGACCTCAGGGAACTCACCGCGTCCGCCGCCCGCGTGCGCGACGCGGGACTCGCCCAGGCCGGAAGGCCCGGCGTCATCACGTACTCGAAGAAGGTCTTCATCCCCCTCACCCGGCTCTGCCGGGACCGCTGCCACTACTGCACCTTCGTCACGGTGCCCGGCAGGCTCAGGTCCGAGGGGCACGGCATGTACCTGTCCCCCGACGAGGTCCTCGACATCGCGCGCCGCGGCGCCGCGCTCGGCTGCAAGGAGGCCCTGTTCACCCTCGGCGACCGGCCCGAGGACCGCTGGCCCGAGGCCCGCGAGTGGCTGGACGCGCACGGCTTCGACGACACCCTCGCCTATGTGCGCGCGATGGCCGTACGCGTCCTGGAGGAGACGGGCCTGCTGCCACACCTCAACCCCGGCGTGCTCTCCTGGTCCGACCTCCAGCGCCTCAAGCCCGTCGCCCCGTCCATGGGGATGATGCTGGAGACCACCGCCACCCGCCTCTGGTCCGAGCGCGGCGGCCCCCACCACGGCTCCCCTGACAAGGAACCCGCCGTGCGGCTGCGGGTGCTCGACGACGCCGGCCGCTCCAGCGTGCCCTTCACCACCGGCGTCCTCATCGGCATCGGCGAGACCTACGAGGAGCGCGCGGACGCCCTCTTCGAGCTGCGCCGGGTCATGCGCACGTACCGCGGCGTGCAGGAAGTCATCGTGCAGAACTTCCGCGCCAAGCCGGACACCGCGATGCGCGGCATGCCCGACGCCGAGATCGCGGAACTGGCCGCCTGTATCGCCGTCGCCCGGCACATCCTCGGGCCCGCCGCCCGCATCCAGGCCCCGCCGAACCTCGTCGACGCCGAGTACGCGCTGCTCATCGACGCCGGCATCGACGACTGGGGCGGCGTGTCCCCGCTCACCCCCGACCACGTCAACCCCGAGCGGCCCTGGCCCCAGATCGACGAACTCGCCGCCCGCACCGCCGACGCGGGCTTCACGCTGCGCGAGCGCCTGACCGTCTACCCGGAGTTCATCACCCGCGGCGAGCCCTGGCTCGACCCCAGGCTGCTGCCGCACGTGCGCGCGCTCGCCGACCCCGACACGGCGCTCGCCCGCGAGGACGCGCGCCCCGAGGGGCTGCCCTGGCAGGAGCCCGACGAGGCGTTCACCGCCACCGGCCGCACCGATCTGCACCGCACCATCGACACCGAGGGCCGCACCGGGGACCGCAGGGGCGACTTCGACGCCGTCTACGGCGACTGGGACGCGCTGCGCGAGATGGCCGCCCCCGGCATGGCGCCCGAGCGCATCGGCGGCGACACCCGCGCCGCGCTGCGGCAGGCCGCCGACGACCCCACCCTGCTCACCGACGACCAGGCCCTGGCCCTGCTGCACGCCGAGGGGCCCGCGCTCGACGCGCTCTGCCGGGTCGCCGACGACCTGCGCCGCAGCACCGTCGGCGACGACGTCACGTACATCGTCACCCGCAACATCAACTTCACCAACGTCTGCTACACCGGCTGCCGCTTCTGCGCCTTCGCGCAGCGCCGCACCGACGCCGACGCCTACACCCTCTCCCTCGACCAGGTCGCCGACCGGGCCGCGCAGGCGTGGGACGTCGGCGCCGTCGAGGTGTGCATGCAGGGCGGCATCCACCCCGACCTGCCGGGCACCGCCTACTTCGACATCGCCCGCGCCGTCAGGGAGCGGGTGCCGGGCATGCATGTGCACGCGTTCTCCCCGATGGAGGTCGTCAACGGGGCCTCGCGCACCGGGATGTCCGTCAGGGACTGGCTCCTCGCCGCCAAGGAGGCGGGCCTCGGCTCGCTGCCGGGTACCGCCGCCGAGATCCTCGACGACGAGGTCCGCTGGGTCCTCACCAAGGGCAAGCTGCCCGCCGCGTCCTGGATCGACGTCATCACCACCGCCCACGCCCTGGGCCTGCGCACCTCCTCCACGATGATGTACGGGCACGTGGACCAGCCACGGCACTGGCTCGGCCACTTCCGCACCCTGACCGACGTGCAGCGCACCGCGCTGGAGAACGGCGTCGACGGCTTCACCGAGTTCGTCACCCTGCCGTTCATCCACACCAACGCGCCCGTCTACCTGGCGGGCATCGCCCGCCCGGGACCCACCCTCAGGGACAACAGGGCGGTCACCGCCATGGCCCGGCTGCTGCTGCACCCGTACATCACCAACATCCAGACGAGCTGGGTCAAGCTCGGCGCCGAGGGCGCCGCCGAGATGCTGCGCTCCGGCGCCAACGACCTCGGCGGCACCCTGATGGAGGAGACCATCTCCCGAATGGCGGGTTCCTCCTACGGCTCCTACCGCTCGGTGCGCGACCTCGTCGCGATCGCCGAGGCCGCGGGCCGCCCCGCCAGGCCCCGTACGACGCTGTACGGGGAGGTCCCCGAGGAGCGGACCGCCGCCGCTGCCGCCTCCGACGGGCACCTCCCCGCGCTGCTGCCGGTCCTCGACTGACCGGCCGCGGCGCGGCGGGCGCGGCCGCCACGCGGGGCCGCGCCCGCCGTGCCGCGGCACGACACGCCGGGGGTTTCCGTGCTCCGGCGGGATGCATTCGGGCCGGGAGTGACGGAGGGTGGAGGGGTGGCGGATGCACCGATAGTCGTACACCAGCCGAGCCCGTCGGGCGGGCGGCGCGTGACCGCGCGCGGCCAGATACTCGGGCTCGCGCACAGCGATGCCGACCTGCTGGAGTTCCTGCGCAGGGCCGGCCTGCCGGACGCGGACACCATCATCGACGACCCGGACTGGGTGGAGTGGCGCGGCGGCGGACCGCACACGTACGGCCCCGGCGGCGACTGACGCCTGGGGCGGCGCCGGTCGGACCACGGGGCTGATCACGGGGCGGGGCACCTGGCGGACGGCGCGGCGCGGGCATCCCTCCAGGCGCTGATCGGGGGACGCGCCGCACGCGCTCGGCAGGAACACCTGGGCGGGCCCCGCGTGCCTGTGAGCCTCAGCCGTACGTGTCCCGTGCGGGCGGGCCCTCCGCCTCCGGCAGCGGCGGCAGCCGCAGCGCCCCGCGCTCGTCCCTGATGCCGTCCAGCACGGCGGGCGTCCCGCGCAGCCGCCCCTGCGGGTCGACCGTCACCAGCGCGGCCCTGTCGCCGTAACACCGTTGGCCCGCGGCGGGTTTGCCCGCGCAGAAGAGGACGTATCCGCGCAGCCTGTCCACGCGCCCGGGGGCCAGGTGCCAGACGCCGCTCCAGGCGTCGACCACGGCGGCGTCCGGATGTTCCGCGGCGAGCCAGGCCGCCACCGACCCCCGCGCGCGGTCGGCGAAGCGCTGCCCCTCCTCGAACGGCTGGGTGCGCACGAGCTGCCCGCTGCCCGGCACGGGCGTGTCGCCGTGCCAGCGGAAGCTCGCGGTGTGGAACGTGTGCTTGGACAGTGCCGCCAGGAGCCGCCGTGAGGACATCCGCAGCACGGTCGGATCGCCGTCGCGGCCCCCGGGCAGCCCCCGGGCGTGCTCGGGCGCGACGATATGAACGGACATCCCGGTACGGCGGCCCGCCTCCCCGTCGCCCGGCAGCGCGCGGGCCCACGCCTGGAGGCAGGCGCCGACCTCGGTGAGGGCGGCCGTCGCGGTGTCGTTGGTGAGCGGCGCCGCTATCCAGGGCTCCGACACGGAGCCGCCCGCGGCCGTGACCCCGAGGACCCGGTGGCCGCAGCCCGCGAAGGCCGTGTCCAGCGCGCGCCAGTCGGCCGCGGCGCGCTCGCCGCTGTCCCTGGCCGAGCGCAGCGCCTCCTCGCAGGGCTCGCCGCCGCAGTCGTCGCGCTTGGCGTCCATCCGGAGCACCACGGCCGCGTCCGGGTCGTCCCGCAGCGCGAAGGTGACCTCGGAGCCCGAGGTCTCGGGGAAGAGCGTCCCGGCCCGCACCACGCGCAACTCGCCCGGGTACACCTTCTCGGCCAGTTCTCTGGCCGCCCTGCGGTCCGCCTTGGTGGTGGTCGCGCAGCCGCTCGCCAGCAGCAGGACAAGCGGCACCGCCATCGCCCAGCCCGTACGTCGCCCCGACATGCCCGCCCCCTCAGCACTGGATGCGCTCACGCTGCCTGACCAGGCTAGGAGCGGGCGTGGCCGCGGCGGATGAGTACGGCTACTCAGAGCGCATGGGGCCCGGTACAGGCGCGGGCGGCGCGTGCGGTGCACGGGGGGCGTGAACGGGTGTCCTGAACCGGACACGGGGCGCGCGGGCGTGCGCCCTGGCGCCGGTGAGGGACGGTCTCCGTTCGATTACAGTGCTGCGGGGTCGCCGGTCCTGTCCGCTCAGGAGGTTCCCACAGTGCAGGTACCGACAGCGCGGGGAGGGCCCGTGAGCACAGGTGCCGCCCCGGTCTGGGGCCGTGCCGAACAGCAGGACTTCCGCAGCAGGGTGCGCGGCACCCTGCTCGGCGCCGCGATCGGGGACGCGCTGGGCGCACCCGTCGCCCCGCTGACGCTCGATGACATCCGCGCCCGCCACGGCGCGGGCGGCGTCACCGCCTTCGCGGAGGGCCCCGCGGGCCGCGGCGCGGTCACGTCCTGCACCCAGCTCATCCTGTTCACCGTGGACGGCCTCATCAGGGCGCAGGTGCGCAGGGACACCGGGGCCTGGCACCCGCCGACCGACCTGCACCGCGCCTACCGCCGCTGGTCGGCCACCCAGTTCGACTGGGGTCCCGACGAACGCCGCGCCGAGGACGGGTGGCTGGCCCGCGAGGAGTGGCTGTACGCGCGCAGGGGCCCGCTGCGCGCCTGCCTCACGGGCTTCGGCGACTCCACCATGGGCACCATGGACGCGCCGAAGAACCCGGGGGAGCGGGGCCCCGCGGCGGCCGTCAGATCGGCGCCCTTCGGGCTGCTGGTGGGCTGGGAGCCGCAGTTGGTGGCGCAGTTGGCGGTGGAGTGCGCCGTCCAGACGCACGGCCATCCGGCCGCGTATCTGGCGGCGGGCGCGCACGCGGTGATCGTGCACGGTCTCGCGCGCGGCGAGGGCATGGACGGGGCGGTGCAGCGCGCCCTGGCGCTGCTCGCGGCCCGCCAGGGCCACCAGGACGTCACGGACGCCCTCCAGCACGCGCTGGGCGCGGTGCGGCAGGGCATGCCGACCCCGGCCCGGGTGGAGGAACTCGCGCTCGGCGGCGGCGCCGAGGGCGCCCTCGCGGCGGCGGTCTACTGCGCGCTGGTGGGCGACGACATCCGGCACGGCCTCGCGCTCGCCGTCAACCACGGCGGCGACTCGGCGTCCTGCGGCGCCCTCGCCGGGGCGCTGCTGGGCGCGCTGCACGGCGAGACGGCGCTGCCGCCCGCGTGGCTCGCGGAGGTCGAGGGCCGTCCCACGGTGCTGCAACTCGCCGACGACTTCGCCATGGAGATGACACAGGGCCCCGCGCTGCACGGCCCCGCCCAGGCGTCCGGGGCGTGGCTGGCCCGCTACCCCCGGGCGTGAGGGCCTGCGGCGCGCGGGGCGTGACGGGGGCGTGGTGGTTTGCGGCCCGCGGGCGTGGCGGGGGCGTGATGGCCTGGGGCGCGCGGGCGTGCCGGTGCCGTCCAACTGCCCTTCGCCGATGCAGTTGGACGGCGCGGCGTCGGGTGTGCGTGTCCGGTCTCAGTCCTTGACGCCGGTGCCGCTGCTGCCGAGGGACTCGACCTCGGTGTCCGCGGGGGCCTGGGTGGGCACCGCGGCAGCGGCGTCGTCGTCGTTGTTGACCCGGGTCAGGATGGCGTCGCGTACGTCGCTCGGCTCCGGCTTGATGAACCCGATCAGGATGTAGAGGACCAGCGAGGTGGCGATCGGGGTGACGGTCTGTATCTGGGTGCTCAGGCCGTCGATGCCGTAGTTCGTCAGCCAGAACGCGAACAGGCCGAGCGCCCACGACACCAGGGCCGCGGTCGGCCCGGAGCGCCGGAAGGCCCACAGCATGCCGAGCATGAACGGGATGGCGATCGGGCCCATGAGCCCCGCGACCCACTTGATCACCACGGAGATGATGTTGTCGAACGTGGGCGAGTTGACCTGGGTGGCGACGGCCATGGACAGCGCCAGGAAGGCGATGGTGGTCCAGCGGGCCGCGATCAGCCCCACCCGGTGCTGCCAGTGCCTGGCCTTCCTGCTGAACGCGGGCAGGATGTCACGGGTGAACACGGCCGAGATGGCGTTGGCGTCGGAGGAGCACATGGCCATGGTGTGCGAGAAGAAGCCGACGACGACGAGGCCGAGCAGGCCGTGCGGCAGCAGCCGCTCCGTCAGCAGCGCGTAGGAGTCGGACGCGTCCGGCTTCTCGGCGTGCACCAGCAGCGGCGCCGCCCACATCGGGAAGAACAGCACGGTGGGCCAGATCAGCCACAGCACCGCGGACAGCGTCGCGGACTTGGACGCCTCCCGCGCGCTCGGGGTGGCCATGTAGCGCTGGGCCTGGTTCCACATGCCGCCGTTGTACTCGAAGGTCTTGATGAAGACGAACGTCACGAGGAACGTCACGGTGTACGGGCCCGTGGTGGGGTGGGAGTGGCTGGCGGGCAGGTCGTCCCAGATGCCCCACAGGCTGGAGCCGCCCAGTTCGAGCAGCACCGCCACCAGCATCGCGATCCCGGCGACGAACTGGATGATGAACTGCCCCATCTCGGTGAGCGCGTCGGCCCACAGGCCGCCGATGGTGCAGTACACCGCGGTGACCGCGCCGGTGAGCAGGATGCCCTGGTTGAGCGAGAGGCCGGTGAACACGGACAGCAGGGTCGCGATCGCGGCCCACTTGGCGCCCACGTCCACGATCTTCAGCAGCACGCCGGAGGCGGCGAGCGCCTGCTGGGTGGCGACGTTGTAGCGGTTCTTGAGGTATTCGAGCGGTGACGCCACCCCGAGACGGGAGCGCAGCCGGTTGAGCCGCGGTGCGAACAGTTTGATGCCTATCGCCACGCCGATGGCGATCGGGAACGACCAAGTGGCGAACGAAGTGAACCCGTACTGGTAGGCGATGCCGGCGTATCCGGTGAACATGACCGCGCTGTAGCCCGACATGTGGTGCGAGACCCCGGACAGCCACCAGGGCATCTTGCCGCCCGCGGTGAAGTAGTCGCCCACGTCGCTCACGCGGCGGTGGGACCAGACGCCGATCGCCGCCATCACGCCGAAGTACGCGATGAGCACGATCCAGTCGAAACTGTTCATGTGCCCCCTCCAGGGGTCCGCCTGCTGGTTTTCCTCGTACGGGTGCTGGCACTTCGGCGGCGGGGCCCACGGCGCGTTCCGGGAGGTCCCCAGGTCGGCAGCCCGTGCGGGAGGGGCTCGGGGGATTGAACCGCCGTGCGCGGGAGTCGGTCAAGGGCATATTGGTCATGGATATGAACAGGGATCAGTATCGGGAACATTTTTGCGTTCTCTTGACTATGCGAACGGTTGTTGCGACGTTGGCATGGACAAGACCATTGAGCAGGTGCTTTGTCGGCGGGCGCGTCCCTGGGGCGCGCATGCTCAAGGCCGTTCGGGATGCGGGTCCCGCGCGGCGGGACCGGCGGCCCCCCTCCGGCCGGAAACGGCTGCTGAGGCGGGCGTTGGTGCGACGGGTCGAACCAACGGGGATGTCGTCGGGCGGCCGGGAGGTGGGGAGAGGGCGCCAACAGCGGGTGGGCCACCGGGTGTTCCGGGCGGTGCCACGGGCGCGGGAACGCGCCAGAAAGCGGCAAGGAAGCGCCCAAGGAGGCGTAAAGCGGCAGGGGTTGCGCGGCCCTTCGGGCGGTCGTACACCGCCGTTGTGCCCTGCTGCGGCCCACGGGATTCCGGCCACCGCCGGTCATGGACCTGAACGCCCCGGGAGGCCCCGTCGGGCGTGGGCGGCGGACGCGTGCGCCCACCGCCCACGACGGACGTGCCTACCGCCCGCGGGAGTTGCCGCGGTGGCGGTCGGGCGCGGCGTGGTCCCGGCATGGTCGAGCCCCCTCGGCCGGGACGGCGATGCCAGTCGAGAGGGCTCAAGCGGGGGATCGGGGCTGCGTCAGGCGTGCACCCCGCCGTCCCGGCGCACGTCGGTCACGAACGTCCGCCAGGAGCCCGGCGCGAAGCCGAGCGCCGCTCCGCCCGGCACCTTGGAGTCCCTTACCGCGATCAGGTCGAAGAGGGGGGACTTGATCTCGACACAAGCCCCGTTCCCCGTGGAATGCGAGGACTTGGTCCACTCATGCGTGGCGCCCTGCTGAATTGCCATGTCTTCTGCTCCGGTTCAGACAGTCATCGGAATCGGTCATGCCGCGACCGCACGCCGGAACGATCGGGCGCCGCTGCGCTCGGGCGGCCGATGACGGCGGTGCGAGACCATGGGGGCCAACGTGTCCGCTGGCGCAAGCGACGGTACTCGCCAACACCCCGGGACGAACCGGGCATTCACTCGGTCGGATGGCATATTCCAGATGAGTCTTCCGCCGGAACTGGCGCAGGTGTAATGTACAGCGCCCTTCCCGTATGAGTTGTTCGCGAAGAGTGCCGCGAAAAAGAACCCTCGACCCTATTGGGTGAAAGTGTAACTCCTGTCCGCCCGGACCCTATTTGGGCTGAACTCCGCCGGCCGCACCGGCGCACGGCACGCCGGGGCGCGCATCCGCCGCGCTTGCACGCCCCCTGCCCGCGGCGGCTCGCCCCTCCCCGCCAGGAGCCATGGCCGTCCGCCCCTCCCCGCTACGGCCGCTCCGCGTACTCCTCGGCGATGTCCGCGATGAACCGCCGCGAGTGCTCCACGTTCAGCGCCTGCGCCCTCAGGTGCTCGTACATCACGCTGTAGCGCTGCACATCGTTCGCCTTCTCCAGATAGAGGTCGCTGGTCACACCCTCGATATAGACCACGCTGGAGTCGGTCGCCTCCGGGAACTCCAGGATCGCGTACTGGCCGTTGAGCCCCGGGTGCGCGCCCATCTCGAAGGGGATCACCTGCACCGTCACATGCGGCAGCCGCGACTGCTCGACCAGGTGGTCGAGCTGCTCCCGCATCAACTCGCGCCCCCCGACCACCCGGCGCAGCGCCGCCTCGTCGAGCACCGTCCACAGCCGCAGCGGGTTCTCCGGCGCCTGGATGCGCTCCTGGCGGCGCAGCCGCACCTGCACCCGCTTGTCGATGTCGGCCTGCGCCGTCTCCGGCAGCGCGCCCGCGATCAGCGCCTCCGCGTACTGCGGGGTCTGCAACAGCCCCGGCACCACCTGGGGGTCGTACACCCGCAGCGAGGCCGCGTCGGTCTCCAGGCCGATGTAGACGCTGTACGGGATGTCCCCGAAGGAGTGCCACCAGCCCTGCTGCCGTGAGTCCTTGGCCATCTGCATCAGGGACTCCACGATGCGCTGGTCGTCGACCTCGTAGACCCCGCACAGATCACGCACGTCACGCTGGCTGATGCTGCGCCTGCCGTTCTCCAGCCGGCTGATCTTCGACTGGGACACCAGCAGCCGTTCGGCGACCTCCTCCGCCGTCATCCCCTTCAGCTCACGTAGCCGGCGCAGCTCCTGCCCGAGGCGGCGCCGTCTGACGGTGGGATTGATATGGGACGCCACGAACGCGCACCTCCGGCCTGTGCTCGCGTATCTACTGCTGAGCAGCGTGCCATCCGGGGCCTTTCCACCGCTGGGAAACGGCGGATATCCGGCGCGTTCACGGCGCACCCGGGGGCTGGAACCGGCGGCCGCGCCACCCGCGCGCCCCGCGCATGACGGGCCCCATGGAAAAACGGGCCGCGCGGGCCCGTGGACGGCGCCCGAGGGCAGCCCACGGCCCCGCGCGGCCCAGCGGCTCCCGTACCGGGTCCTGGGACGGCGGCGCGGTCTTCCCGCCCGGGTGCGGCGGCTGGTGCGGTCATGGCACGGCTTCTCGGCGAACCGGCGGGTAGCGGTCCACTTGGGTCGGGACTGTGTGGATACCGCTGTGCCGGTTCTCCGAGAAGCCGACTGGGTCATGCTGGGTGCTGCTGGGTCAAACCGGTCCTACTGGTCCTTCTGGTCCTGCTCGGTCCTCCTGCCACACGACACCGCACCGCGTCCGTGGACGCCCGCGGCGACGCTCGCGCGTCAGTGGGCCACCGCCCGCGCCATGGCGCCGCGCCGCTGGGGCACGGGCATCCTCGTCGCGGACTCCGCCACGGGCCGTCCGCCGCCACGACCCGCTGGCGCGGGTGCGGGAGCGGGAGCGGCACGCCGCGGCGGTGCCGCGGCCCCGTTCTGGACGTCCATGACGGCGTGCGCCACCAGGCCGCCCATGGGGTCGTGCCTGATCAGATCCCGGAGCCTGGAGCGCGACGAGCGCCCCTCGTTGCCCGGGTAGAGGTGCTTGCCGAGGCCGACGGCGTGCGCCAGCGCGGCGAGCGCCGCGGTCCGTGGGTCCGGCGGTACGCCGGTACGGATCGCCGAGTCCAGCCGGGTTCTGATCTCCCGGCTGATGGCCGTGTCCGTCGCCTGGTAGCGAGTCGTCGGCAGCACCCCGCACATCTGGCCCGCCACGGCATGCACCATGCCGCACCGTTCCAGGTGTGAGAGATACGTCTGGCGCAGCCCCAGCCGGGGCCCGCCGATCCAGTGCACGGCACGCACCGGGGCGCCACGCCTTCGCAGCAACTCCAGTGCGCAGTCGAGTGTCGGATCTCCGGTCGGCCGTGGCACCACCACGGCGATACGATCCCCGTCAGGGGCTATCCGTCCGGCCAGCGCCAGCTCCACTAGCTGTGCTCCGGCCAGACCGAGGTCGAGCGACTGCGGCTGCGCTGTGGTACCCGTGGTCGGGTCCAGAGCGAGCAACAGAAGCTCCTCCGGAAGTGTTCTGCGGCTCCTGCCCATCCATGCCTCCCCGCGTGGATGAATGACAGGGTGACCCCTCTCACATTGGTCTGTCGAGAGTGCGTGACCGCTTCGTAAGGGAACCGGTAGGTATGTCGTTCTCGTCTAGCACAAGGGTCAACCCCCCACACAGGACACTGGTACATGGTTCGGACAGCGGCCCCAGGGCCCGTACGGGCCGAGACGGTCGAGCGACGATCGGTTGTTGAGGCATGAGCGCAGGGCGCATGGAGGAGGCATCGGTGGCGGGCAAGTCCCCCGACGGTTCGGAGCGGCGGAGGTCGTTGGGAGAGGCCGGAGGGGCGGACCCGGCGCCGCAGTCGCCTCCCGAGCCCGCGGACCCGAGACTCGCCGTGGCGCGCGAGCCGGAGCCCCGGGTCGACCAGCCGACCGCGGTGTTCACCGCGGCGCCCCATGGCGACTCCCGGACATCCTCTGCGCCCGGGAAGACGCCCGAGGAGGCGTCCGCGGTTGCGTCCCCCGCCGGGGATGTTCCCGGCGCTCCTGAGGGCGCTGAGGGCCGCGAGGGGGCCGAGGAGGCCGGGGAGGCCCCGGCGGGCGGCGACGGCGGCTCGGACAAGGACGTACCGGAGGGTACGGTTCCGCCCTCCGGCCCGGCGGAGGGAACCGACCGCCCGGTTTCGAACGAGGCCCCGGAACCGGCCGCCGCGCAGGGGGACGCGGCGGAGGAGGCGGGGGCGCGGGGGGCTGCGCCCGCCTCGGGGGGAGACGACTCGGCTTCGGATGGTGACGGGGCCGCGTCGGATGGCGATGCCTCCTCGTCGAGTGCTGACGCTTCTGTTTCGGATGCCGGTGACTCGGACGCCGCGGATGCCGGGGCCGACGCCCCTGAGGCGGTGGGGGATGCCGCCCCCGACGGCGACGACGCCTCCGATGGCGAAGCTCCGGGTGGCGAAGCCTCCGGTGGTGACGGCGCGCAGCCCGCCGAGGCCGAGGCAGCCGAGCCCGAGCCGGGTGAGGCCGAGCGGGAGGAAGCCGGGGAAGCCGACGCCGAGCAGGCCGACCCCAAGCCGGACGAAGCCGAAAAGGCCGCTCCCAAGCAGCCCGATATCAAGGCCGACTCCAAGAAGGCCGACCCCAAGGCCGACCTCAAGGCCGAAGCCGAGCCGGACAACACCGAGCCTGACAAGACCGAGGCAGATAACACCAAGCCGGACAACACCGAGCCGGACGACACCGAGGCAGACAACACCGAGCCGGACGCGGCCGAGCCCGAGGCGGGTGGCAAGCAGGGTGTCGATCAGGCCACCGCGGTCTTCAGGTCCGTAAAGCCGTCGCGTACCGACCAGCCCACGACGACCCTGAAGGCCCCGTCCTCGGCGCCCGCCCCCACCAAACAGGCCGAGCCGGACGAGAAGGCCGAGCCGGAGCCCGCGAAGGCGGAGCCGGGCCTGCCGTCCGGCGTGCCCCCGCAGCCCGGTGCGCCCGCGCCGGTGGGCGAGGCCGCCGAGGCCCCCGCGCCCGCGGCCGCGCCCGGCAAGGAGTCGGGTGCGAGCGAGGCGGAGAGCACCAGCAAGGCGGAGAGCACCAGCAAGTTCGTCGCCCTCAAGCCGCTCGACCAGCAGGTCAAGCCCGCCGACCAGGCCGGGGAGCCGGCCGACCCCGGCATGCCCCCGGCCGAGCGCACCACGCAGCAGCCCGTGCCGCCGCTGCCGCCGCTCGACCTGCTGGCGGAGCTGACCAATACCCCGCCGCCCCCGCAGACACCGCTGCGCACGGTGCTGCGCCGCGTCAAGATCTGGACGCCGCTCGTGCTGCTGCTTGCCGTGGTGTTCGCCGTCGTGCAGGCCGTACGCCCCCTGCCGACGCCGGAGCTGACGCTGACCGCGCAGTCCGAGTACGGCTTCGACGGCTCCGAGACCAAGCTGCCCTGGCCCGGCGAGGGGCAGGGCTGGATGGACGTCGCCGGCCTCGGCACCATGGACAACTTCGGGCAGCAGAAGCCCGTGCCGATCGGCTCGGTGGCCAAGACCATGACCGCCTATCTGGTCCTCAGGTCGCATCCGCTGAAGTCGGGCGAGCAGGGGCCGAAGATCAAGGTGGACGCGACCGCCGAGAAGGAGGGCGGCTTCGACTCCGAGGGCGAGTCCACCCTCAACACCATCAAGGAGGGCGACACCCTCACCGAGCAGCAGGCGCTGTCCGCGATCATGATCCCGTCCGCGAACAACGTGGCGCGGCTGCTCGCCCGCTGGGACGCGGGCTCCGAGAAGGCGTTCGTGGCGAAGATGAACGCGACCGCCAAGAAGCTCGGCATGAAGCACACCACCTACACCGACCCCTCCGGCCTGAACGCCACGACGGTGTCCACCGCCGAGGACCAGGTGCGGCTGGCCAACGAGCTGGTGAAGACGAAGGCGCTCATGGACATCACCAAGCTGCCGAGCTGGAAGGACCCCTCGGGCAAGACCTGGCAGAACTACAACCGCCTCGTTCCCTACGACGGCGCCCTCGGCATCAAGACGGGCACCACCACCAAGGCGGGCGGCAACCTGGTCTTCGCCGCGACCAAGAAGGTCGGCGCCGACGTCGTCACCGTCGTCGGCGCGATCCTCGGCCAGCACAAGACCCCGATCATCGACACCGTCAACGCGGTCAGCAAGACGGCCATGCTCGCCGCCCAGGACGCCCTGAAGTCCAAGACGATCCTGAAAAAGGGCGACGTCGTCGGCTATGTCGACGACAAGGTCGGCGGCCACACCCCCGTCATCGCCACCAAGGACGTCTCCGCGGTCGGCTGGGCGGGCCTCACCGTCCGCCTCACCCTCGACGAGGGCGCCGAGGACCTTCCGCACAAGGCCAAGGCGGGAACGGCCGTCGGCACCCTCACCGTCGGCGACGGCACCAACGGGGGCGCCGGAAACGGCGACAGCGCCGTGAAGGTTCCCGTCGCGCTACAGAAGGATCTGGCCGAGCCCGGCTACGGCGCGAAGTTCACCAATGTCGGCTGAGGCCGGGCTCCCGCCCGTGCCGACCCGCCCTCGACGGGGCACACGGACCCCGGGTCCCCTTCCGGTTCCGGCCACCGTGGCCCGCACCGCCCGTCCGGCGCGAACCCACCCGGGTTCCCGCTGGCGGGCGGCGTGCTAGCGTCGCGAAATCGGGGCAGGACGCCGGACAATCCGGGGGCGCATCCCCGGACCCCGGCCCAAGTGAACGGGGAGAGCTTTCCGTGGCCACTGCGGAGCCGACGCGGGCCGACGACGCCGAGCCGGGCGGCGGACGGACCCCGCGCGCCGACCGGGACGGCGCCGGGGACGCCCCGTCCCGTGACGGTGGCGGCGAGCCCTCGGAGGCGGGCACCGACACCCGAATACCGCAAGACCCACCCACGGAATCAGGCCAGATCCAGGACCGGGACACCGCCGCCCCCGAACCGCCCGCCGCGGCCAGCTCCGAGCCGCCCGCCGCGGCCGACGGCGAGGACGCCGGACGGACGGCCAGCCGGGAGCGTGCCCTGCGGCGGCTGTACCACCCCGTCACCGTCGCCACCGTGACCGCCGCCGTCGCCCACCTGGTCTGGTTCTTCACCTTCGCCAACGGCGGCGGCGACCTCGCCGCCCAGGACGCCTGGGCCGAGTTCGTCGGGCGGCACCCCGACTCCGCGTACAACCTCGCCTGGTACGGCGGCATGCACCCGGTGTCGTACAGCGTCGTCTCGCCGTATCTGATGTCGTTGCTCGGCGTGCGCACCACGATGATGATCGCGGGCACCGCCTCCGCGGCGCTGCTCACCCTGATGCTGGTGCGCAGCCGGGTGGTGCGCACCCCGCTGCCCGCCGCGCTCGCGGGCGTCTTCGGGCTGCTCTGCAACGCGATCTCGGGCCGTGTCACCTTCGGCCTCGGCACCCTCTTCGGGCTCGCCGCCGTGGCCGCCGTCTTCTGCTGGCCCCACCGCTGGCGCCGCAGACGCTGGGCCAAGGCCGTCGCCGCCGCGCCGCTCGCCGCGCTCGCGACCGCGGCCTCGCCCGTCGCGGGCCTCTTCGTCGGGCTCGTCGCGGTCGCCCTCTTCCTGGAGAAGCGGCGCCCCGGCGCCTACGCGCTGGGCCTCGCGCCCGTCGTGGTGGTGGGCCTGTCCGCGTGGCTCTTCCCGTTCGCCGGGACCCAGCCGATGTCGTTCGGCTCCGCCTCGCTCCCCTTCCTCTACGCCGTCGCCGGTGTGTTCCTGGTGCCCAAGCGGTGGCGCACCGTCCGTATCACCTCCGGGGTCTACGCGCTCTCCGTGCTGCTCGCCTGGCTGATCAGCTCCCAGGTCGGGTCCAACATCACCCGCCTCGCCATGCTGTTCGGCGGCGCGGTGCTGCTGGCCGCGCTGCCGTTCGCCGTGCCGCGGACCCGCAAGTGGTACGCGATCGTGGTGCTGTGCTGCGGCTTCGTGGTGTGGATCGGCGCCAAGTCCGCCATCGACGTCGTCCACACCACCCCGGCCGCCTCCTGGGCGAGGGAGCTGGCGCCCCTGGTCCACCAGCTCCAGACCGAGGGCGCCGAGCGCGGAAGGGTCGAGGTGGTCCCGGCGCGCAGCCACCGTGAGGCGTCCGCGCTCGCCCCGTACGTCAACCTGGCCCGCGGCTGGAACCGCCAGGCCGACATGGCCCGCAACCCCCTCTTCTACGACGACACCCTCAACTCCGCGAACTACCACGAGTGGCTGCGCCGCTGGGCCGTCCACTTCGTCGTGCTGCCCAGGGACGACCCCGACGGCGACGGCGGCCAGCGCGAGCGCGAGCTGGTCCAGCGCGGCCAGCCCTATCTGCGCCAACTGTGGGGCGACGCCAACTGGCAGTTGTTCACCGTCGTCGACCCGGTGCCGCTCGCCGACCCGCCCGCCGTGGTGGACCGCGCCGAGCAGGGTGAGTTGATCGTGGAGGTGAAGCGCCCCGGCCGGGTGCTGATCAGGGTGCCGTACTCGCCCTGGCTCGGCCTCGTCGACGCGAAGGGCAAGGGCGTCGAACCGCCGAAGGAGACCGAGGAGTCCAAGGACAGGCCGGAGGGCAGCCCCAAGGCGTTCGACAACGTCAACGGCTGTCTGATGGAGACGGACGAGGACAGCGCGGGCGACAAGTGGACGGAACTCCTCGCCCCAGGACCCGGCGTCTACCGCCTCGGCGCCCCCTACCAACTGCCACGCGGCACCCCCTGCCCGAAGGAACTCCGCTGAGCGGCCCACCGCGCGGACGTCCGGCGGCGGTACGGGGCCGAGGGCACCGGGGCCGGTGTCGTACAGGCTGACGACGTCCGGGGCCGGTGACTTACGGGGCCGGTGACAGGGCCGCGCGGGGCTCGGGCTCAGGCCACCACCGGGTAGGCCACGTCGCACATCGCCTCGTCGGGACCGGCCGCGTCCCACTCCTCCGCGGCGAAGTAGACCTCACGGCCGGGGCCCGCCACCCGCAGCCCCTGCCGGGCGATCCACTCCTCGACGGCCTCGTAGGCGCCGATGATCTGCGGGTACTCCACCTGCGCCTTGGTGATGGTGGTGCACGCCAGCCGCCGCGCGGGCTCCTGGCGCACCCCCACGGCGCCGGAACGCCCCTGCGCCAGCACCCACGCGCGTGCCGCCGCCGGGTCGCCCACCGGCACACAGGTCTCGACGGGGCCGTCGCTCTCCTGGGTGACCTCGGCGTGGAAGACCACGAACGGCGCGTCCGCCACCCCGCCGCACGCCGTCTCCGCCGCCCCCACCAGCCGGTCGAGCGAGCCCCTCACCCACGCGGGCAGCTCGTGCGCCAGGGCGTGCCGTGACTGCGTGATCACATACTGCGGCGCTACGTCCACGACCCTGACGTGGAACTGCTCGTACAGCCGCGTGGACTGCCCGGACAGCCGGGCCCGCAGATACTCGACCAGCGCGCGCTGCGCGGTGATCCTGGCCTCCACCTCGGCCCAGAACTCCCCGAGCCCGCGCGCCGCCGACGCCGCCCCGAGCCCGGTGACCTCGGCGACCCGGGGCAGGGGCATGTCCAGGCGGCGCAGCAGCGCGACGAGCCTGGCGTGCTCGACCTGGTCGGCGTCGTAGTAGCGCTCGCCGCTCGTCTCGTCGACCCGCGCGGGGGAGAGCAGTCCCAGGCGGTCGTAGAGGCGCAGCGCCTTGGGGGAGAGGCGGGAGCGGGCCGCGAACGCGCCCAGGGGCAACGCCGGGTGCCGGCCGTCCGCGCGCCGCTTCTCGTCGTCAGGTGCCCCGTTCACCCGTCCATCCTGCCTTGCCGCGGCGCCGTGCGACGCGGGCGGGGCAGGCGGCCGTACGGGCCGGGCGGCCCGCGGGGGCCCGGCGCGGTGGACCGTGGCGGAGGGCGGGCCCGCCTCCGGCAGGGCGCCGGGGCGGGCCATGGGTGCAGCCTTGTGCCGGTGTGGTCAGTGGCCTCCGGCGGTGGCCTTCTCGACGGCGGCCAGCACCTCGGGGGCCTCCGGCTCGGTCTGGGGCGAGAACCGGGCCACCACCGCGCCGTCGGGGCCGACGAGGAACTTCTCGAAGTTCCAGCGGATGTCCCCTGAGTGGCCCTCGGTGTCGGCGAAGTCCACGAGGCGTCGGTAGAGCGGGTGCCTGCCCTCGCCGTTGACCTCGACCTTCTCCGTCATCGGGAAGGTCACGCCGTACGTGGCCGAACAGAACTCGGCGATCTCGCCCGCCGTGCCGGGCTCCTGCCCCATGAACTGGTTGCAGGGCACCCCCAGTACGCTGAAGCCCTGCGGCTCGTACCGCTCGTGCAGCCGCTCAAGACCCGCGTACTGCGGGGTGAGGCCGCAGCGCGAGGCCACGTTCACCACCAGGACCGTACGCCCGCGAAACTGCCCCAGATCGGCTGCGCCCCCGCTCAACGCCCCGATCTCGACTTCGTAGATGTCCCCGGCCGTGCTCTGCGCTTCATCGCTCATGCCCGGATGCTAACTCCGCCGTCTGAACGGCCGCCCCCGGCACGGGACCCGGAGCCCGGCGCCCCCGGTCGCGAACGCGCCCTCGCGTAATGGCCCGCCGCCGAATTCCGCCGGGGCGGCCCGCGCGCGAATCGCCACACCCAAAAGAGGTGCATCTCTGTTCCGGCGCGAAAGCGAGACTCATGCGCCCCCTCGTCACCAAGTCGCCTCCCAGCCACGCCAACGCGCCCCCCGCGGCCCGGACACAGCGGGCCGACCAGCCCCGGCCACCACCCATACCCCGACAGGAATGGGATGATTCGCCATGTTCCCCAAGGCAAACGCTTAAGCGTCGAAAAGGCGTTCATTCGAATGGCCCACATCTCTTTTCGCCTTTGTCCGAATGATCTGACACAGTCCTCAAAGTGACACAAACAGCTCAAGGGGGATTCATGCGTACCCGGAGGGTCCTGGTGACCGGAGCCGGCGGTCAGGTGGCCGCCGCGGCGCTGCCCCTGCTGGCCGCCGACCACGACGTGGTGGCCCTGACCCACCGGACCGGAGTGCCGGGCCCCACGGTGACCGGCGACATCACCCGCCCCGGCCTGGGGCTGCCAGGCGACGTCCGCAGGGAACTGGCCGCGCGCGTGGACACGGTGGTGCACTGCGCCGCCGACACCGGATTCGGCCCCGACACCGCGCACACCCTGCGCGTGAACGCCGAAGGCACCCGCAACGTCGCCGAGTTCACGGCGGAAGCGGGCGCCACCCTCGTCCACCTCTCCAGCGCCTTCGTCGCCAGGAGAGAACTCGCCCGCGGCAACGCCGCCCTGTTCGGCGGCTCCGACACCGCACCCGTGCTCGCCTACCTGGACTCGAAACTCGCCGCGGAACGCATCGTGCGCGAACTCGGCGTGCCCACCGTGACACTGCTGCCCTCCGTGGTCGTCGGCGACTCGCACACCGGCCGCAGCCAGCGCCACCAGGGCCTCACCGCGACCCTGTTCTGCGTGGTACTCGGCTGGGTGCCGTGGCTCCCCGGGCAGCCCGACACCACGCTCGACCTCGTCCCGAGCGACCTGGTCGCACGCGCCATCGCCACCGCCGTCACCCGCGGCGAGAGCGGCGGACGCCACTGGGTGACCGCAGGCACCACGGCCCCCCGCCTCGACCGGCTCTGCGACCTCGCCCACGAGATCGCCCACGACCACGGCATCCACCTGCCGAGGCCACGCCTCGTGCCTCCCCCCGAGGCCCCCGCGCTGCTCAACCGCCGCGCCCCCGGCGCCCGTACCACCCGGATGCGGCAGATGCTCGGCCAGGCCGCCGTCCTCCACGGCGGCGAGCCCTTCCCCTCGGACCACCACACGCTGCTCGGCGCGCCACCCGCCACCCCGGCCGCCACCGAGAACGCCTTCCGGCAGACCTTCACCCATGTCGTGCGGGAACACCTGTGGTCCAGACCCACGAGCACCCGCAGGGGCGCGCCGCCCGCCCCCGCCGCCTGACGACCGCGACACACGGTCCCGTGCCTGCCCGGACCGCCCCGAACCCGGGAGCGGCTCGCGCGGGCACGCCCGCGACCCCGCGCGCCACCGCGCAGGGGCCGCACAGGCACGCCAGCCCCGCACCCACACCCGTCCCCGCGGCGCCCCCGCGCGCCGACGGGCACGACACGCAACGGCAGGCCGGGCCACCCCGGCAGTCCCGCCCTCTGGAGTCCCCATGGAACGCAGCGCCCCCTCCCTCCCGGAGGAGTTCGTCTCTCTGCTCACCGACCACTTCCCGCTCGACCGGGCACGCCTCGTGCCCGACGCCACCTTCGAGAGCCTGGAGATGGACTCACTCGCCCTCATGGAGATGGTCACCATCGCCGAGGAGGACCTCGGCTTCGAACTCCCCGACGAGGCCATGGACCTGACCCCCGCCACCACCCTCGGCGAGGCCGTACGCGCCCTCAACCTCGCGCCCGCCCGGCACGCCGCGAGGGCCTCATGAAGACCATCGGCGACCCCGGCCTCCTCAGAGAACTCGAACCCTGCGTCGCCCGCTACGTGGACCGCCACCTCAGGACGTCCCGCATGTGGTTCCCCCACCAGTACGTGCCCTGGAGCACCGGCAGCGACTTCGACGGCCCCCTCGGCGGCGAGCCCTGGGACCCCGGCCAGGCCGCCCTGCCGGCCGCCGT
Source organism: Streptomyces sp. NPDC050560 (assembly GCF_044457285.1). Classification (NCBI taxonomy): domain Bacteria; kingdom Bacillati; phylum Actinomycetota; class Actinomycetes; order Kitasatosporales; family Streptomycetaceae; genus Streptomyces; species Streptomyces sp. NPDC050560. The sequence continues at coordinate 380,437 of NZ_JBITGT010000008.1, forward strand.
GCGCGACGCCATGGTCGTCAACCTCCTCACCGAGGACAACCTCCCCAGCTACCACCTGGAGATCGTCCGCCACGTCGGCCGCGACGGCCCCTGGGGCACCTGGGTGCACCGCTGGACCGCCGAGGAGGACAGGCACAGCCACGCCCTGCGCGCCTACCTCACCGCGACCCGCTCCGTGGACCCGATCGCCCTCGAAGAAGAGCGCATGCGGCACGTCTCCACCGGGTTCCGCTTCGACCACGACGACTCGCTGCTGAGCGCCCTGTCGTACGTGGCCGTCCAGGAACTCGCCACCCGCGTCGCGCACCGCAACACCGGCCGGGCCTGCCGGGAGCCCGCCGGGGCCGGGCTCCTGGCCAGGATCGCCGCCGACGAGAACCTCCACATGGTCTTCTACCGCGACGTCTGCTCCCAGGCACTCGAACTCGCCCCGGAAGCCTTCATCCGCGCCTTCACCGACGTCCTCACCTCCTTCCGCATGCCGGGCCACACCCTGCGCGGATACGGCGCCAGGGCCGGCCGGATCGCCGCCTTCGGCATCTTCGACCCGCGCATCCACCACGACCAGGTCGTCGTCCCCCTCGTGCGCTCCCTCGGCCTCCTGGAGCGGGGCGCACTGCACCCCGAGGGCGCCCGCGCCCAGGACGACCTCGGCCGCCACCTGGAGGACTCGGCCGACCGCGCCGACCGCTTCGACCGGCTGCGCCCCCGCCTCGCCCGCCGCCACCCCGGCGGCACGGAACGGCCCGCCGCCGCACCGGAACAGGCGTTCCCCACGATCCCCCGCGTCCGCCGCCCCGCCCCCGGCGACACGGCACACCGGGCCGCACGCCCAGGACCCGCCGCCGCCGACGACGGCTGCCCGAGCCTGCCCCCACCGGTCCACCCGCTGGACCGGGACAACGGCCCCCGCCCGCACCCACCCGAGAGCGAGAACGATGCCCGCCGCACCTGACGTCGCCGTCACCGGACTCGGACTGATCACCCCCGCGGGCCTCACCGTCGAGGACAACTGGGCCACCCTCTGCGCGGGACGCTCCCTCGCCACCCGCGACCGTGCGCTCGCCGGGCTCCCTGTGGACTTCACCTGCCGCGCCCCGGCCTTCGACGCGGCGGCCGAACTCGGCAGAGCGCGCGCGTTCCGCCTCGACCGGGCCGCGCACCTCGCGCTGCTCGCCGCCCGCGCCGCCGTCGCCGACGCCGGACTCGACCCCCGCGCATGGCCGGGCGAACGCGTCGGCGTCGTCCTCGGCACCGGAGGCAACAGCCTGGACACCTACCCCACCGAGTTCGGGCACCTCAACGCGGGGCGCCACAGCCGCATCTCCCCCCTCGCGCTGCCCCGCAGCATCGCCAGCACCCCCGCGGGAGAGGTGGCCATCGACCTGCGCGCCCTCGGCCCCAGCTTCGCCACCGCCAGCTCCTGCGCCTCCGCGGCCACCGCCATCGGCATCGCGCGCGACCTGCTGCGCTCCGGCACCTGCGACATCGTCCTGACCGGCGGCAGCGCCGCGCCCCGCGACGCGATGAGCGTGCTCTCCTTCACCCGCATGAAGGCGCTCTCCCGCCGCGCGGAACGCCCCGAGGAGGCATGCCGCCCCTTCGACGCGGACCGCGACGGCTTCGTCCTCGGCGAGGGCGCCGCCGTCCTCGTGATGGAGCGCGTCGACGACGCACGCGCGCGTCGGGCACGCGCCTGGGCCCTGCTGCGCGGCTACGGCTCCACCTGCGACGCCCACCACCCGCTCGCGCCGCTGCCCGACGGCGCCGGTGCCGCCCGCGCCGTGCGCACCGCCCTGGACGACGCGGGCGCCGCCCCCGAGGACATCGGCCACATCAACGCCCACGGCACCGCCACCCGGCTCGGCGACGAGGCCGAGGGCGCCGCGCTCGTACGGGAGTTCGGCGACTGCCCGCCTCCCGTCACCGCCGCCAAGGGCGTCGTCGGCCACTCGCTGAGCGCGGCCGGGGCCCTGGAGGCGGCGTACACCATCCTCAGCCTGCACCACCAGCGCATCCCGCCGACGGCCAACTTCCGCCACCAGGACGACGCACAGCCCAAGCTCGACATCGTCGCGGGCGCCCCGCGCCCCACCGCCATGAGGGCGGCGCTGTCGTCCTCTTTCGGCTTTGGCGGCCACAACGCCGTGCTGCTCTTCACCACGCCCTGAGCCCACGGAACACGTACAGAAAGGTTCCGCCCGTGCCACCCCGCGCAGTTCCGCAGCGGCCGGCAGCAGTCCCCGAAGGACCCGGCACCCCGCCCCCCGGGGACCGCGACGCGATCGTCACCGGCATCGGCCTCGTCACCCCCGCCGGCACCGGAACCGAGGCGGTCTGGGCGGGCCTGCGCGCCGCCGCCCCGCGCGCCGCCGCCGACCCCGTCCTCGCGGGACTCCCCGTCGACTTCTCGTGCGCGGTCCCCGACTTCGACGCCGCCGCCCTCCTCGGCGCCATCCGCGCCCGCCGTCTCGACCCCTACTGCCACTTCGGGATCGCCGCCGCACGCCAGGCCGTCGCCGCCGCCCGGCTCGCCCCCGCCACCTGGTGCGCGCCCCGCGTGGGCGTGGTCATCGGCACCAGCGGCAACAGCCTGCACTCCTACGAGGACCAGTTCCACCGGCTGCGCCGCGGTGCCCGCCGACTGTCCGCGTTCAACATCACCCGCAGCCTGCCCAACATGGTCGCCGCCGAGATCGCCCTCGACCTCGGTGCCCGCGGCGTCAACCTGGTCACCGCCACCGCCTGCGCGTCCGGCGCCACCGCCCTCGGCACCGCGCTCGACCTGCTGCGCGCGGGCCGCTGCGACATCGTCCTCGCCGGTGGCAGCGACTCGGGCCGCAGCAGGATGACCGCCGCCTGCTTCGCCAGCATCGGCGCCCTGTCCCGGCGCCGCCACGACCCGGCGCGCGCCTCCCGCCCGTTCGACACCGGCAGGGACGGCTTTGTCCTCGGCGAGGGCGCCGCCGTCCTCGTCCTGGAGCACCCCGCGCACGCCCGCCGCCGCGGCGCCCCGGCCCTCGCCCGCCTCGCCGGGTACGGGGCGGGCGCGGACGCCCACCACCCCGTCGTCCCGCACCCCGGGGGCGCGGGCGCCGAGGACGCGGTGCGCGCCGCGCTCGCCGACGCGGGCTGTACGGCGGCGGACATCGACCACATCAACGCCCACGGCAGCGCCACCGTGTACAACGACGAGGCCGAGGCCCGGCTGATCCGCCGGGTCTTCCCGCACGCGCCGCCGGTGACCGCGAGCAAGAGCGTCATCGGGCACTGCCTCGGCGCCGCCGGGGCCGTGGAGGCCGCGATCACGGTGCTGTCGCTCCGGCACGGCGCCGTGCCCCCCACCGCCAACCTGGACGGCCAGGACCTCGACCTGGAACTGGACGTGGTCACCAAGGCCCCACGCACGGTGGCGATGCGCACCGCCCTGAGCACGTCCTTCGGCTTCGGCGGGCACAACGCCGCGCTGGTGTTCAGGGCGGCGGACTGACCCGCGCGTACGCCGCCCTGGCGCCCGGCGAGGGCCCGCCGCGGACGGACACGCGCGCTCTACGCGCGGGGCGCGCGCGTCCCGCGTGACCTCGGCCGGGTCAGCTCGCCGGGAACGTGGTCGTCGCGGTGACCGGGACGTGGTCCGAGGACTTCACCCGGGCGTCCGTCACATAGCAGGACGTGGTGGCGTCCTTGCTGGCGAAGATGTAGTCCAGCTTCGAGCCGCGGGTGCCGTCGGTGCCCTGGAAGGTGCCCTCGCCGTCGCGCGCGCCGCCGTAGTTGGCCTGGTCGCACTCGGTGTACGCGTCGTACAGCGGCCCCACGGTGCTGTTCTTGCTCGCCACCGGCGTCGCCGAGTTGAGGTCGCCGCCGAGGATCACGCGCGGGCCCGAGCCCCCGTAGCCGATGAGGTCCTTCACCTGGGCGGCCTGCGCGTCGTGGAAGGCGGCCGAGGAGCCGCCGGGCGCGGGCGTGAGGTGCGTGCCGCACACGCGCGTGTTCCACGAGGCGACGTCGGCGCAGATGGCCGCCTGGTGGACGTTCCAGTGCTTCCACTTGTCGCGCGCGTGAGGCACGTGGTCCTCGGGGTAGTAGTGCACGGCGAACGAGGCGTCGGCCTTCACCCCGATGGAGATCCCGAAGTTCCCCCGGCTCTTGGCGCAGGCCCGCGGTGCGACCGTGCCGGTGGGGGAGGAGCCGCTGCCCTCGTCCTTGATGCCGGTGAACCGGAAGTTCCAGTCGGAGCTGACCTTCTTGCGCAGCGCGACGATGTCGTTGTAGCAGACCTCCTGGAGGAACACCACGCGCGTGTCGGGGTGGAGCGTCTGGATGCGGTTGGCGAGGTCGGAGGCTACCTTCTCGGTGTTCTGACCGTTGATACAGACGTTCGTGGTCGGCGCGGTGTTGGCGCACGCGTTGAACGTCATGGTCTTCAGCGTGAGTTCGGCGGCGGCAGCCGACGCCGCCTTGTCCGCCCCGGCCTTGGCCCCCGTGGACGCGGCGTCCTGGGCGGCCGCGGTCTGGACGGCGCCGCCGGCCAGGGCCAGGGCCGCCCCGACCGCGAGCACGCCCCGCGCGCGCCGCAGCCCCGCGCGCCGACTCGCCTCACCTGTGCGGTACTTGCGTTGGATCATGTTCTGCTTCCCCCTGAAACTGAGTCATGTCCGTGACAACGGGGCCGACCCTAGCGAGCCCTGACGTGTCGTGGGGACCGTCCGCTGCACATCGTGCGGATTCGTGACGCCACGCCCCATCATGGGCAGGGAGGGGCCACGACCATGCGCCGACGCATCCGAAGCGCCGCTTTCCCGGGCTTCCGGTAGATTTGTGAAAACAGGGGGCGGGAGACCCGTTTCGACTGCCGGTGAGGTGTAAATGGGCGCATGAGGGTGATGAGGGGGAACCGCTAAGGGCAATTCCGTTTTCGTGTGCGGCTTGACGCTTGTTCTGGTGTCTCATCTCCTCTGTGTGGCGGGCGGGTTCATGGATTTCAACGCCCGGTACGATGAGCGTATGGCCATGAATAATTACTTCACGACGGCATGATTGCCTGTTTCTTTATGGGGCCTGTGGATTTCCTCCTTGACGCTGCTCAGGGCCCTGGTTACCTTGGAGACCCTGAATCACGCAGGGAATTGCCTCGGGGGATTCTCATGGGCAAGCCGCTCTTTCCACATGGCCGCGCACGGCGATAAAGCGAATTCGCCGTGCCCCATCCGCATGGCGCCGGCAGTCACTGCCGCCCATCCTTTAGTCGGCTCGCCCATTCCCCCCTGCCCGGACTCATGGCACCGCGCCATGAATCCGAATTCACCTCCCCTTGCCTCCGTGGCGCCACAAACACGCGAGAAAACTCGCGCCACCCGTGTGTGCCCGCAGGGGAACTCGAATTAACGGGAGCCTCAAATGAACCACGGTCAACCATGCCCGGTAACAAGGCGGACAGAAGTCGCGGAAGCCACCCAATTAAACCGGGCCCGTATCGGGAACGGCCCCTCACCGGCCAGAATGCAGGCCCTTCTCGACGAACTCCCCGCCCTCTACGACGCATGCGGGCACGCCCTGGCAGGACCGGGCGACCGCAGGGTCAAGGAACGCATCACCGGCACCCGGAACATCGGCATCGCACTGCGACAGGCCATCCTGGACGTACGCGACGCCACGCTCCAGGTGCTGGCCTCCTGGGCCGACCTGGTGGTCCAGGAACGCGCGACGGACGACCGGCCCGCCCGGAACGTACCGGCCCTCGCGGAGTTCCTCTCCCACCACCTGCCCTGGCTCGCCGAGCACCCCGCCGCGGACTCCCTCCTCGACGAACTCGACGCCCTCACGGCCGACGCCCACCGCGTCATCGACACACCGGAGCCCGCCGACACCGTCCTCGGCCCCTGTGTCATCCCCGGCTGCGACGGCACCATCATCGCCCCGGCCACCCCGGACACCGGGACGGGCCCGCCCGCGCCCCGTGTCCACTGCGACGCGGGCCACACCTGGAGCCCCCAGCAGTGGCTGCTCCTCAGCCGCCGCATCCAGCCCGGCAACAGCCCACGGACCACAGGAGACTGACGTGCCGCCGAACCGCCACAGGCGGCTGCCCACCAAGCTGGCCGCCCTCGCCCTCGGCGTGTCCGAGGCCACCATCCGCCAGTGGGCCCGCCGCGGAAAACTCACCCGCTACGGCTCCCCCGGCCGCGCCATATACGACGTCGACGAACTGGCAAACCTGGCCGAACGCCGGGACCACTGACCGCAGGAGGGCGGCGCCCTCTCCCCGTCACCGCGCCCCGCGCGTCCCGGAGTCCTCGGCGGACGCGTACGCCGCATCACGCGCGTGGGCGCGGACCACCGCGACGCGGCGCCGGTGGTTGGCCGTGGCGATGAGTTGGGCGATCGCGCTCCGACCGGGTTCAGGGGCGCGAGCCCGCCGGCCACACCCCCACCGGGGCTCCGAATCCCGCACACCCTTCACGCCGTATCCGGCTCACCCGACGGTCGCCTCGAAGAGCCCGCAGCATCCCTCCATCCGTAGCTCGTACGTCGAGAACCGTCGGGCCAAGGCGTCGTCCAACGCCTCCGCGCCGTCGTCCGCGTTGTGGAAGACCCCGGACCTGTTCAGCCGGCCCATTTGAAAACGGGCGCCCCGGCCCACCGGCACCCCCGCCGACAGGACCGTCGCCCCGAAGATCCGGCCGCCCTCCCGCACACACGCCGCCACCCGGTCGAAGACGCGCGCCTTCTCTTCGAACGAGCCCGGCAGACAGTGCAGCAGGAAATTCATCGACGCCGACTCCTGGGACCGCTCCGGCAGCGGCAACGGCTCCAGGGCGTTCGCACGCACCGCCACCGGCCGGAACCGGGCCAAGCGCTTCGCCGCGTACCGCAGCGCCGTCTCGTTGAGGTCCACCAGCGTGACCCGGGGAACGGCACCGGACTTCTGGCAGCGGTCCAGGAGATAGCCGGTCCCCACGCCCACATCGAGATGCGACGCCGACACGTTCCGCCCGAACAGCTCAAGCAGCTTCCCCTTCGGGCACTTCCAGGTGTAGCGGCAACTCACCTCGTACAGCGCGAAGTCGTACACCGCGAGCGTCAGCCGGTTGTACACGGCATGGCCCGCCCGCACCTCCGGCGACAGCGGTCTGGTCACGGCAGCCTCCTAATCCGTCGTCGCCCCGGACACCGCGCCCGCCCCCGGCCCGACACCGACCACCGCTATGTCCTCCGTACCGCCGCGCGCCACGTCCACGGGGGGCCTGCGAAGGGTCCACGGCGACTGCCCCTCCGCGCGTATGCGCCGGCGCAGCAGCACGATGTAGGCGATGTCGAGGGCGCTGACACTCGCCGCTAGCAGCTGCAGCAGATGCCGCTCGGGATACAGGCCGACGAAGAGGAAGCCCACCATCAGCGTCCCCAACCACTTCCCGAACGCCACGTACAGGCACTGCCCCGCCGACGAACCGCGCCGGTGCAGCATCAGCAGAAACGCCAGACTCAGGGCGATGTTGATCCCGAGCCCCGTGTAGATGCCGTAGAAGTCCCCGAACTCGAAGGTGAGCGTCACCAGGAACACCGAGGCATAGCCGAGCGTCCCCCACACCACCCACCGGAACGCCCCCGGAGACAACCCCGTGTCCCTGCCCCCGTACCGCAGCGCCTGGGCAAGGATCACCAGATCGAGCACCATGGCCCCGAAGTTCAGCGGGCGCTGCTCGGGCAACTGCTCAAGCACTAGGGAGTGGGTGAACTCCCAGGCCAGATTGACCGGCACCAGCAGCACCGGGATGCCCACCCGGCGGTCCACCCGCGCCCGGTGGATCGCCAGCGCGTAGGCGGGCAGCCAGAAGACACCGACCGACAGCAACAGGGTCCAGTAGAGCCAGTCCGGCATCGGGGACGTGGCGGTGTCCACCGGGGCGGTGGCCGGAAGATCGATGAGAGGGTCGGGGACCCACATGGGAAGCACTCCTTGTCTGGGGGAACTCCGGGACGCGGTGACAGGGCGGGAGTGGGCCGGGCAGGGACGGAGCCGGAGCCGGAGCCGGAGCCGGAGCTGTGCCGTGCCGTGCTGGAGCCGGTGTTGCAGCCGGAATCCGGGCAGTTGGGCGGGGGCGGGGCCGTTGCCGCTCAGGTCCAGCGGCCGGTGCCGAAGGACTCGCCGGGGCCGAGGACCTTCTCCCGCAGCGGTATCCGGCGCACCTTCCAGGTGGCCGTCCTCGGCATCTCGTCCCAGGGCAGGATTCGCGGCCTCCCCAGCGCCGGCAGCCCCTCCGTGGCGAGCCGCCACTCCTCGGAATCGAGTTGCCCGTCCCGGATCGCCAGTACCGGCACGGGCAACTCCCCGCGCACCGCGAGTACCACCACCTCCGTGGCCCTCGGCAACCGGTCGAGCAGCACGCTCTCCAGTTCGATACAGCTCAGGCCAGGAATCATGTCGACCTCCCGGTCGATCAGGCTGAACCGGAAGAGTCCCACCCGTCTGCCCAGGTCCCCGGTGTTCCACCAGCGGCCGTCGAGCTTCGCCCGGTGCCGGTCGCTCTCCCCGAGGTAGTCCAGACAGCGTCCCGCGCTCGACGCCATCAACAGCCCTGGCTCACCGCGCCGTACCGTCCGCCCCGTCGCCGGGTCGACGGCCCGCACCCGGCACAGCAGCGGCCAGCCGACCTCGTTGGTGACACCGTGCGTGCCGGCCCGTTCGCCCGCCGACGGACGCGGCCGCACCGAGCGCCGGGTGAAGAGGTTCGAGCACAGCGGCCCCGTCTCCGACTGTCCCCAGCCGTGCGCCCACAGCGGCAACTTGCGCTCCGACGCGCTCAGGAACGCGCGAACCGTCCGCGGGTGGACGGCGTCGAAGGTCGTGACGAACAACCGCACACGCGCGAACAGCGCCGGTCTCAGATCCGCCAACTCCTCCCACCGCTGGAAGATGTTCGGACACGCCTCCAGCACCGACGGCCGGTGCCGGGACAGCATCTCCGCCACTCGCTCCGGCGCCGGGTCCGACAGGACCACCATGCGTCTCGGCGCCAACCTGAGCTGCCCGGCCGTCCACGACAGCACACGGAAATGCGCAAACGAGATCGCCGAAGCGGTCACGTCCGACCGTCTGCTCACCACCACCGGCAGCCGGGACGACTCAAGCCGTGCCTGCGCCCCCACCGCCGTGGCGGCCGAGTGGACGACCAGCTTGGGCACCCCTGTCGTGCCCGAGGAGTGGGTCACGACCATCGGCTCGTCCGCGGCGCCCATCCGCACCGGCGCGGGCGCGGCACCGAGCACGTCCGCGAGCCGTAAGGCGTCGCCGGGGAGCGGGACCCCCGGCTCACCGAGGACCACCGTCCGCTGCCCGGAACCGACCAGTTCACAGCTCTCCACCGCGGCCCGCGCCACCACGGCGGCCCCGAGGACCACAAGCCGTGGACCAATCCGGTCGATCATGGTCCTGATGGACCCGGTCGCCGTGATCGGTGCGATCATCACCGGGAGGGCGCCCATCCTCGCGGCCCCGGCGGCGACGATCACCGTGTCGTAGTGGTTCTCCTTGACGATGGCCACCCGGTCCCCGTGCCGCAGCCCCGCCGCGTGCAGCCAGCCGGACGCCTCCCGCACCAGAGCGGCCAGCCGGGCGCCGTCGAGGACCGTCCCGGCGTCGGGGGCGATGTCGAAGGGCCGGTCCACGTGCATCACCGTCTGCCGGGACCGGCCCGCATGCCATTCGAACAGCTCTCCGAGGTGGTTCGGCGTGCGCGCGCGTGCCAATGGCTCCTCCTTCGGTGGGGGTACGGCTGGTGGGGTCAGGGCAGGGGTGAGCGCCGCACGTCGTGCGGGGGCGTTTCGGTGGTGGGGGGGGGCGGGTCAGCCGCGGAGTGTCAGCAGGGCCGTGGTGGCGGCACCCAGGAAGCCGAGGTCGTAGGCGAGGAAGCCGATACGACGTGCCTTCAGCCACTGCCCGCGGAGCGGGCCCGCGCGGAGCTGCGCGAGATGGGCGGCCACCACGGGGGCCAGCGTCAGCGTGGTCCACCAGGGCCACCGGGTGCCCAGGGCCAGCGCCCACACCAGCCCCCAGGAGAGCAGGGCGATCACGACCAGGACCGCGGTGACCACCCGGGGGCCCGCGACCACCGCCAGGGTGCGCCGCCCCACCCGGCGGTCGCCCTCGGCGTCGTTGGCGTTGGAACAACTGCTGACCATCACATGCCACGTGCCCAGCAGCGACGCCACCAGCAGGGCGTCGGCGGACCATCCTTCGTGCACGGCCACATACGGGGCGAGCAGTCCCGCGGCGGTGGCCGAACCGAGCAGGCACTCCGCGCCACCCCTGAAGAAACTGAGCCGCAGGCCCGCCGAGTACTGCACGCTCAGCGCGAACCCCAGCGCGTACAGCAGATACGCGGAGACCGGGGCCGACCATCCCAGGCTCCGGAACGCCCCCGCCCCGCAGAGGACCGCCGCGGCCCCCGCGCCCCACGCGAACCACAGGGCCGCCCGCTCGGTGAGCGCGCCGCTGAGCAGGGGCTTGCCCCGTATGTCGCGGGTGGTGTCGCCGGTGAGGTAGTTGGCGGCGTCGCTGCCGTTGCGGTAGCCGACGATGTCATCGATCGCGCAGGCGCAGGCGAATATGGACACCGAGCCGCCCAGGAACAGCCACATCGGAACCACGGCCGCGGGCCGGTCCGCCGCCGTCGGCGCCAGCAGCAGCCACGCCAGGAGCCAGCCGTAGTACTGCTGGTAGACGAAGCACTTCGACAGCCGGACGCATCCCGCGACTGCCGTCCGGCCGCGCCGTGCGCGCGGGCGGACCCCGGTGGCGGCGGGCATGGCTCACCCCGCCGACCACGGGACCGTCACGGGCCGCGCGGTGATGCCGCGTGGTGTCGCGCGCGGGACGCCGCGCAGGGGGTGGGGGCCGCCCGGGGCCGCGGGCGGGGACAGTGCCCGCAGGGGGGCGTGGGCCTTCAGCAGCATCTCGGCGTACTCCTCCGCGGGATCGGAGTCCAGGACGATGGCGCCGCCGGCGCCGATATGCCAGGCGCCGTCGAACAGCACGGCGGTGCGGATGACGATGTTGAGATCGGCGGTACCGTCACAGCCGAGGTAGCCGATGGCCCCCGAGTACACGCCCCGCGCGTGCCCTTCGAGCGAGTCGATGATCTCCATGGTGCGCTTCTTCGGGGCGCCCGTCATGGAGCCGCCGGGGAACGCGGCCCGTATGCAGTCGATCGCGTCCAGGCCCTCCTTGAGCCTTCCGGTGATCGTGGACACCAGTTGGTGGACGGTGGTGTAACTCTCCACCGCCATCAGCCGGGGCACCGTGACGCTGCCGGGCTCGCAGACGCGCCCGAGGTCGTTGCGGAGCAGATCGACGATCATCAGGTTCTCGGCGCGCGTCTTCGCGCTGGTGGCCAGGGCCTTGGCGAGCAGCCTGTCCTCGCCCGGGGTGGCGCCCCGGGGCGCGGTGCCCTTGATGGGCTTGGCCTCGACCCCCCATTCCCGGTCGACTTTGAGGAACCGCTCGGGGGACGAGCACGCGATCTCCATGCCGTCCCACTTCAGATAGGCGCCGTACGGGGCCGGGTTGTGGCGGCGCAGCCGCCGGTAGAAGGCGATCCCGTCGTCGTCCGAGGGGACGCGCAGGGAGTTCGTCAGGCAGATCTCGTAGCTCTCCCCGGCGAGCAGTTGCCGTCGGCAGGACTCGATATCGGCGACATAGCGTGCGCGGTCCCGTGCGAGCCATGGCTCCGGGTCCAGGGTGCCGGTGGGGGCGGGGGTGGCGCGGGCTGGTTCCGTGCGCGGCAGCCGTGCCAGTGTGGCCGCCGTCGCGTCGAGCCAGCGCTCGGAGTCGGCGGCGCCCGTGGCCGTGCCGTCGTCGAGGGCGAGGACATGGGTGGTGTCCGCCTCGTGGTCGACGGCGACGAGCCGGTCGGCGAACAGCCAGCGGGCGTCCGGCGTGGGGGAGCGGAACCGGGTGGCGGAGCCGCAGTCGGTCCGGAGTTCGTAGCCGAAGTAGCCGACATAGCCGCAGCGGAAGTCGAACGGCAGCTCGGGCCCGCTGACGATCCGCCGCCGCAACTGCCGCTTGAGGTGGTCGAACACGCTGCCGGGTATGCGCCGCGGCACCCCGTCCGCGCCTACCGCCTCCACATGGCCGCTGCCCACCCGGTAGGTCAGGGACTCGGCGAGGGGCCCGCTGCCGTCCCCGAGGAAGGAGAAGCGGGAGAGGCCGGGTTCGACCCGCGCGCTGTCCAGCCAGAATGCCTGGGGCGAGGCGGAGAACAGCGCGTCGAAGACCCGCTCGGTATCCACAGCACGCCCCACCGTCCGCACGCGTAGCCGGAAGACCTGCGGCCGGGGCAGGGCCTCCGCGTGACCCGCGGCACCGGCCCCAGCGGCCTCCGAGTGACCGGCCGCACCGGTTCCGGCCGCCGGGCGTTCCGACGCCATCCGACCGCCCACCGAATCCCCTCCGCTCGTGTGGGTGTCCTGCGGGCGGCCGTTGTGGGCGGGCCCCGGCGTGGACAGCACCGCCTGGTCGCGGCGGGCGGCCTGGTGGCGGCGGGTGAGGTCGGCGAAGTTGCGGACGAGGGCGAGGCCGAAGCGGGTCTCCACGGACTCCGGGTGGAACTGCACGCCCCACTGCGGCCGCTCCCGGTGCCGTATGGCCATGACCACGCCGTCCTCCGCCCAGGCGGTCGCCTCCAGCGCGGTCGGCAGCGCCGCGTCGACGCAGAGGGAGTGGTAGCGGACCGCCGTGAAACCCTGGGGAATGCCGTCGAAGAGTCCGCGTCCGTCGTGGGTGACCGCGGTGAGGTGGCCGTGCCGCGCCCGGGGAGCGGCCCGTACGGTGCCGCCCGCGGCGACCGCGATGCCCTGATGACCCAGGCAGACGCCGAGCAGGGGGACCCGCGCGTCCGCGACGACACTGGCGGCGGCCCCGAAGTCCCTGTCCCGCGCGGGGTGGCCGGGTCCCGGCGAGATCACCACGTTGTCGAACGAACCGAGTTCCACGTGCCGCAGCCGGGGGTCGTCGTGGGTGAGGACGACCGGCTCGCTCCCATTGACCTCGGCGAGTAGCTGGAAGAGGTTGTAGGTGTACGAGTCGTGGTTGTCGATCAGTAGCGTACGCATCGGTGGACTGCCCTCTCTGCGGACGGTGGTGGCTCCGTGACCGGGGCACGCCGAGGGCGCGGCCACGCGCGGACGACAGCCGGGCGGGGCGCGTCGCCGAGTGGGGGGCGCCGCTCGACCCTCCGCGGGCCCACCCGGACTTCGGCGCTGTCCGGGGCCGACGCGGTCAGGCGCGGGGCGTGTTCACATACCGTTCCGCGAACTCCCTCGCCGCGGACGGCGAGCCGACGAGCCGTTCGAGGCGGGCCCGCTGGAGCTGCTGCTCGAACCGCTCGTGGTGGTCGAAGCGGTGCAGCAGCGTGGTCATCAGAGCCGAGAACTCCTGTCCCTGCCAGGCTCTCCGCAGTGCCTGGGCGGAGTAGCGGTCGAGGGGCTCCGGGTCGCGATCACGATACCAGGAGGTGAGAGCGTCAGCGAGGGCGGCGGTGTCGGCCATGGCGAGGTTGAGCCCGAGGGCGGCGCTGGGCGGCACGATGTGCGCGGCGTCGCCGACGAGGAACAGCCGCCCGTACCGCATGGGTTCCGCGACGAAGCCGCGCATGGCCGTGATGCCCATGTCCAGTACGGGCCCTTCGGCGAGGTCGTCGAGCGCGAGCCGCAGCCGTAGCTCGGGCCAGACGCGCCGCTCGGGCCAGTCGCTCAGGCAGGCCCCGCTGCCGACCTGGAGGTAGAGGCGGCTGACGGCGCGCGACCGCATGCTGTGCAGGGCGAAGCCCCTGTCGTGGACCGCGTACATGACCTCCCGTGTCGAGGGCGGCACCCGGGCGAGGATGCCGAGCCAGGCGAAGGGGTAGTCGTACCGGTACACCGTGAGCCGCCCGCTGGGTATCGACTGCCGGGACACACCGTGGAATCCGTCGCAGCCCGCGACGAAGTCGCAGCGGAGCCGTGTCCGCTCGCCCCCGAGCGTGCAGTGGAGTGCCGGGGTGTCGCCGTCCACTCCGGAGATCCGGATGTCGTCGACGCCGAATTGGAGCCTTCCGCCGACGTCGAGCCGCGAGGCGATGAGGTCCTTCACGATCTCCTGCTGGCCGTACATGGTCACGCGGCGGCCGGTGAGTTCCGCCAGCGGGATGCGGTGGGCCCGGCCGCCGAAGCGGAGTTCGAAGCCCTCATGGACCAGGCCCTCACGGTCGAGCCTGGCGGCGACTCCTGCCTGTCTGAGGGTGTCCACCGTGGAGTGCTGTAGTTGCCCCGCGCGTACCCGCCCTTCCACGTACGCGCGTGTGCGTTTCTCCAGCACCACCGACTCAATGCCCCGCTGGTGCAGCAGGTGGGACAGCAGGAGCCCACTGGGGCCCGCCCCGACGATGCCGACCTGGGTGCGCTCCTGCTTCAACCGGCCCCCTCGCTCGCGGCCGTGCTTCTGGCACCTTCCACCTCGGTCCCTCCCTCTCGTCCCGTGCCCGTCTCCTCCGCCCGCCCGCACCGCGCGCGGTGGTGTGGCGGGCGGGCGTCATGTGGTGCGGTAGGCCACCGCGTAGGCCATGTCGACGAGTTCGTCACGCCACTGCTGGGGCAGCGGTGCCGTCGCCAGCGCGTTGCGGCCGTCGGTCACGAGGCGCTCGATGGTGCGCTCGACCTCGTCCGCCACCCCGGCCTCGGCCAGCAGCGGGCGTAGTCGCTCCGGTTCGATCCGTCCCGCGCGTACGAGCGCCCGCACCCTGTCGTCGCGTTCGACGGCGAGGGAGAGCAGCAGGGTCATCTTGCGGCGGCTGAGGTCGAGCCCGGCGGGTTTGCCGCTGGCGGTGGTGGTGCCGAAGGCGTCGATGAGGTCGTCGCGGAGTTGGAACGCCTCGCCCACCTTGGTGCCGTACGCCTCGAAGAACGGGGCGAGCCCGGGGCGGCCCGCGAGGGCGGCCCCGATGACCAGGGGCCTGTGGACGGTGTAGTGGCCCGACTTGGTCAGGGCGATGTGCCGGGCCAGCCGTGGGTCGGTGGAGAGGTGTGCGGCGGCGCTGATGTCGAGGCACTGCCCGGTGATCAGCTCGGTGCGCAGCTCGCCCCAGAGTTCGCGGATCTCGAACGGCACTTCGGCCATGAACCGGTCCGAGTAGACGAGGGCGAGGTCGCCCGCGAGGACCGCCATGCTCTCGCCGAACCTGCGTGGTTCGCCGTGCCAGCCGTGGTCGCGGTGCCGCCCCGTCTGCTTGGCATGGACGGTGGGGAGGCCGCGGCGGTGGGAGGCGGCGTCCATCATGTCGTCGTGGATCAGGGCGGAGGCGTGGAGCAGTTCGAGCGCGATGGCCGCCGGCACCGCGCGGGGGTCCTCGGGGTCGCCCCCGGCGGCGAGATACCCGCTCACGCAGAACGCCGGACGCAGCCGTTTCCCCCCGGCGGTCACCAGCTCGGATATGGCCTCCAACGGCACGACCGCCCCCGGCCCCACGCCTCGCCATCGGGTGTGTTCGGCGGCGAGGAACGCGCGTAACCGCTCCTCCGCCAGGTCCATCAGCCGCCGACGCTGGCGGCGCAGCGTGTCGCGTGCCGACGCTGCCGCTACCGCGGGCGTTCCCGCACCGGTTGTCATGGAAATCGGGCTCCTTCCACGCTCGGATGGGCACGAGAGGGGGCTCGTAAGGCGGCGGACGGGGGCGGACGGGGAGGGGTGTTCGTGTGCGGGGCGGGCCAGGTGCGGGGATCGGTCGCGAATTCGGCACGGCTACCGGTGGAGTCCGGCCGTGCACAGCGCAACGGCCCCGGATTCGCGCGGAATCCGGGGCCGTCGTCGCTGTCTTCAGGATGGGGAACGAGCGTGCAATGCCTTGGAGCGGTCCGTCACCAACTCCCGGACCTCAACGCGGGCACACTGCGCCGCCAAAAGTGTGACACAGGCGATGTGCCCCGCACAACCCCCTTTGAGGGGCCGTATCCCCTGAAGTCCGAAGTCCATCCCGGCGGTCCGCGTCCCGCACCGTTTCAGGAGTCCGTGTCACAGAGCACACCGTCGGCCGGTGCCGCCTCCTTGCCCGGGGGCGGCGCCTCCTCCCCGTCCCGCAGCCCGAATCTGCCGTGCAGCCTGGTCAGGGCGGCCGGGGCCCACCAGGTCGCCCGCCCCGCCAGCCGCATGGCAGCAGGGAGCAGCGCGCCGCGCACCAGCGTCGCGTCCATGAGTACCGCGAGCGGAAGCCCCACCCCGAACGCCTTCGCGAAGCTGATGCCCGAGAAGTTGAAGGCGAGGAAGACCAGCGAGATCAGCACGGCGGCCGTCGTGACGAGCCGCCCGATGCGTTCGAGCCCCTGCGCCACCGCGGCCGTACCCGAACCGCTCAGCGTGTACTCCTCCCTGATCCTCGCGAGCATGAACACCTGGTAGTCCATGGCGAGTCCGAAGGACAGCGCGAACAGCATCACGGGAACCGTCGCGATCACGCTGCCCGTTACCGTGAAGTTCCCCAGCAGCCAGGCCAGATGCCCGTCCTGGAAGATCCAGACGAGAGCGCCGAAGGTGGCGGTGATGCTCAGGCTGCTCAGCACGATGGCCAGGAACGGCAGCAGCACGCTGCCGGTCAGCAGGAACAGCAGCACCACCATCAGCACCGTCAGGGTGATCAGTGCCGCCGGCAGCCGTTCGCCGAGCGCCGCGGTGGCGTCGACGCTGATTGCGGCGGGGCCCGCCACCAGCGTCGTGAACGGCGCCCGGGTGCCGCGCACCGCCCGCACCAGCCGCTCCGCCGCTCCGGTCGCCTCGTCCGCGCTCGGCACCACCGAGAGGTAGAAGGCGTCCCGGGCGCCGAAACGGCGGTGCTGCGCCCCCGCCTCCACCGCCCTCGCCCCGGAACGGAAGCTTCCGGTCACGGTGTCCACACGGGCGACTCCGTCGAGCGCCGAGAGCCTGCGCGCGTACGCGGAGATCGCCTCCGGGGTGGCGTCGGCGTGCGGCGCGACGACTTGGAGCGCGTTCTGCTCGCCGGTCGGGAACTCCGCCCGTACCACCTCCGCGACCTGCCGGGACACGCCTGAGGACGGCATCACGCGCTCGTCGGGCAGGCTCAGTCGAAGCCCGAGCACGGGCGTGCCGAGCAGCAGCAGGAAGGCGACGACGAGGGTCGCGATCGGCACGGGACGCCGCATCACGAGCGTGGCGAGCCGGTGCCAGAAGCCGTTCTCACCGCCTCCGCCTCCGCCTCCGCCTCCGCCTCCGCCTCCGCCTTCTCCCCTGTTCTCGTCCCCACGCCCGTCCCTGTCGGCCGCGTCCCGGTCGGCGGCGGCTTCACGCGCGCGTGCCGCCCTTCGGCGTCCCAGCAGCCTCCCCCGGTCGATGTTCGGCCCGAGCGCGGCCAGCAGCGCAGGAAGCACCACCAGCGACGCCGCGGCCGCGAGAACGGCCGTGGCGACACCCGCGTACGCCATCGAACGCACCGCGAGCAGCGGGAACCAGCCGAGGCACGCCAGCACCACGGCCACCGTCAGCGCGGAAAAGACGACGGTACGGCCCGCCGAGCCCATGGTGCGCCGGACCGCGTCCCCGGTCGCGTGCCCGGCGCGCAGCTCCTCGCGGTAGCGGTTGACGATCAGCAGGCTGTAGTCGATGGCCAGGCCGAGCCCGAGCAGGGTGACGATGTTGACCGAGAAGATCGACAACTGCGTGAACGTCGTCAGCAGCCACATCACCCCCATCCCGAGCAGCGCGGTCACCAGCGCGACCACGAGCGGCAGCGAGGCCGCGACGACGCTCCCGAACACCACGACCAGCGCGATCAGCGTCACCGGGAACACCAGCGTCTCGCCGAACGTGGCGTCCTTCTTGGTCTGCTCTGTCAGTTCGTACTGGAGCACCCCGTAGCCGCCGGGCTTGATGTGCAGCCCGCGCCAGGTCGTGTGGTAGCGCGCGAGCAGCTCACGCGCGCGTTGCTGCACGGCGCTCTCGTCGCCCGTGATGGTGCCGACGACGAGCGCCTTCTCGCCGCCGGCCCCGCGCAACTGCGGTGATCTGCCGCTCGTCCAGTACGAGGCGGCGTCGACCACGCCCCGTTCCGCGCCGAGCCGCCGCGTCAGCGCCGTACCCGCGCGTGTGACGTCCTTCGTGTCGACCCCGTCGGGGGCCGTGACCAGCAGCACCAGGTTCGGCGCGCCCTGGTCGAAGGTCTTGGCCAGGGCCTTCGTGGCCCGGTCGGACTCGCTGCCCGACGCCTCGAAGCCGCCGGGGGACATCCGGCCGAACAGCGTGGTGCCCGCCGCGCCGCCGAGTAGCGCGAGCAGCAGCGCGCAGACCAGCACGGACCGCCGCCTGCGCAGCGCGAACGCCGACAGTCTCCGTAACATGACAAGTTCCCTTCTCCGTGTCGGGCGCCCGCGCGGGACTCGTGGACGGCCGTCGGCCGCGTGGGCGCCCGTGTCGTTTCGCCACCCGCGCGTGAGCCCGCTCGTGCGACCGGGGGCGTACGAGCGGGGCCCGCGCGGTGCGGTAAACCGTTGCGTCCGGCCCGGCCGGACCGTTGTGATCTCGGCTGCGCCCTAGACGCACGGGACGTCCGCGATGTGACATCGGCGCCATCTCTGTCGCGTTTGCCGGATTGACCGCGTCTTCGGGCGGTACGCGGGCATGCCCCAGGAGAGCGAAGGAGCGAGGGTGCGTGAGGACACCAGTACCGGCCGCGACACGGCGAAGCCGGTGCTCGACGAGGCCACGGAGTCGTTCGTGCGGCACAGGGAGCTGCTGTTCTCACTGGCCTACAACCTGCTCGGCACCGTCTCCGACACCGAGGACGTCCTCCAGGAGACCTGGCTCTCCTGGGCGTCGGCTCCCCGCCGCGACATCGTCAACCCGCGCGCGTATCTCGTACGGATCGCGGTCAACGAGGCGGTGTCACGGCTGCGGCGCGTCCAGCGGAGCAGGGAGCGCTACGTGGGCCCGTGGCTGCCGGAACCCCTGGCCACCGAGGTGGCAACGGCGGAGGAGCGGGCGCTGCGCGCCGAGTCGGTGTCGCTGGCGCTCTTGGTCGTCCTGGAGACGCTGACACCACTGGAAAGAGTGGTTTTCGTGCTGCGGGAGGCGTTCGGCTACGCGCATGCGGAGATCGCCGCGATCCTCGGCCGCAGCCCCTCGGCGGTCCGTCAACTCGCGCGTCGCGCCCGCGCGCACGTGGAGGCGAGACGGCCCCGCTTCGACCCGGACCCCGCGGCCCGCCGCGCGGCCACGGAACGGTTCCTCGCGGCGACCGTGAACGGCGACATCGAGAGGCTGATGAACGTACTGGCGCCGGACGTACGGCTCTGGTCCGACGGCGGCGGCCGACTGCGCGCCGCGCTGCGCGTGATCGAGGGCCGGGAGAAGGTGGTACGCCTCCTCACCGCACTGCGCGCGAACCCGCCTGGCACGCTGGACATCCCCCGCCTCGACATCCGCTACGTGGAGATCAACGGCGGCCCCGCGGCGGCGGTGTTCTCCGGCGCGACCCTCTACGCGGCCCTCGCGGTGGACCTGACCGCCCCGACACCGCGGACGAAGCGCGGTGAGGGCCCGGTGGCGGCCATCTACGGAATGGTCAACCCGGACAAGCTGACCCCACTGGCTCGGTCCCTGGCGCACGGCAGGGGAGAGGCGCCGGGATGACCCACGAGATCGCCGCCATGTGTGCATGACCGACGGGGCGTATAACGCGCGCGTGGCCGTCGACAGGGCACGTGGGATGGCCCTGGACGGGACGGATCTTGGCGACGTCGTTGTCCGGAGAGGAGGGCAGCCTGCGGGCCTCGACAGGTCCCGAGCGCTGAGCCCCTCGTCCGCTCTGACCACGATCGCGAGACCCGCATGGCGCCTCCTGATGGCTGCCGCCACGAACGGGATTGACCTCCACGCGCGCGTGGAGCGCGACCCATGCGGCGCGTGAACGGCCGCGTGACAGCGTCGTACGGGAGCGTGACCGTTCCACGCTTGTGAGATGCCGAACGGCAAGAGCAGGCGACAACAGCTCAGGTTCCGCTCAAGTGGGTGCACGGGAGCGGTGAAGTAGGGGAGGCTGGTGGCCCACGGGATTGAACCGTGGGACCGGCCTCCCCGCTCGGGTCCCACGCGCCCGACCGGGCCCCGGGGGCACCCCGAGGCCCGGTCAAGGCGGCATCCCCCGCTGCCCTCCACGCACGCGTGGAGGACGCGCGACTTTCATGTGGCCGATCTCATGCGGCTACGGCCGGACGACAAGTCGCCAAATCGACTGCTCCCCGAGACGCCCGCCCACCCCGATCCTCGCTGCTCAGCCCCCCGAGGAGCCCCCACCCCCTTGCGCCGCACGCGCGCGTGCCCTGATTCCCTCCCGAGTGCCTTGTATCCGCCGCCAACTCCGGGTCGTCCTGCTTGCCCATGCCGGCCAGGCCGTCTTGCTGCGCAAGCCCGCTGTCCATTCCCTGGGAGCCACTGGTGTGGTCCGTCCCGACCGGGTCGACCGAGATCAAGGCATTCAGGCAATGGAGACGAATTCACTTCTCCCTCCCCGCAATGGGTCGTGGTTCCGTCACTGGCCGTATGCCGGTGACGGTCGAGCCTGAGATCCACGTGTACACCATCGTCATTCCCCGGCTGTCTGCGCCGACGGGCACCAGATTGCTTAGCCACAGCCGGAGTTGGCATCCGATCGCGTGATTGGCGCAGAGCACGGTCTTCCTCGTCGAACTCCCACTGCTCATCGAGGGGTACGTGGAAGGCAGGCTTCCTGACGGACCGATCACGCTGGATCACTGAGTCACAGGGCGAGCATGAGTGCTTTGCGGCAGGGTTCGGCGTGTCTTTCTCCCTGCGTCATGAAGGCCCTGCTCAGGCCATATGCCTCGCCTGCCACGGAAGCATCGGCACCGGTGGTGTGGTCGATCAAGGTCTGGCGCGGACGCCTTGGGACCGGACGCCGTTTCCGAGGTACCCCAGTCCACGGCCCCTGAGCCCGGCGCCCAGCAACTGCACGTCGGTGAGGCTGAGCAGCCGTATGGGGTTCTACCGCGTCGATCGAACTAGTGCTTTCTGCGAGCACGCTTACTTGGCGGAAGGCTCTGCCAGTCACCGTATTGAGGTCCTACTTCCATCTAGGCCCCTGATTCTCGCGCAGCCTGCTGCACGAACATGAACTCATGAGCGCTGCTGGACAGCCTGAGAAGGGACCACGCCATGGCGTAGTCAAGGGACAGCCCAAGTCGGTGCATGAGGCGGCGGGTTCGCCATCGAGATATGAGGGCGAGCAGCCAGCGTCGCGTGCCTAGCATCGTGCCGAGTTGAATCCGGGTTCACTGGCGTGGGCGCCATCCAATGAGTTGCGGCCCGTTGCAGGTCGGTGCTGCCGAGCGCATGCACGGTCTGAGTGAGGGCACGAAAGGAACGCTTCGCGTTGCTGTGGGGCAAGCATCTCGGCGAGTGCCTCCGGCGCGTGATGCCGCGGTGGGGCGTTGTCGTCCTTGCGCCGCGTGCCGTCGATGGAGACGGTGAAATGAAGTCTGGTCAGGTGGTTGGGGATACGTTCGTCGTACATGCTGAAGGTGGTCGGTCGCCCGGAGCGGCTGGGGCCGTCACCAACTCCTGTTTGGACGGTGACGGCCCCTGGGCACTGCGGCGACAGGTGAACAGCCCTATGCGGACGGCTCAACTAGTTCCTGACCAACTCCATGTGGGATCTCCCCGTCCGACACCTGTGGCTCGGGGGTATCCTCCGCGACGGCGGGCATGATGCGATTGGACACCCCAACCTGACAAGCGTTGCCTTCGTGCATGGTGGTGACTCCACCCACCCCGGGACAGTCCGATACCTCCTTCAAACTGGGAACAGTTCATCGCATCCACAGAACACAAGCTGATACTCCCTGGCACGAGCGTGCAGACTGAAAGGCCACGAAAACTAGCCCGGCTCGGGCGATGCTCAGGGGGGAGGGGGCAGAAAGAGCCCGCACGCTGGATGCCGTGGACAGGGTGGCTAAGGGCTGTCCCGTAAGTGCTGGTCACGCATGAGGTGATCTTGGTGTGTCTGGTGTGATCACGGTGTCGGAGCCGTCCTGGATAGCCCCGTTCACCGGGCTGAGCCCGCGGGCCTTCGGGAAGCTGGCGGCGGTTCTGCGGCGTGAGGGTGCGGACGCGGTTCGCAAGGGCCGGCCATGGAGTCTGCCGCTGGAGGACCGGGCGCTGCTAGTCGCGGCGTACCGGCGGACGAACCTGACCGTGCGGCAACTGGCCCCGCTGTTCGGGGTGTCCAAGCCGGCGGCGGACCGGATCATCGACCACCCCGGCCCGAGGCTCGCTCTCCCACCCCGCAAGCGGTCCGGCAAGGACACCGTTCTGATCGCGGACGGCACCCTAATCCCCACCCGCGATCACAGCGTCGCAGAGCAGTCCAAGAACTACCGCTACCCCACCAGCCACCAGGCCGTCATCAATGCCGACACCCGACTGGCCGTCGTGGTCGGCAGACCCCCGCCCGGCAACCGCAACGACAGCAGGGCATGGGAGGAATCCGGCACGAAGGCCGCCGTCGGCACAACCATGACCATCGCCGACGGCGGTCATCCGGGCACCGGGCCCGTGAGGCCCCACCGCCGCCGCACAGGCAGGGAACTGCCCGACTGGAAGCAGGCGCACCACAAGTCCCACAAACAGGCCCGTGCCCGCGTCGAGCACGTCTTCACCCGCATGAAGAACTGGAAGATCCCCCGCGACTGCCGCCTCAAAGGCGACGGCGTCCACCACGCCATGCTCGGCATCACACGGATGCACAACCTCGCCCTCGCCGGATAAACCGCAGGGCCGTACGGCACACCGCCCTACCCGCGGCCAGCCAGAGATCATTTACGGGACAGCCCTTAACCAGAGATGAAAGCGATGGCGTCGTGGCTGTGGATGCTCTCCAGGTTTCGGATGCTCACCACGTGCTGAAGGCTCCGATCCCGGCAGGAGGTGCTTACCGCGCGGGCCATGTCCTCGACGAATACCGGGCTGTCGTACGCCTGCATGGTCAGGACGCGCTCATCGGTGCGCTTCACCAATGGCACTACCGGCGCCGAAGCGCAGGATGAAAGCAACCGCAGCCCGCTCTGAACCGGCAGAGGGTACGGAGTCTCGCCCTGACCGGTCACGGTGAGCGTGACCTGGCTGCGTTGATTGTGCGCGCCATAGTCTGAAATAGCCTTGGAGCACGGGCAGAGGCTGGTCACCTCCGTGGTGACGGCGGTCTTTACTGTCACGTCACCGTTATCCCAATGCCCTTCGATGCGGATGTCGTGAACCTGCCTCGATTCACGGCCACTAGCCGGGGCGACTACAGTTGTGCTTATGGGCATCGCCATTGCCACCGTGATAGCGGGCGCATCCAGGAGATCCGCACCGACCTTGAGGACAACGGGCAACTGGCGAGGGTCGAACCTCTGTAGGCGCTCGTGCACAAGCGCAACCATGCGGCTCATGTGCGTGCCCCGCCGATCGTGCTGGAGCCTCACCGTCACCTCGAAGTTGGCGATGCCCTCCTGCCGGAGGCAGCCGTCCTCGAAGCTCACGGGGTAGCGGACACCGTCGATACCCACCTTGTCGAGTTCGATACCCCGAGTATCAGTCTCGTTCTGGATGTCGTGCATGCTCACTCGCCTCGATACGTGCAGCCTGACGTGCACGTTTCCCGAACCGTCAGAGCCGAGAGGCCCGACAAGTTGGGCTGGAGACGCTCCCAGATCCAGCGGGCCAGGACCTCGCTGGTCGGGTTCTCCAGGCCCTCGATTTCGTTGAGGTAGTAGTGGTCAAGCTGTGCCTCGATCGGCTTGAACGTCCGCTTGAGGTCGCCAAAGTCCATGACCCAGCCAGTTTCGGAGTCAACGGGCGCCTCGACGTGCACGATCACCTTGTAGGAGTGGCCGTGCAGGCGGGAGCACTTGTGGCCCTCCGGGACGTTCGGCAGACGGTGTGCTGCTTCGAAATTGAACTCGCGAAAGATTTCCATTTACTGAATTCCCAGATATTTGTGCGTCTGGAGAGAGAGGATCCAGCGCGGGTTCTTCATACAGTAGTCGACCACTGCACGAGTGTTGGCCTCCAAGTCGGGGCCATCCATTGCTTGCAGACGGAAAAACCTGAACTCCAGATCCTCAAATTGGGCAGGGTTTCCGCCTAGTTGGGGGTACACGAGCTTCAGTTCGTCGCCCTTCGTCACTGCGAGTTCGGAGCCGATTTTGGGGCTCACGCACAGCCAGTCGATGCCCTTTGGCGGCACGCGCGTGCCGTTCGTCTCGACAGCGACCTCAAAACCTCTGACATGCAGAGCCTCGATGGCTACTTCATCGAGTTGGAGCAGTGGCTCGCCTCCCGTGCACACGACGAAGCGATACTCGGTGGACTCCGAAGGCCACGCCTGCTCGACGGCGTCAGCGAGGTCCTCAGGTGTGGCGAACCTTCCGCCGCCTTCGCCGTCGGTGCCCACGAAGTCGGTGTCGCAGAACTGGCAGATGGCGCGATGGCGGTCCTTTTCCAGTCCCGTCCACAGGTTGCAGCGAGAGAAGCGGCAGAAGACCGCTGGGCGGCCCGCGTGGTTGCCCTCCCCTTGGAGAGTGTAGAAGATCTCCTTGACCAGATAGGTCATACTCAGGCGCCCTGGTACTGCACGGGGTCGGTGACACCAGCCTCGGCGAAGCCCTTCAGGCGCAGCAGGCAGGTCTCGCAGTGACCGCAAGCACGCCCCTGCTCGTCGGGGTCGTAGCAACTGGAGGTAAGGGAGTAATCCACACCCAGACGCATGCCCTCGCGCACGATGTCCGCCTTCGACATCTCCATGAGCGGTGAGTGGATGGTGAGCTTTTGCGTGCCTTCGACGCCGGCACGGGTCGCTAGGTTGGCCATCTTGGTATACGCGTCGATGTACTCAGGGCGACAGTCCGGGTAACCACTGTAGTCGACCGCAGTTACACCAGTGAAGATGTCACTGGCGTTGACAGTTTCGGCGTACGCGAGAGCAAACGAGAGGAAGATCGTGTTACGTGCAGGCACGTAGGTGATCGGTACGCCGCCCTCCCCGCTGTGGTCCAGGGAGTCATGCTTGGGCACGTCAATGTCGGAGGTCAGAGCGGAGCCACCGAAAACTCGCAAGTCGATGTCAGCAGTGACGTGCCGGGCCGCGCCCTGGGCCTCAACCACACGCTTCGCAGCCTCAAGCTCCACACTGTGGCGCTGGCCGTACCGGAAGCTGAGGGCATACGGCGTGTAGCCCTGGTCCTTGGCGATGGCCAGAACCGTGGTCGAGTCCAGACCACCACTCAGCAAAACGATCGCAGGACGTCCCATGCCTTGCTCCCTAGTTAGACCGTCGTGTGCACGCGCCAGCCTAGCGTGATAACTGGCAGGTAGAGTAACCGCCAACAAGGACTAGTTATCGCTGGCGGGAGTCGACTGCGTGAGGCAACTATCGCTGGTGGTTACGTGTACCGACCGCAAGGTTGATGCGCCGGACGCAACTCTGCGCGCCAGGAACCTGCCGGAGGGCAGCGTGAAGCAACGCTCCAGTGACTGGCAGGAGCGCATTCAGGCCGCGACCGCGCGAGGGGGAGCCTCCCTACCCTCGCTTGCGGATCTGTACCGCGGTGATCACTGGACCCGTTCTCGCCACCTGGTAGCAGCGGCCTCGGCTGCGGGTTTCAGGACTCAGCTGTGGGTGGCATCGGCAGGGCTGGGCCTGCAGCCAGTGGAGCCAAAGACGCAGACTGCACCCGCCTATGCGGCAACATTCAGTACACGGCACGCTGACTCCGTGGCCACATCTGCGGCGGAGAACGGCCAGTGGTGGGGGCATCTTCAGGCGGCAATCGGCCAAGCCACGCTCCAGGAGCTCGGTCGGCAGGGCCCGGTACTCATGGTTCTGTCCGAGGTCTACGCGAGCGCCATGGAAGAAGAACTCGAAGCACTTGGGAATCTAGGAGGCGAGACGCTACTTATCGGCGGCTTGCGTGAGATCCCAGGAGTTCATCGAGTCCGATCCGATGCTGGGCTGAGTCACGCGCTGGGGGGCACGTTGACAAGCCTGAACGTGCGCATGGCTGCGTCATGGCTTGAGCACTCCAAGGACAGCATGCTCGCCTCACCGGCGACGCAGAAAGCATGGAATGAATGGGCGGCAGCAACCACGAAACCAGTGACGTACAGCCGAAAGCCGATGACGGATGAAGACGTGATTGTCTTCATCAAGCAGGAGACAGCGAAGTTGCCCGGCGTCTCCCGTACACGGCTGCTGCGGGCCTTGCGTGATGCCGGCAAGGCCTGTGAGCAGAGCAGGTTCGCGAATCTATACAAGAGGACCATGGGGGAACGGTGACACAAAGCGTCATCCGCCGCAGAGCACTACGGATCGAGCAAAATCCTGGCATCCCGCTTTATGTGTTTGCGCTCCAAGCAGAAGAAATTGACCGCGTGGCCGATGTGGCCCGGATCTCTCGGGACGAGGCAGGAAAACTATTCGGGTACCAGAGAGCGGAAAAGAAGCAGCATGTGAAGCAGATTCTGGAATACCTCGACAGCGAGAACGTGCTCTTCCCTAACGGCCTTATCCTTGCTCTGCCCACCTCAGTACGGTTCAGGGGAAGCCGCGGGCCGAACAGTACAGACGGCCTCTCCACGATCGGGACGTTGGAGATTCCCCTGCCGGAGTCGCCAGCTATGCCCAGGCCCGCCTTCATTGTGGACGGTCAGCAGCGAAGCCTTGCTCTTGCACGTACTCGGCGCTCCAAGTTGCCTGTCACCGTGGCTGGCTTCGTGACTGAGGACATTCAAGTACAGCGTGATCAGTTCCTTCGCGTCAACACCGTGTCACCCCTGCCTAGTAGCCTGGTGGCGGAACTGCTTCCCGAAGTGCATACCAAACTCCCGACGAAGCTGTCCGCGAAAAAGCTGCCTTCCGTCTTGGTCAGTGCCCTGAACCAGGACGCCGATTCTCCCTTCAAGGGACTGATCAAGCAGGCGTCAACCATGACGGATAAACGATCCAACGCTGTAGTGAAGGATAATAGCCTGATCTCGGCCATAGAGGAGTCCCTGAAACCGTCGGGTGCATTATTCCCGTACAAGAATCTCTCGAACGGCACGGTCGACACCGAGGCAATGCGCAACATTCTTGTCACGTATTGGAGTGCCGTGCGAGACACCTTCCCTGACGCCTGGGGCGTGTCTCCGACCAAGAGCCGCCTCATGCATGGCGTCGGCATCCGCTCGATGGGGCGGCTGATGGACCGAGTCATGGACCGAGTGCTAGCCGACGCAGAACCAGATTCGCCGGAAGCCTATGAGAGGGCTAAGGCCGAACTGGCGTTCATTAAGCCCCACTGCCGATGGACGAAGGGGCGATGGCCAGAGCTCAACACCCCATGGAATGAACTCCAGAACTTGCCGCGCCACATTAGCACCCTGTCGAACCTTTTGATTCGCATCTACCTCCAGTCAAGGATGAGCGCGTCGTGAAGTTTTACTTCCCTGATAGTCAAGACCAGATCTACCCCAGGTATGATTTTATCCATGACGAGTATCCCGACGAGCGCCATCGCCAACGAGACGACTTGTATGCTCATCAGGCGGTGAGGCCGGCCCCCTATGACGGGCTACTGGTCAGCAAGGCCATCGTGGATGGGTCGATTAAGGGAGCCGGGAAATATAGTGCTCCTCAGAGGTCGCGGCTTTATCGCGATGGCGTGAGAACCTTTTTTGGGCTGCCTGAGCCGATGAAGAGCCTAGGTGACTGCGGATCCTTCAATTACATCAATGAGGAGCGCCCACCTTACGAGACTCCTGAAGTTCTCCACTACTACACTGAGTGTCGATTCAATGCAGGAATCAGTATCGACCACGTGATCTTCGGATACCGACCGGAGGCTTCTGAAGAGGAGGTCGATCCGACGTGGGTAACGCGCCGTGAGATGTCACTCGATTATGCGCAAAAATTCTTTAAGGCCACTCGAAGCCACAATAGTCTGATTAGTGACAGGAAACTGCATCTAGAGCCAGTCGGTGCAGCCCAGGGGTGGAGCCCAGTCAGTTATGCGGATAGTGTTGTGCAACTCCAAAAAATGGGTTACAAGCGCATCGCCTTGGGGGGTATGGTCCCGCTGAAGACGCCAGAAATCATTGCTTGCCTTGAGGAAATCTCCAGGATTCGCAAGCCTGATGTCGGTTTCCACCTTCTTGGAATTACTCGCATCGACAGTATGGCGCGTTTCGCCGAGTACCGTGTCACTAGTTTCGATAGTACGTCAGCATTTCGGCAAGCCTTCATGGACGAGAAGAACAACTACCACACTGCTGACGGTTCATACGTTGCGATTAGGGTTCCTCAAGTTGACGGAAACCCTACTCTAAAGCGACTGATCTTGGCGGGTGTGGTTTCTCAGTCGGCAGCAATTAAAGCTGAACGTGAATGCCTCAAGCTGCTGCGTCAGTATAGAGATGATGAGGATTTCGACGTGCAGGAAGTCCTCGGTTCTTTGCGTGCCTATCATACCCTCATTGGTGACACTAAGAAACTAAAGAAGGTCGATGACTACAGGGAAACTCTTGTCGACCGACCCTGGGATCACTGCCAGTGTGAACTCTGCAAGAAGCACAAGATCGACATGGTCATTTTTCGCGGAACAGAGCGAAACAAGCGTCGCGGATTCCATAATATGACGGTACTGGAAGCCAAGATGCGCAAGTTGCCGCTCACGTAATCGCCCAGATCATGCACAGTACTCAAAGTAACTCAAACAGGAGATGATGTGGCCGACCGCTACGTTCTGAAAGTTCCCGCCCTCAAAGTGCTCCAAGGTGACAAGGAGATCTACTGCTTCGCTGTCGATGGCAAGAGGTTGGAAGGCTTCGCAGCCGTCTCGCGCATCCGCCGCGACAGCGAGAGGAAGCTGCAGGGGTACCAGCGGCCTGAGGTCCAGAGTCACATCCGCTCGATCCGTCGCTACCTTGAGTCTGAGGGCGCGATGCTCCCCAATGCTTTGGTTCTCGGCTTCGATGATCGCGTCACGTTCGAACCCGCGGTCCGCGGCGGCAGTGTGAGCTACTCCATTCCGGGCGAGTTGATCATCCCGGTCGACGAGTCACTGGCTGACGACGAGAAGCCGGCCTGGCTCGTGGATGGTCAGCAGCGCAGTGCGGCGATCAGGGACGCCGACCTAGCAGAGTTCCCCGTCGCGGCTGTGGGCTTCATTGCGTCTCAGGAAGAGCAGCGGTCGCAGTTCATTCTGGTCAACTCGACCAAGCCACTCCCCAAGGGGCTCGTGTACGAACTCCTGCCGGAGACCACAGCCAAGTTGCCGCGCTCGTACGCGCGCCGCCAGCTCGCCGCGAAGATCATGGTCATGCTGAACATGGGAGACGGCCCCTTCTGCGGGAGGATCAGCAGCCCCACGTCGCCAACTGGCAATATCAAGGACAACAGCATTCTGAGGATGCTAGAGCACAGCATCTACGAGGGTGCCCTCTTCCAGTACCGGAACGCCGAGGACGGCACCGGGGACGAGGAGGCGATGGTGGCGCATCTCCTGGGCTTCTGGACAGCAGTCGAGAACGCCTTCGAGGATGCATGGAACAAGCCTCCCAAGGCCTCCAGGCTGACTCATGGCGTGGGTATCCAGGCCATGGGCTTCGTGATGGATCAGCTCACCACAGGCGTCCACTACGACAAAGTCAACTGGGACAAGATTCGCATCAGCCTGCGCCGACTCAAGACGCACGTCGCCTGGACTCCAGGCGGCACGTGGAAGTTCTCGGATGGAGAGGAACGCAATTGGAACGGCCTTCAGAACACGGCCAAGGACGTCCGGCTGCTCAGCACCCACCTGCAGGCCCTGGTCGGTAAGTAGCCGAAGCCCTTCCCTTGCATTGGGTGGTCTCTCCCAGCGGGGTCAGGGAGACCACCCAATGCGCTAGCGGTCTCCTGCAGTCGAGCGAAGACCTTCGACGGCTGCTCGCAGCATGGACGCCGAGCCGCTGCCGTCCGCGTAATGGATGTGCTCGGTTCGAGCGTGCTGCGTAATGAAGCCCGTCGCCGCGTGCTTCGCGCAGCGCGTTGCGATAACGATCAAATCAGCGGAGCGCGCCTTCTGCCGAAGCTGAGGACTGCCGACGTGATCGCTAGCCTTTGTGGCGTCCACGGCGGGGGCAAGCTGCTTGATCTCCTCGGCGCAGCGTGAGAGCACGGCGTCGTCCAGGGAGTACAGCAGGACTTTCATGGGCGGAAGGTCTGAGAGCGACAGCTCACGTTCGTCGTCGGAGTCGGCCCGGTCCTGCCAAGGGAAGTCGACGCCGAGTTCTCTTGAGAGACGCTTGGAGAACGCCAAGTCAGCTTCGCTGAGCCGCCCCTGGTGCCGCCAGAGCGGCTCCAGCAGGTTGTACGCGAGCTTGCTGCGAGCGTCCACGTCTGGGCAAGCGACCAAGAACAGCCGGTCGACGAAGTCCAGCGCAATTGATGCTCGTTCAGGTGAGACCCACCGACTGCTGTAGGCGCCGATCTCATCGAGAAGTTCGGTGTAGGTGTGCGCCGAAGGGCCGCTTCGGAGCGCGATCTCTGCAAGCGCTTGGAGCACGGCGAGGTCGCCGGGACCGAACCGGTCGAAGGTGACCGCGTTCCGAATGAATGCATGAGCGGTCAGACTCGCGGGAGCTATATATCCATCGGCGTCGATGAAGGCTCCAACCGCCCGCCATACCTCTTCAGCAGCTTGGTTCTCCAACCCGTCCAGAAACTCGGCGAGAGCTGCGTCATGGGCTGCTGGTGGTGACCACGCGGTCCAACTGCGCTGTTCGACTGCTGCCTGTCCTGCACGGCTGCTGGCGGCTACCGCAGCCAGGAAGGCTGGCCAGGAGTCGATGGTCGGCAACGCTACCGATGCATCGTTCTCAGAAGCCTGCGGTGCCTGCACCGCAGCGGCGGGAGGGGCTGCCGCGCCATCGTTTGTGGCCAGGAGGCGCTGAGCGTCCTCCCAGACGGGCGAGGACATCTTGCCGATGCGGTCTGTGTTCTGCACGGCTTCCACGAGACGGCGCAGCGCAGGCAGATCTTCAAGGACTGTGGCAGCCATGAGGAGAACAGTGACGGCCTGTGTGCCGAGTTTGGCCGCATCGGTGTCCAGCAGGGCAGGCACGAAGCGGCCTCGTTCTTGGAGCTTTGCCCGTGCCGATGAGACGTCGCCCTCCGCAAGAGACTCCTCCAGCACCGTGTACACGGCGGTCAAAATCGCTTCCTTTACCGGGAGGGGAGGGTCCTGTCGGACGGCGTCGGGCAGTTCAGAGAGTTGGAGTATCTCCTCGCTGCGGCCGAGCCGGTCAAGCCGCTTGATCCTCAGGTTCGCGAGGTTGGCTGCGGTGACACCACCGGCCGCTGCCAACTGGTCAAGAACGACATTCGAGGCGGCCTCCGCGCCGGCGGAGAGAGAAGCATCAAACTCGGCGAGGAGCCGGCCGATTGGCTTGGCTACTCGCCACATCCTCGGAGGGCGGCGGGCCTGAGTCCTCTGCATCAACTCAAGTGCCCTGGCCAGATTCCGGCGGTGCTCAAGTGTGCGGCCGGTCTCCACACGGAACGTGGTCCGGTCCCCGGCGAAGTCCCGTACGGCCTGTTCGATGGGATCGCTAGGGTCAAGCCAGGCGGGCTGGATTCCGACCTGCTCGTCGTACGTAATGTAGGTCGGGCCGGCGAAGGCGCGGATCAACTCAGCCGTCTTGGCTCGCTCGCGGGGTTCTTGGGCTATGACGTACATAACGAAGCGGTCCCGGTCCGTATATGCGCGTGGCAGGACGACTGGTGCGTCGTCACCGCGTCGAAGGGCCTCAACGAACGGCAACGTGCGATCCTTGTAGCGGTACTCCGGATCGAGATTCGGCCAGACGCCGTTCCCTGGACCGAAGAAGCGGTGCAAGAACGTTTCGAGGGCTTCCCGCTGCTGAATCTGGGGCTGAGTCACGAACCACTCCTCCACCGTTGAGCCAGGTCCAGTCGCGCCTGACCGGCATCCGGTCCGCCTACCTTGTAGGTGACCAGTTCATCGTTTTTTGCCATGCCGCGTACCGTGTAGTTCATCGACCCGGTGAGAATCCATTCCTGCCCGCACAGCGTCTTCTCGTGAACATCGGGATCACGCTTGACACGCACATTATCCAGTTCTGGGGCCTCGATTCGACGCAGGAAAGCATCGTTATGAGGGTCCGGTCGCGTGACCACATGAATGCGTGCTCCCGCTCCAGCGATGCGCAGGAGGGTGTCTGACAGCCGCCAACCGCTGGGCGGGACGTCACCAAAGAGGGCGTCATAGGTGCCATGACTGTTGTCAATGACCTGGACGTCGGTGATCCATGGGGAGAGCAGCCACAGGTCGATGCTCGGGTTGAGTATCTCTGCCATCAGTGCCGCGGACAGTATGGAGTCGATGCGCAACCCCGTACGCGGACCGGTGCGCACGGTTCTGGTGAGGTCCTTCACTGGGTTGCCTCCCGCAATTCCACCCGTACACGGAGTTCATCTCGATGTCTGCTGTAGCCACGGACCTCGCCATGGACTCGCAGGACATCCTGGTCCACCGGCAGCGCCGGTACGCGGACCAGAGCTTCCGCCAGGGCCTGCGACTCGCCTGCGGGGCAGACGAGTTCCGTGGCACCGTTGTCAGTCAGGGCCCTTTGATAAGCCAGGACCCAGTCGCTCGCTGTGACGTCCACCTCAGGCACACGGTCGTTGTGAGCTTCGCGCACGAGGAGGCGATCGAGTACGGGGGCGACGGCGTAGGGCTGGTAGTGCTGGATGCCTTGTGTCCGAGCTTGGCGTCCGCGAGGCCAGAGCATGCTGAAGGCCTGGTCGGCTGTCAGACGCCTGCTGCCGTCCACATTCAGTT
The DNA here is from genome assembly GCF_044457285.1 of Streptomyces sp. NPDC050560. Taxonomy (NCBI): domain Bacteria; kingdom Bacillati; phylum Actinomycetota; class Actinomycetes; order Kitasatosporales; family Streptomycetaceae; genus Streptomyces; species Streptomyces sp. NPDC050560. Next base: position 413,356 of record NZ_JBITGT010000008.1, read on the forward strand.
TTTCGTCGCCGACCGCGAAGGCAATGACGTTGGCGTCGACCTCAATACCGAGCCTCTGCTCCAGTCCTGACCAGGCGTCGACCATGGCGAGAGCCTGCGCGTCAGTTTCGGGTCCGGACCCTGGCCGGAGAAGGCGGGCCGACAATGCTGAAACCGCAGTGCGACGAGGTCGGCCGTCCAATTGTTCCCACGCGGCTAGGAGAGTGCTCAGGGCCTCATGGGCCGCTACGGCATTCTCAGCTCCGCGTAGTGCGCGCATGGCTTCTGCCGCATCTCCCCCGGGCTCGTCGGCCAGGTTACGGAGCAACTGGGTGAGTGTGGCGTCTACGTACTCGTAATCGCTCGGGGCCAATGCACTAGTGACAAGTGCCCAGAATCGGCGAGGGTCCTCCCCGTAGAAGCGCAGCAAACTCTCCACAACGCCCAGGCCCCCTACGGAGGTCTCGCTGAGCCACACAGCGGTCGGCTCGCTGGAGGTGGCACCGGACGCTACATCGACGATCAGGTCACCGTCCTGTGCATCGGGGCAGGCACGCTGTGCGGCAGCGAGGATCCCCGCGGCCACCGTGTCGCGATAGGCGCGCTGAGCCAGGTCCTCCGTCTGGGTTGCAATGTCCGGGTCAACGAGATGCTCCGACGCACGGTCAACGGCGGCAAGTACTCGTTCGTCGCGCAGCAAGTCCGTGAGCCCGTCAATCAGCCGCGCATTCTCCAAGGAACGGTCGGGGTCGCTGTTGTCGCGGTAGAGGACGCTCAGGATACGCGACAGCTTCCCCATCCACCCTTCGCTTGCGAGTGATGCTCGAATCTCCTCCGGTGTACGGGACCCCTTGAGACCTTCGAGCGCGAAGGCTGTGAGATAGACCTGACCAAGCCACGCGCGCTGGAACTTGTTCGCGATGTCCTCGAGAGCAGGATCCTCGGCGAAGGCGTAGGAAAACGCGAGGGACCGCCACTGCGGAGACGACAAGTACTCCCTGACGGCAGGGTCTGAGGTGCTCAGAGGCCTGAGCAGGATCTGAACAGCGTCGACGCTGAGCCTGAAGCCAAGTGCGGCCGGCTTGCCGTGCAGCTCGTAGTAGACCCTGCGTGCCTCGACCTCACCGTGCTCAAGGGCAACCTGGCAATCGGCACCGATGGTCATGCGCCGCATCTCGATGGGGTTGCCAGCAGCATGCGTGGCGAAGCGGACAGCCTGCACACGCTCGTGCCACAGAGACGGGTTAGGAATGTCCGCTGGGGCCGGAGGGGCCTCTTCGGCCATAACGATCTGGGTGCCCCAAATGGGGAGACCCTGCGAGCGGTCGGAGATCTCCTGGCTGGGCTGCGCCAGCTTCAACTGGGTGGGCCGGAAGACTTGAAGCCCTTCCGGTGCGTAAGCATCGGGGTGCCAGGTTCCTTCGGGGTCGGCGTGCTGCACGATCTGGGGCAGCGGCAGAGTGTTGCTGCCAGCGGGCGGTACTGGGAGCCAGGTGCGGTGCTCGTCTCGCCGGTGCCCGAATCGGCGGCTGACTCGCCCCGGTACGGCCTCACGTAGCGCCCTGGCGATCGGCAACTGTTCCAATGTGTCGTTCGTGGTGAATGGTAGGAGGAGTTCGACCTCGGGCAGATTTAGCGGCTCGAAGAGTGTGCGAGTGATGAACTCGGGGAGGAGAGAGCCCTCCTTTGCGCCCGGGTCGATGCGCTGAAAGGACCAGTCGCTGCGTAGTCGCCGTAGCGCCGTGGGTACGACGGACAGCAGCAGTGATCGGGGCTGCTCCCACAGCAGGGCCTGTACCTCTTCCGCGTTGATCTGGAGAGCCCTCCCCAAGTGCTGGGCGAGTTCGTCCTGCAGATCAGGCCTATCGAGAATCGCCTGGAGCAGCGATGTCAGCATGTCGTGCCCTGGCCGGTCCTCGCTGCGCACGGAATGACCAGGGGGTGCTTTGAGGATTTTTCGGGGGTCGGCCCACAGCTTCCTGTAACGGAGCTTGCGGCTCGCCCAGTCCAACAGTGACTGGGTAGCTTGGATCTTGAGAACGAAACGGTTGCCGATCGGCAGGCTTCGTGCGGGCACTTGCGGTGCGAAGAGCGTCTCGTAGGCCTGGTAGGCGAGTCGGTCCCGGCCGTAGTCAGACAGGGTGACCACCGTGATAGGGCGTGTGCCGCGCCCTCGGCCTGCGCGGCCTCGGCGTTGGATGAACGCGGCGGCATCACGGGGTGCTTTGTGCTGCATGACTAGGCCCACGCGTGGGTCGTTGAAGCCGACTTCCAGGGAGGCGGTCGCGACGGTCAGGTTCGCGTCATGATCGACCCCGACATCCTGAGATGACGTACGGCCGACGTGCAGGTGGTGCAGTTGCAGGGTCGGGTCAAGGTCATGACCGATCTTCTCGACAATGTCCCACGACTGGCCGTCCAGGTAGCGCGCAGCGTGCTCGTTACGTTCAGAGGAACGCAGGCCGGCAAGTACGGGTCTGCGGCCGTTGCGGCGACCGGCCCGGTTCTGGCCACCCTCTGCATCGCGCAGGTCGTTGTAGAAGCGATTCGTGACATCTAGGTCATCCGTGAAGAGGAAACCCGTGGAGCCGTACAAGTATTGCCCTCTGTCCAAATCGAGCATGCGGCCGTGGAGCATGGCTACTTGGATCGATGCAGACAGCAGGCTCGTTCCGGATACGGGATCGCCACGGAGAGCCAGGGCGTACTCGCGGCCCTCGGAGTGCATGGCGTCATCGGTCGGCTCAATCGGATCGACATCGCCCGGTCGAAGGCCGACGAGTTGAGCGAAGAACTTGTCCGCGTCACGAAGGGTCGCGGAGAGACCGACGAACGTCATGGGCCGACGGGCCGCCTCACGCCAGCGTCGCAACAGGAGAGCTACCTGTGCGCCGTGAAAGCCGCCGTAGGTGTGAACCTCATCGAGAAGCACGAGCGCTGGAGCCGAGTTGCTGCCACACCAGCCGAGTAGCCATTCCAAGTAGCTGTCGCCGCTGTGGTTCAGCATCTCCGTTGTGGTGAACAGCAAGTCGGGCGGATTCCTCTTGAGGGATTCGCGGGTGAGCGCAAGGCGCTGGTCCTTCAAGGTGTAGCCGCACCTGATGCAGCTCAGTTCCTCACGGCCTCGCCTACGGTCTTCGTCCGTCCACTGGAGTTCCCCAGTGCCACAGTCTTGGGCAGGACACGGAAGATATGGGCATACGACGCCGAGGGGGGTGCGTTTCCAGGCAGTGGCGAGCCCTGAGTTCGGCTCCAATCGGCGATCCTGAGCGTTCCATGGGGTGTCACCGTAGAGCGCCCCGACTCGGATGGGGCGACGCCTGCACTCGTGCAGCGCCAGTTCGACGTCGTCGACAGACCGGATCGACTCTCGTAGCTGATCGCGCAGAAGTTCCTTGCGTGGATAGAGCGCCAGTGTGTGAACGCGCTTTGCTCGACCAGAGGGCATGTGTTCTGCCATCGCCGCGAAGGCCGGCAAGTAGAACGACAGCGTCTTGCCGCTACCTGTACCAGCGCCGACGATGATTCCCTTGGACTTCTGGGAGTTGAGCGAAGTGAAGACGGAGCATGTGGCATCCAGTTGGAAACGTGCCAGCTTCCGGCCTCGCAACTGAGCTGCTGCCACCCGCTCTTGGACTTCACCCCAGTGGGGCAGTTGCGCGAGTTCGCGGAGAGCGTCGGATGCAGAAATGTCCCGATGCGGGTAGCGACGCGGTGCTACGTGCAGCCGATAGTCAGCGACGAGGCGCCGCTGGTGCTGCCACCAGCCAGGTCGCTCCTCCTCTGCCCAGCCACCCCGGGCAAAAAGCTGTCGGAGCCCGGTCGTGAGCCTGAGTGACTCCGCCAAACGGGTGCGATACCGCGGCGGTGACGTCACAGGCACCGGCACCTCGAACAGCAAGGCACGGAGCAGGAATTCCTCGAGCACAGCGTCAGCGGACATGCCGGGCGGGGCATTCTCGTGACTGTGCAGGAGGATATCGATGGTCTCTATGACTTCGGCCTGGGAGAGAGCCGACTCCGTGACACCCCAGGACAGCAACGGCAGTTCGCGGTCTTCCAGGTGGTTCAGGAGTTCGTTCGCGAAGCGAACATCAAGGTGCTCTGTCACGCGCCCGTCCTCTGTAGGGTGATGTGGATATCCATCTCAAACTGACGCAACAGCGCAATGTCGCCATCTGTGATGTCGCGGAGCGTGGGACTCGGGCGCTTCTCAAGCCGTTCCAACAACTCCAGCAGTTCACTGGGAGGATCACTCTTGTCGTGCAGAGACTCCGCGAGGAGGGCATACGTGCTTTTGAACAGCCTGATGTCTGCCTGGGACAAGCTCTTGGCAGCAACGGTCTGACGAAGTTCCCTCTCGCGGCCACGGGCTGCCTCACTCTCGTCGCGAGAAAGCATGGGGATACGCGCCAGAGGGAGTTCGGCGACTTGAATGGACGCCCAGGCGATCCAAGCCTCCCTGTTATCGGTGCGGAGCTTGTCCTTGATCTCTTGCGCCTTACGCCTTGCGGTATTAAACACTGTGTCACTGGGCAACCCATTTAAGGCCTTGCGCTCGAACGCGGTACGCGCAATATTAATCCCCGTCAGGTCGGGCTCACGCATGGCGCCCATAGCCGCAAGCATGCGGCTCAACTCAACCTGTCCTCTGAGTTCAGCCAACGCCGCGCGGAGTTCCTTGGTACGGCTCAGCACCCGAGTTGCTTCCTTCTCGCCGACAGCACCTGCGGCGATCTGACGGGCACGGTTCTGCAACTGTACGGCCTTGTCATACACCGACAAGCTAGTCACCGGTCCTCCCTGCCATCTTCGTCGGACGGGGCAGCGGTGATCGCTTGCCACTCCGCACAGATGTGCCCGACGTCCTCCGCGGCGCTGTCGCCTGCTGAGCCACTCGATCGTGATTCGGCGCTGGCAAGGGCAACATCCAGCCAGTCGCTAGCGACGCTGAGTAGCTGTTGAATCGCCCTGAGTGAGCTTCCGTGGTCTCTGACAGCGGCTATTACGCGCGCCTGGTGGTGAGATGAGGAGCCGCGGCTGTCGTCAGTTGCCTTGGCCAACTCGTCTTCGAGCAAAGAAACGCTCGTCCAGTCCGCCCTCTTGCCAGCTTCAAGCAGAGCTTCAAACCGGCGCGACTGCTCGGCTGTCAGCGGGAGCCCAACCTCTCGGGCCGCGTTGAGCGCGTCGCGGATCCCCGACATGGCCTGAACGGCTGTGGTGCCGCGCGGCTGACGGCTTCGGATCGACTTGAGCAATTCCTCGTGGCGGGAGAGTTGGTCCTGGATGATGGTTGGCCAGGACGAGAACCCCGTGACGGCTGGCTTCACCCACTTCGGAATGTCCAGAGCCTCAGTGTCCCAACCCCACGAGGAAGCAGCCCTGTCGAGCAGTGGCAGAACGCGCGCGGCGTCCACCATGTTCACGGCGCCGATGCCTTGAGTGATGCCGACGGCGTAGCGCAACTGCTTCACGAGTTCAACTCGTGCTCGTAGGTGTGACTGGAGGACGTCCATCCACCTCTCAGCACGCAGGGCGTCGTCATCTCGATGCCACCCTTGCCCATCGTCAAGAACGGCTGCAACAAGTCCCGAAGTGGGCATTCCGGGCCACGCTTTGCCAGCCAGTGCCGCACCGAGCAGCGATGCACGGAATCCTGCAACGAGGTGATCGTCGGTGACTTCCATGTGCTGTTGCAGCCGTACTGTCAGGTCCCGACTGTGACTCTCGGCTAGGAACGCCAGCCGCCGGATGTCCTCCGCTCGTCCAGGTAGATTTCGCTCAGCCTTTAGCAGGGAGTCGAAGAACCAACTGTCCTTTGGGCGGCGGGAGAAGGTGATGGGTGCATTCTCAACGCCGACCAAGTTCTCCTTCGCCCCCTCGATGGATACGACGGTCGCCTTAGCTGGCCATGCGGCCCGTCGCAGTTCGGTGGTACCCACCTCGCGCATCAGAGGGGAGTTCCACTGATATCGCTGCACGACCGCGGTGGCGACGACGCCGCGGACTCGGCTTGCAGTGGCGGTGTCCAGCCCACCTTCTCGGGTGACCCACTCGTCTACCGTCTCCAGCATGCGCTGAAGTTCCCGCGGCAACTCGCCACGCTTTACCTCGGCCCCCGTCTTGGATCTTGCCTGGGCGGCACCCGTCTCATCCAAATTGGACGGAGCAAGTGACGGACGGGCTTGGCTCTCTTCGTCATCGAGCGGCTCAAGAGAGAAGGCCTCCAAAATGGTGGGGTGCAGATCGTTGATGCTATCGGGGGCGTCGCCCCAGAATTCAAGGACGAGCTTGCGTCGTTCCACAGAGGCAGGGGTGTGATCCTTCTCCGCGATGAATCCGAGCACATCCCGGCTCATAAACTTGTCAAGGTTCGTTGGACGGAATCGCTGTCGGAACAGAGGATCCGGGAACTCGCCCTGCTGTATGGCTGTGGCGTGCTCCACCAAGACTGGACGCACGACACTGCCCAGGACAATGCGTGGATTGAAAGACCATGGCTTGGCCTGGTCTGCCGTGGCATGAACGGCTCGGATAAGTGCCGACTCGTTGAAGGGGTACAAGCCGTACCCCTCAGCGGTGGCACCGAACGTCTCGTGACAATCCGTCTTTAGCTGGCAACTCGCGCATTTATTGGGGATCTCGTTGCCAGTTGCCTGTTCCAGGGCTTCGCGGCCGACGCGCCCTGCATTCAAGTAGCGGCCGACGAACTCGGCGATGTCTGCTCGTCCAGTCTCTTCTGGGCTGAAGGGGACATCCAGGTGATAGACGTATCCAGTGCCAGCTTGAATTCGGGTCAGGACGGTCTCGTCCAAAGACTGGAAGTAACCTGTCGTTACGGCCATGAGCGTTCGGATAGGGGCGAGAGCGGTACGGCCTTCGCGATTTGCAGCTTCTACTACGGCATCGAGGAGGTCGCGTTGGACTCCCTGGATTAGGGCGAAGTCCTCGATGAGCAGAACGATTTCCTTGCCCTGCCGGTGATACTCCTCTCGTACCTGCTTCATCGCCTCAAGGAGTCGGCCTGCCCCGAGATTGGCGGCACTTTTGATTGCGGCTTCGAGATGCTTGTTGAGCAAGCCTACTGCAAGGCCCTGGAGGTCACCGCGCGTGCTGATGGTGCCGAGAAGGCGTTGTGCCATTCCAGACGCGGACTGGATGTCGCGAATGTCAAGCGGGAGGTCGCTGACCTCGAAGCCTTCTGGCCGATCGGCTTGACCTTCTTTGCGATTGTGAATGAGTTGATGCGCTAGTTCAGGAACGAATTTTCCAGGTGTGAGCAACTCCGTGCGAACATGCGGGTCGAGGAGTACCGCAGCAAGTTTTCCAGGGCCGACAAGCATCCGGGCCAGCGGGCTGGACTCAGAGTTCGGAGAAGTGCCTTCGAGTGCCTCGCTCAGTTCATTGAGGATGCGCCTTGCCAGGGACTCCTCGTCGATGCCTTCTGTGAACCTATTGATATTCTCTTTGAGTTGATCAAGGTCGCTGCTCTCTGCCTGCGCGATGAGCGTACTGACGACTGCCTTAAGGCTGGTCTTGGACTTCTCCAAGTAGATGATTTCCCGCTTGTCCGAGCCTTCCTTCTTCATGGCCAACTCCTCACGCACCCACCGGACGAGGTGGGACTTCCCTGAGCCGGATTCGCCTACGACGGGCATGAGCAGGGACCCGCTGTCCGCCTGGAGCGCCATGAAGTCCTCGAGAACTGCCCTTTCGCCGATCGGATCGCCTTCGAGGACGAGTTCCTTGCCGTCCATGATTCGGGCACGTTTGATGCGCAGCGGCGCATGGGTGGCCAAGAAGACGGATCTTGAAGGCCCAACTGCCTCGGTGTTGATGGTAGAGGACGCCACTGCCGGTTCCCAGCAGAGCATTCCCCGGAAATCAGCCATAACAGGGCTCCAGAATCGTGATGTCGCTTACCGGGCGAGGACTCCCGGGCCGTTCCGGGTCGTGCAGGAGCAGGATCTGGCGAGCGTCGTCGTCTTGCTCCAGGCGGATCCACTTCTCGTCGTGACCACGCAGGAGAGCGAACGAGAGTGCGGCGCCAGCCACGTTCTCGCCGGGGCTGGTGATCCCCACGGCGAGCGAGTGGGCGCCGCCAGGCAGCACAGGTAGATTATCCCGCAGAACCTGCAATGCCTCAATGGCATTGACGCGCTGTCCGGCTGGCCACAGTTCGGTCATGGTTTGCTTCACAGCCATGGTGCAGTCTGGGAGAAGCGGACTGCTGCCCTCGCTGCGGAAGAGGGGAGCAGCGGCGAGGCCAAGGGCGGGGGCCCAATAGCCAAAGCGGAGCCAACGAGTGGGGTTGGCGAAGACGGGAAATACCTCGGGCCTCAGTAGTCTGCGGTCCTTACTGTCCTTCTCATCCAGCAGTAGTTCTGCAGTTACCTTGTCGATCGGTTGCTCCATAGGGTCGTGCATGAGGAACCAGGCGAGCGCGCGAGTGAGGTCCCGGGGGCCAGTAGCGTCGTTGTTCTCACCCAAATCCTTGTTGTAGTCCACTTTGAGAACTGCGCGACGCAGGAGGCGCGTGTAGCCCTCCAAGTCATCTCTGCTGTTGAGTGACCTGCCTTGGTCGGTCAGCGCGAGTCTCTGCTTCTCGATATCAACGTGCACCAACTCCAGAACTTGAAGCGAACTGATCGCGCAGTCGAAGGGCGGCTTGGTTGACGTGTCCTCTGAGCGCAGCGACGGAGGGCTAACCAACGCTCGTGCTTCGTCCAGGGCGATGCTCTTCCCCAAATAGGTAAGAAGGCGCACTACCGCCCACGTCTGAGAGGGGATGGCTGCGTCTACGTTCAGGAGAGTCATCAGAGTTCCTCCAAGGCCCGGCGAATCGACAAGTTCGCCGGGTGGACATCGACGAGTGGTGTACGTCGGCGTTCTGGGTGATACATAGCCCGCGGGTGGATCAGGTAGGTCGGTGCATCCCAGGCGAGGCGTCTAGCGATCTGAGACTCTGGGGTGTCTGTGTTCGGGTCCGCCATCCAGATAATAGGACCAGCCCAGTCCGAGAGGAGGGCTCCGTCATCGTCGGTGATCACGGTGCGGGTGCGTCCTGTCGTCCTTAGTTGGCTTCGGAGGCGGCTGTCCAGGCCCGGCCCTCCGACCACGCAAATCCTGCGGCGAACAAGGCTCTCCACGAGCCGTGCCGCCAAGGCGTGGTCTTTGGAATCCTCCCACCACAGGCTCAGGCATTGACGGTTTCCGAAGTACGATGCCAAGGGCAGATGCCCGTAGCTCTCAGGCGCCGGGATCAGGGGCTGGGGTTCTCCAGCAAGCCGGTAGAAACCTGATGGAAGCAGCGTGGCTGTGGTCCTGCAGCGAGGACAGCCACGGCAAGTGATACCGGTGCGGCGATAGCCATCGCCGTCGGGGATACGGTAGTACGCGCCCAGCAGGTCGCCGATGCACCGGTCGCCCCGCAAAGTGGCCTTCAGCTCAAGGAGTCCGGAAGATCGACTATGCAGTAGTTTTTGACGTTCGCCTTCAAAGCGGTAACGAAATTTCTCAGGGTTTCTGGCGTCGGAGTCGAGGAGTTCCACATCTGCGTACGCGTCAGCCGTGCCGTAGAATCGATCTAGTCGTTCTATCCAAAAGACATCTGACTCGTCCTCAGTCCTTTCGGGCGCCTGAGGTGGATGGACCGCCACGATTCCCGATCTCATCATGAGGTTCAGGATCCGAATGTTCCACTGCCGGTTTCGCTGAAAGCCCTCGTTCATGTCAGGAGGGTAGGAATCCAAACTTACCCGGTGACGGTTCTGGACAGCGGTTCGGCTGTGGAACATTGCCTCCCATCGCTGCCACGCGCGCGCGGCACCGATGATCACTTCGTCGCTCATCTTGTTGGCAATGCCTTCGTCACTGCGTGTGGTGGCCATGTATGCGATGGCTGGGCTTCCATCGCGCCCAGCTCGGCCGATTTCTTGGTAGTAGCGGTCCACGGTTTCCGGCAGGCAGGCGTGCACAATCGTCTTGACATCGTCGAGGTCCACGCCAAGGCCGAAGGCAGAGGTGCCCACCACGACGTCGTACTGCGACTCGACCTCGCTATCAGCGGTCCTGCCGGTCCACCCCTCCAAAGCATCCCGCCGTTCTAGGTCGGTGGAGTCACCAGTAACGCTAGCTACGCGGCGGAGACCGTGGTCGCGAAGCCGTCCTGTCCACTCCTGCGCATCTACGACCTTGGTGGTGTAGAGAATCATCGGCTTCGGCAAGTATGAGACCGCATTGAGGACGGCGACCGCACGGTCGGCCTCGCTCCGGAAGCTGTCGATGTAGTAACTCGGCTCGTGACGCAGTTGGGATGCCCAGACGATCCTCGCCTTTTGCGGCGAAGCGAACAGTGCGTCGAGCGTCTCGACCTGTTGCCCAGTGAGCGTTGCGCTCATCGCGACGGTCACCGGCTGTCGGCCCTTTGGTGCCTTGCTGAGCCAGATACGTCGGTGACTTGACATTGTCTGGAAAGCGGTGCGGAAGCTGCTGCCCCACTGCTCGACCAGATGGGCTTCGTCAATCACAAAGTAGTTGAATAACCCAGCCTCGGCTGCGTCCTCCAAGGGTGCCTTCAGGCTCTTTACCAGAGCCTCAGGTGACGTGAACACCAGCCGCTGGCGACCAGCGGCGATGTCGTCCCGCATCTGCTTCCGGTCTCCGTCGGACAGCCCGCTGGTGTACGCGTATCGGCGCGTGGGGTTGTGATGCCCGTGCTCTTCAAGGATCTTGAAGGCGCGCCGTTCCAGGTCTGCGGCGAGAACACTTGTGGGCACCACGATTACTGATACGCCGATGCTCATGCTTGCCAGCAGCATGGGCGCCACCGCTACTGCGGTCTTTCCATGCCCCGTGGGGAGACAGATGATCGTCGTACTTCCTGGCTCGGCAAGTGCAATAGTCCTGGCGGCTTGCCGCTGGCCGACCGATGCATAGTGACTGTGGTCATCACCGAGGGTGGTCGTGAAGAAAGGGTCGGCCGGGTACGATTCCATTTTGCGACGGTGCGGTGAGTCCTCTCCGAGATAAATCTGGCGAAGGTCCTCTTGAGCCGCCTGGTGCGAAACATCGTCTGGCACAGGTGGATGCCACGGTAGCGCGTTCACCCACAAATTAACGCCGCCGTCGCGAATCGCGGTTTGGCAGTGCATTTCTTCCCACTGTTCGCGACTAGGCAGCCGCGGAAGTAGTGGGACCGTGAATCCAGTTGTGTTCTCACGCGCTTGGGCTTCGAGCAGGATCTGTCGGGTCAACGAGGCAATGTCTCTCCACCCGCTGGATGTACTGGCCAGAGCATCACGGAGCCTGCGCAACGTCCCCTTTGAGTCGGCGATTTCGGGGAGTTGCTGTTGGTCTCGGTGCTTGGACAAATGATCGAAGAGCGTTCTGGCGCCGGTCCAATTGTCAGTTGCCACGACACACCCTTCTGAGCCCCGTCTTCACCAAGCAGGTCGCAGATATGAGCCGAACCGTCGGTTCGCTCAGTGCCTGCACCAGCGCATCGGTGATGCCAACTTCAAGCAGGTAGCTCTCTTCGTCTCCTAGGAGCCGGCCAGCTGCTTGTCGGGCTTCCGCCTGCGCTTTCGCTACGGCGAGGCGCTCCTGCCCCTGCTGCTGGGCCAGGTCTGCCCGTTCAGTCAAGTTGGTCACTCGTCTGAGTTGAGTTCGGGCGACCTTCTCAGCGGCACGTGCGGAAGCTTCGTACCCGGGCTGGCCGTCGAACAGGCCCAACAACTCGTGGATGTTGCTAGCGTTGTAGTTGTGGTCTGTAGTCCTGTATGGAGCATCCAGCCACTTCTGGGTGTTCTGGTCGGTGAGGGCCTCGGCTGCTCCTGCTAGCACCCAAGCCTTGAGCGTGAAGGGCGGAAGGAGCTGTTCGGCCTGACGCCTCAGCGCTGCTTCAGCGTCGCGGGGATTCTGCACGCGAGGCAGTACCAGTTCGAGTGCCGTGGAGATGTCGGCTTCGACGAGGAAGTCGAACCCGAAATGAGGTTCTGGCTCGCCTCGGTGGCTGAGATCTGCGCGCCAGAAAGCCGTGGCCTGGCCGCGGTCGTCGCACCATACAACGTTGGCGAGCATGTCGACGAGTGGATTCCCGATACGGAACAGCCGTGTCCCGGGGACTTTGAGCGCTTCGGACCTACTGAACGTGCCCTTGGCCGAGCCTTCTGTGAGGCTCCGTCGGCCATAGAGGTGCGGAGAGATGAGGGTACCCGATGTGAGGTCGAAGACCTCACACATGCAATTCTTGATCTTACGGGTGGTGTGGCGAAGTTTGATTCCGTCGGAACTTCCTTCACCTGTGTATCCCAGCATGGCTTTGCGGGTGGCGTCCCAGCTAGCTTCGAACGTTGCCAGGCGCTCGGCGAAGTCAATGTCGTGAGGGGACGTGCTGAAGATCGCCTCAAGGGTGTCCATGGTGTTGATCTCGCGGAGGGCCTTGGCGAGTGTCTCCTGCACTGTCTCGGAATAGCCGAGCAGTCCTTCCGGCCCGTACTCAAGGGCCTCTCCCCAGATGTTTGGAAGGCCTTCTGCGATGGCGTCCTGGAGCGTGGACACCGAACCGCCGAAGATCCGATATCCATCGACGAGCAACGACAGCCATGCCTCAGTGTGCGCTTCAGCATCCGTGAGGACGAACTGGAGTGGTGCCTGGCGTTGCCGGTGGGACTCGACGTAGCGGTCGGTCCGGCCGAGACGTTGCTCAAGTTGATTGGGCGACCACGGCAACCGAACATGGATCAGGGTCTGGGCGGTCTGGAGATTCAGCCCGTCCTCGGCGGAGTCATCCGCAATGAGTACGGCAGTCTTCTGGCTGGGTTGCCGCCATGCAGTAGTGGCTGACTCTGATGCGTCGGGTCCCGCGCTGCGGGTGTGCTCAAAGAAGCCGACCTTGTCGAACCGTTTGCGTAGACGCGCGGTGAGTGTCGAAGCGAGTGAGCCTGGTCCACAGAAGACGATAATGTGTCCTCCCTTGCGCAGGGCAGGGAGGAGATCGTTAATGAGGTCGTCGACTTCAGACGCGTGGGTTTCATCTGTGATCTCTGATTCGAGCCTCTCCAGATTTCCCGCCTCGTGGGGTGTCACTGGCACGCTGGAAAGGTGGTCTCGCTCACGGGCACTCAGGCCAGCACGTTGAGCGGCGGCTTCGTCACCGCGGACCCGCCAGCGAAGGGCGTCGAGATGGTCGGTGGACGGGCCACCGAGACGGGATGCGAGCACGGCCAGGGCCATGGCGTAATCGGAGCGCTTGTTCTCCAATTCTTCATCAAGAAGATATCCCCATAGTTGGGTCTGCCATTCCAAGAGGCTGTCCCCGGCCGGGAAATGGTGCTTGGCTGTCAGCTTCGTGGGCTCCGCGCGTCCGCGCACCTCGTAGGGGACAGCCGCTGAGTCCTCGTTCTGGTGGAGTACGTTCAACCGGCGGTTCCTGATCACGCGCCGGTGCAGACGGTACGTCTCGCTGATGTGTGCCCGAAGAGTAGCGACGTGCGCCGTGAGATTCCGTACCCCCGCCTCCGACTCGTCGAGGAGGTTCTCCTCCTCGCCAAAGAGGGCCCGCACTTGGGCGGCCAGATGCTTGAAGCGGGCGTCTTCTGGGGGCAGCAGCGCCTCGATGATGTTGATCGTGGACGGAAGCAGCGGATAGAAGTCTGCGTTCAAGCCGAGGACGTGGTTGGCCAACTCGGCCCGGTCGTTGTACCGCTGCTCGAACGCTTCCCGCTCGCTCCACTTGTATACGTCGGGATCAAGTAGATGCAGGAGTCCCAGATGTGTGGTGTGGCGGGAGGTGACCGGCGTCGCCGACAGGAGCAAGAGCTTTGACGCTGAGTGCGCGAGATCGCGGAGCGCGCAGTAGGTGGGGTCAGAGTCATCACGGTCTTGGACCAACTGGTGGGCCTCGTCGACCACAAGGAGATCACGTTTGAGGTGCTGCTCCCACACCTCGGAAGCGTCGTGGGAGATGACCTTTACACGACTCGGGAAGTCATCGGTAAAGAACTTCGTGCGCAGTTCGGCCACCCACTGCCGACGCAGAGCCTCGGGAACGAGGAATGTCACGCGCGCCTGCGGGTTGTCAATCAAGGTCTGCAGGGCCACATACGCAGCCTCGATGGTCTTACCGAGCCCGACCTCATCTGCGAGTAGGTACCGCTGGACGGGGTCAGAGAGCACGGTCAGTGCGGCGCGGACTTGATGTGGGTAGATCTCGGCGGCAGCGGCCAGCAGCGCCGGTGTACTCGCACTCGCTGAGCGTTGAGCGACCAGGTTGTGCAGCATCGGAATGCGCGCGTTGTAGAGGTGCCCGGATTCGTTGCCGCCGGACACGAGAACCTCTAGAGGGTCACGTACGGGCTTGTTCCAGCGCACACGGAGTTCGGCTTCTCGGACCGGCATGTCGTAGCCGGCGTTGGGGAACCGGACGAAGTACCCCTCAGCGGTCGCGTCCAGGACGCGCCCGGGCATCCACTCGTCGGTGCTGGGGTTGTGACGAAACACGCGTGTTTGAGGCTTCAACCGCACTCGCGTGCATACGACAGCGGGGACCGTCTGGGATTCGATCGTGGGCTCGGCCGTGGACTCGAAGAAGTCCACGCGCAGCAAGCCATCGGTGATCGCGCCGACTCGTCCGAATCCAGGGGCTCCCTGGAACTCGACGAGGTGTCCGACTGCGAAGCCCGAAGACATCTTCTGGTCGCCCCCACCTGCTCGTATGACAGTGCTTACGAGCCTAGACGGAGGCACTGACAACAGCGTCAAAGAGGGCAGACGTAGATTCGCGCAAGTATTCGAGAGTGGCTGAGGTGTGCCGCACTACCCGGCCACTCAATGCGCGGCATAGTAGAGCAAATTAACGCAAAATGGACACGAAGGGAGGGTGGGTGAATCGGGACTGCACGCGACGATGACTGAAGCCATCCATATACTCTTGGCTGAATCCTGCTCTCGTGCGAGGTCGGCCAGTCCGCTGACCGCATCTGCAAGGTCTCTATCATGGCGACCGCGGCCATCTGGCACAGCCTGCGCTGCAAGCGGATACGGGTTCTGACCTTCGGTTTATCGATTCGTCCAGCAAGCGTTAGTGGCGCGAGCTGTGCTGTCTGGGCGCCGCTGCCTTCGTTCCGCTCACGCAGGCCAGCGAGTTCCTGCCACGCCAAGACAGAAAGAAGATCGTGAAGGTCCCCGCTCCAGCCGGTATAACCACGCTCGTCGCCTACATCGCCACCATCCCGGCCGCGAACTTGGCCGTCACTCACATCGGCGCCCTGCCCGTCGGCTTCGGCTATGACGCCCCAGCCGGGGTCTACATGGTTGGCCTGGCCCTAGTGTTCCGCGACCTCGCCCGTGAGGCCGCGGGCCGCAAGGCGATCCTCGCGGCGATCGCCGTCGGCACCGTCGTGTCCTACTTCCTTGCTGACCCGGCTCTGGCCTTTGCGTCGGCCGCTGCGTTCGCCGTCGCCGAACTGATGGACTTCGCCGTTTACGAGCCGCTCCGCACACGGGGGCTCCTTGTTGCCATGCTGGCCTCGAACGCAGTGGGACTGGTTGCCGACAGTCTGATCTTCCTTAGGATGGCATTCGGCTCTTTCGACTTCCTGCCAGGGCAGATCCTCGGAAAGGCGTGGATGACGCTCGGGGCCGTAGCGGTCCTTGCCTTCCTGCGCCGCCGGAAGCTCGCCGCCGCAGAAGCCCCGCCCCGCGCATAGGGCTGCACGATTGGTGGCTCTGTGCGGTTCGTTACCCTTCGGCTACAGGATCATTGGGCAGCCGTGGGCGAGTGGCAGACAAGGATGCTGATTGCGCGGGGAAACGGATGAGCGTATGCCGGGCTGGCCAAAGCGAAAGACAGGCCCGGGACCAAGACCGCAGTCATGCAGAAGCGAGCATGCAGGCACATCTGCTTGCCGTCCCGCACGAGGCACAGGCCGACATGGCGCACTTAAGCGGCCCTGCCGTCTACGGCAGACGGGCGGGCAAGCCTGGAGGTATGCCAAACGTGAGGCCTGGAGGAAGCGTCGCCAAGACAGTGCGGTAGACGCCCATCGGGGCGATCGAGTTCTCATCGAGCAGGGCGGAGATCTCTGCTGCTGTGGAAGTCGGCAACGGGTCGAAGATCCCGGGGGCGCGACGACCCGCTCCGTCTCGTGTGACGAGCGTCGGAATCTGGTCGACGGGAAGCCTGACCTTGCCCGCTTCGCTGCATTCCAGGAGGAGGGCATGGACCATCCACTCCGTCTGGAAGAGTCCGCGTCCAGCTTGGCCCCGGAGGCCCGCTCGCACATAATCGGCGAGTTCGCCCTCCTCAGGGGGCCTGCACCGAGATGCTGACCAACACCTGCTGAAGCCAACTCCCGTACCGGTTCACGCAGGTGCAGACGTGCCCGGGTGCTGTCAGTGGCACGTTAAACGTTCCAGGGGCGCATCGGGTTCGGTCAGCGCCCAGGTGCCGCGCTCCGGCTTGAGCGGCCTGTCGTGGGTCTAAACCCCTCTTTGCGCTACGTAGTGGATGGTTACTGTCCCGAAGCCACTCTGGCCCACGACGTACCCCTGAGCCCCCACGATGGGCTCCTCCTTATCGGCAACTTGAACCGCAACACGCACTCCCGCAAGCTCTCGCTCCGCGGGTTGGCGGACTCGGCCTCTATCGCGCACCCCACCGTCACCCGAATCCTGAATGCCGACGTCCTACCAGACATCGGCACACGGACCCGTCTGGAGGACGCTCTCGACCATCAGCTGGCCTGGCCCTTCAGTCATCCGAGCTCCCACGGCGGCCAGACGACAACAGATCTTTCCCCTCCGCTTGCTGCTGCCTCCTAATCTCGGCATCACCGACGCAGCGGACAGAACCGGCGCCGACACTGGCTGGAGAGCAAGCTCCTATTCAGCGCATCGAAGAGAGAAACCGCAGGTCAAGCACCTCGCGGTAGCTGAAGCCCCGGTCCTTC
Organism: Streptomyces sp. NPDC050560; assembly: GCF_044457285.1. Classification (NCBI taxonomy): domain Bacteria; kingdom Bacillati; phylum Actinomycetota; class Actinomycetes; order Kitasatosporales; family Streptomycetaceae; genus Streptomyces; species Streptomyces sp. NPDC050560. Next base: position 430,287 of record NZ_JBITGT010000008.1, read on the forward strand.
ACCCCGCAGCTCCACCCCGATCCGCTACGCTGTTCACGTCAGTAGCCAGGTCACGCAAGATGTCCGCTCGAGTATTTGTCGTGAGTGTCCCGCGGATCCCTACTGACCAGCTGGCTTGTACACTAAGGCCGAAGATCCACTCGCTGGGTTTTCTTCAAGGTTTTTCGCAAGCCTCTGCCTTCGTAGCTCAGGGGATAGAGCACCGCTCTCCTAAAGCGGGTGTCGCAGGTTCGAATCCTGCCGGGGGCACCAGGCGCCGCGCACGCGGCGAGTACGACAAAGGCCCAGGCGAGCCGGTAGGCAACCGGTTGCCTGGGCCTCCGTCATGGGCGGCAGCGGATCATGGCACCGAAGCGGCCGTGCCAGATCCGTGCCAGATCAGTTGATCTTGTTCTGCTTGCCGGTGCCGCCTTCGCCCTTGTGGGCTTTCCCGCCTTGGCGCCCCTTCGCCCCGCGCCCGGATCTCCTGATCAGCCCCTCCACGTGGTCCGAGATCTCCCGATCCTGGCCGCCGACGAGGTGCTGATAGATCATGGCCGCGCGGACGGTCGAGTGCCCCCTGCGCGCCATCAGCTCCCGGGTGGTGGCCCCGCCGGTCGTGGAGGTGCATGCCCTTGACGCCCGCTCGGCGGCGGGCGTCGGTCCAGGGATCATGGAGACTCTCCGGGACGAGCGATGTCGGGGAAGAGACCGTGCGGACACCCGCCGCGCTCTTGGGGCCTTGGTCTCCAGCGCCTCGGACTGCGGTTCGGCCTGCGCGCGCCGGATGTGGACGAAGCGTCCCTCCACGTCGACTTGGGGAGTGGAGATCTCCGCAACGGCCAACTCCCCGAGATACGGGCGGATGTGCAGCCGGATGACGCCCCCGTTCCTGCCGCGGCTTGTGGCCGCGTAGCCCCGCTCCCGGAACCAGCGGTCGATGAAGTCGCCAAGCGTGATCTTTCCCGTGTCGGGGCCGGTCCAGCGGCCTCGGGCGATGTCCGGCTCGATGCCCCACAGGGCCACCTCGGCATCGGTTTCGTCGGGTGGGTGTGTTCGCCGTTGCGCAGTTGTCTGGTGGCCGGGTCGGGGTCGGTTTCCACAGGCTGTGAGTAACGGGCCGCCGCGCTCCTCGGGTGAGTAGACGTGCAGCAGTTCTCCGGTGGTGGCGTCGACGAGTGAGGCGCTGCCGACGAGGTGAACGGGGTTGGTGCAGCCGCCCAGACGCACGATGCCGCCGTACCAGAAGCCGAAGTCTCCGGCCGACGCGCGTTCGGTCAGGGCTGCGACGGAGTCCGCCGTGGTGTTCATCGGCCACCCCCGAGCGCCTGGGCCATGACGGTCGCGATGGCTTCGGGGCGCGTCTTGGCGCTGAACCGCAGCGCTGGATTGTTCAGGTGGCACTGCGGTGGCTGCCACAGGAGTTGCACCCGCGGGTGGTGTGGGCAGCCCTCTGTACGGATTGGCCAGCGGTCGCAAGGCCGCCATTTGGGCTGACGGTGAGGGACGAAGCGCCCTGGGAGAAGTACCAGGCAGCGCTCGGCGACGTGCTGGAGCATCGGCCGTGAACGTGTCGTCGCTGCTTCGGCTTCCCGTGGAGATCGGCCACTTCCGTGTCGAGGCGAAGTGGTTGCTTGAGGTCGCGCAGCGGCCCGACTGCCCGGAGTACCCGTCGGCGGTTGCGCTGGGCTGGGCGAGCCTGTATCTGCTGATGCCCCGGGTGGAACTCCTGGCCCGAAGCGTGCCCGACCGACGGCCACGCCGGGCCGGCATGCACGCGCTGGCCCAGGCAAAGCGGGCCCTCGACCGCACCCCGCATTCCGAACGGGCACAGGAGCGCAGCGAGTACGCGAGGCGTCTGGCCGAGGCCATGCGGCTGCTGCGCGGCCAACTACGCAGTCTCGCGACGGCATGGATTCCGGCTTACACGCCGGGCACCGTCCCGGCCGGGTGCTCCAGTGGCAACTCCGCGCAGGCACCTTCGGAGAGGACGACGATCTCCGCGTGCCGCGTCGTGCCGTCTCAGGCGAGCAGTGCGTGGGCGAAGGCGGTGGGGCCGATCTGGCACTCGTCGGCCTCCATGGGCCCGATGCCGAATGCCACACCCACCTCGTCCTGGTGGACGGCGACCTGGCGCAGGAACAGCCGGGACGCGCCGGTGGACGGCTTCCAGGGGGTTCGGTCGCCCGCCACGGTAGGGGAGCCACCGTGTTCGCGATGCGTTCCGCCGCGAAGACGCCACTGAACCGCCCGACGCCCTCCGCCGTGGTGGAAGCACACAACGGACGCACACCGGTGCGCACGGACGCGGACAGGCCGTGTCAGGGATACTCCTCCGCGCATCCCGCGCCCGTAGGCGACGACATGGAGGGGACATGGGAATCAGCAAGAAGGAAAAGCGTGATCGCAAGATCGCCGATTCGTGGGTCTACGGCGAATTGAAGGACCAACTTATGAACTCCGCCATCGCTCGGGATTCCCTCCGCGAGAGGCACCAACAGGCGATGCGTTTCTACGTGCGCAACCAAGACAACGAGGGCAGGTTGAACAGTCGCTGGTCCTATCACGAGCAAGCGGTAGAAGCAGCGCGGAACACCGAGGCCGAGAAAAGCCAAGAGTATCGTGGACGCTGGGAGCAAGCGCGGGGCAGCGTGCACATAGGAGCGGACGAGAAGATGGCGGGTTATCGTGCGAACGCGCTGACCGAAAGCCTGCGTACTTTCAATGAAAGAAGAAATCAAACACTGAGCGAATGTCCGTCGCTGCCCCAGCTACCCGTACCAGCCTACGAACCGGGTATCCCTCCGGCACACCAAGGGATGACGGTGACGCCGTATTCGACGCTCTCGCAGATGGCGGCGCTTCGATTGCCGGAATATCCCGGCGGGAATGCCCGCGGGGAAGAGGCGCACTCCTCCGCCCAAGGCCCGGCAGCTCACCACCGCCGGAGGGCGACCCAATCCGGCAGGTCACGCTGAACGGCCTCGCGCCGGGTCAACAGGTCGGCGGCATCAGATCGCCGCCCTACGGGCCGGGGCCGGGTATGCGGGCGGGGCCCTGCCGCCCTGCCTCACGGACACGGCGACAGGGCCCCGGGGGCGTATGGGCCCGGGGCCCGCTACAGGATCTGGATCTTCGAGACCTTCGGGGGATTGTTCGGGAAGGTGATCACGTAGTTCTTGGGATACGTACGGGTGGAGCCGTTCGCGTCGTAGTACTTCACGCGATTGTTTCCGGTGGTGATCTTATCCACCCACTCGCCCAGGCTCGTGGTGCCCGCATTCGCGTAGCACCTGTGGAATTTTACCCCGGTCGTGTGGCTGTAGATATTCAGGAAACCGGGGTGGCCGCAGTCCACCTTGTTGATGGCATATGCGGACCCGCTCGGCACCATGACGCCCAGCACGGCCGCCGCGGCGACGGGGGCGGCGACGAGCCATTTCTTTGAGAACATGTCCTCTTCTTTCTGTAAGACGACGAAGGGCCAACCACGAAGGCATAAAAAGGGGCGGCGCCGAGGAAAGACGAATCGGGCAGTACGTTCCACCCGGCTACCCACATCCCGGCAACTCCACGTCCCCGTCCCAGGGCCGTGCGGTCACGACGGTCAACCGTTCCAACGGGAATCGCCTCGGCTTGGTTCAACGCCAGGAATTCATGTCCCGTTGCCGCGCCGCGGAGCCGTCAGAAGTGACGGGGCGGCACTGCCCACCGCTCCGGTGACGAGGGGCCGGGTCCGGCGGCTGTACCCGTGCCTCGCGCCATCGGTTGAACCATCGCGGGTGCGAGCGCCGTTGTCGTGGTCAAGTCGGTCGGCAGGCGGACTGCGTCCGGCGGATGCCGGGCACCGCTGGGGTTGAACGGCTCCCATCGTTCGGGATGAAAGGTCTGAGGGGAATTGGAACCAGTTTCGGATCAGCAAGCGGACGCAGCGTACGCCGATATAGCTCAACGGCTCGCAGATATAACGTACTCTGTCACACAAGCAGAGATTGCACGTAACAACGCCGGCTTCCCCAATCCCGAATACGGGGGAGCCCCCAATTACTCGCCCGGCTCAAGGCTATCCAGGCTCTATGAAGGTGAACGGACAGCGGAAACTGGATACCATGATGCGTTGAATGAAACAGTCGGGCATGACAGGGCAGCCAATATGGCGTACCCGCCGGAATCGGCAGTTCCCCACCGAAGGGCGGCCGGAAGGGCACTCTTGCACCTGGAGAGAGCCTCTGCTGAGTACGTCAACGCAATCCGAGCGCACTCGGACGAGCTGTGGAGGCCCGTTCACCGTGCGATCGCACAGGCCGCACAGAGCGAGCAGTTGGACGAGGCCGGCGAGCGAGCCTCCGCCGCCCGACTACCCGTGCCTCGCACCGGCAACTCGTCGAGGCACACGGTACGCGACCAACCCAGCACTCGCGGCCGCCGCGACCACAACCACGGTGCCAGCCACCACGGCAAACACGACAAAGGGGAGAGCAGCAAGAGGCAGCAGAAGCGACGCTAAGACGTCGTTTCATGTGGTGAGGCGGCCGGGGGCAGATGGGGGCCGCCGCTATGCCGGTGAAGGCATTGGCCCGCCTGCCCCCGTCGACTCGATGGCCCTGCTGTCGCTGGAGAACACGGCACCTGTGCTCATGGGGGCTGGTATCTGGCCGTCGTCCTTGTTTGGAGCTAGGTCCTTCTTGTAGTCCCTTCCAGAGTCCCCGGGAGGCACCGTGTTCGCGATGCGTCCCGCTGCGGCCGAGAACACTTCCGGCGAGGAGAGCATGATCCTTTGAACCCTCAGGGTTCAGTGCCCAAGGTGTCCAACGTTGGCTACAGATCCGCGACCCGGAGCGGGAGCGGGAGCGGAGGTACGCGGCCAAGAAGCGAGCGGCTGAGCGTGGTGGTCACGATAAGGAACGACCCCTGTCTCCATCCGAGTTCGACAATACGGGCGAGACCGCCACGGCAGGGCCGAGCGAGCAGCCACCGTTTGATGTCGGGTGTCTTGTGGGTCGCGTGGTTGTCCAGGATCAGATGAATCTGCAGATCAGCCGGGACTTCCTTGTCGAGCTTCGCGAGGAACTTCTTGAACTCCGCTGCTCGGTGGCGGTGGTGCAGGGAGCCGATCACTTTGCCGGTGGCGACCTCAAGGCCGCGTCCACCTCCCCGACACCCCCGCCCGCAAGATCCTCCTCCTGCGCGCAGCCCGCGACGCCGACCCCCCCCGCACGCAAGCGCATCCGCGACACCGCCGCCGAACTCGCCGAAGCCCTCACCACCACAGCCACCATCCCCTCGCCACCCCCACGCCACCCGTTCCCATCTGCCCCGTGCCCCGCCGGGGGCACCAGGCGCCGCGTACGCGGATTTTGTGATCAACCCATCCGTGTGGTTCGCGATCTCCCGGTCCCGGTCGTCGACGGGACATCCTCACGTGCGGAGACGACGGCGTCGGCCAGTGCCGTCGCTGCGCGGTCCACGTCGTCGGTGGTCAGTCGGCCCAGGTGGCCGACGTGCACCGTGGCCGTACCGTCCGGTGTGTGTCCGTGGCCGACCACCATCCGTGCCGAGGCCCACAGGTTCTCCCGCAGCCGGGCCGGCGGCACGTCCTGGGGCAGGGCGAAGGTCGTACAGGCCGACGTGCGCAGGCCGGCCACCGGCGTCAGACCGGCCCGCTCCGCGCATTGTCGTCGGAAGCGTTCCGCCAGTTCGCCGCGGTGGGCGAGGACGGTGTCCAGGCCCGTTTCCTGGATCAGTGACGCCCCCAGTCGAAGGCTGAGCAGTGCCGGGGTCGGCAGGTGGGCGGGCCGCTGGTCCGCGATCGCGGCGTGCAGGTCCGGGTAGCCGCCGGTCGTGCCGGGGCGCCCGGAGTCCAGAACGGCGAGTGCACGGGCGCCGAGAGCGAGCAGGCACGTACCGGGCGGTGCCATGACGCCTCCTGCGGAGGACGCCAGCGCGACGTCCACTCCCCACTCGTCCATGCGCAGTTCGTCCGCGCAGAGCCCCAGAGTGGCATCGAGGATCACCATCGAGGCCGGCTCGCGTACCGCCGCGAGGACGGCCGGGAGGTCGGTCAGGGCGCCGTCCTCGGGATCGGCCATGGACAGGATGACGACCGGTGGAGGCCCCTCGGCGGCGACTGCCAGGGCGAGCCCGGACCGGTCCAGTTGTCCGCCGAACGCTCTCTCCACGGCCGTCACTTCCCGCCCGAGGTGCTCGACCACCGGGCGCCAGCGGCGGACGGTGGAGCGGCCACCGGCGACGACGACCCGGTCGGTCGGGGTGCTCAGCGCGGACACGACCGACTCGAATGCGGCCTCCGGGGGACAGGCCAGCGGAAGGACGCGGCCCGTGGTGCGGAACAGCCCGGGGAGCAACCGGTCGAGATCCTGGCGGGCCTTCCGCACGAAAGGGGACCCGGCGGGGACGGGCTGCGCACCGAGCAGCGCGAGCATTTCGCCGGGCAGGCGCGGGGTGCCCGGAACCCACCAGTCCGCCTCGGGCGCATCCCGCGCACCTGCTCCGGCGCGGTCAGGTCCTGGCGGGGCCTCCGATGCCTTTTCCCAGCGCCCGCGGTCGGCCGCGCGGATCAGGAGGAAGTGCGGGACGAATATCGCCAGGCCGGCGCAGACGAGCGTGGCCAGGAGCGCGAGGAGGGTGCCGCTCGCCGGGCCGAAGACGATCAATACGGCGACGATCGGCAGCTCGATGGGAGATGCCAGCCAGAGGGCGCGGACGATGGCACGGAACGCCCGACGCAGGGCGCGGTGGCCTGAGATGTTCGCGGCATTCGGCCGGATCTGCCGGACCACGGCGACGTAGACCGCCTGGACGACGGTGAGCGACGAGACGAGCAGGACGTTCCTCGGCCTGGGGTCGGCGAGCAGCAGCGCCGCGCCCGCGCCCGCGATCAGCGACATGTTGCCGATCCAGTGGGCGAACTGTTCGAGGAGCGTGCCCGACAGGGACGGCTGGTTCCGGATGCGTGCGAGGTCGCCGTCGAGGCAGTCGAGGAGGACGGCGAGGAGGACGAGAAGGGCGGCGGCGGCGCGGTGCTCGGACGCCAGCGCGAAAGAGGCCGCGACGAAGAACGCCCCCCATGTCACCGTGACGGCGTTGGAACTCAGCCGTGAGTCGCGAAGCCTGGGGGTGAGCCGGGCGCTCGCCCACTTGAACGGTGTGTAGAGCGGGGGATGCGGCGGGGTTTTTCCGGGGATCTGCGCCACGCCGGGCACCCGTCTATTCCGGTAGGCCGTCGGTGGTGATGTCGGGGGAAAGATCGGCGGCACTGCTCCAGTCCTGCCACGTATCCGATTCCAGTTCGGGTGCGAGGCTGGCGAGTTCCGGTGCGAGGCTCGCTGATTCCGACGGGAAGTCGTCGGGCCCGGAATCCAGCGGAAGGTCCTGCGAATCGGCCGCGGGGCTGAAGTCGTCGTCTGACTCGGTCACCTGAGAACTCCTTATCACGCCGTGAGCACTGGCCCAGTATCGTGAGCCGGCGGTGCGGCGGTCAACGCACACCGGATTGAACGGCGGAACGGCACGTCCAGGCCGGAGTTGATCGGGGATACAGTGCCTCTGAACCGGCCCCGGCCAGGTCAGGCGGGCGGTCCTGCGCCGGGTGACGTGGTACAACGAAGTGCCCGCGCGCTGCGCCCGTGGGGCCGGACCCGGCTCGTGGAGAACTCCGAGCAGACCCCATTCGCCCGCATGAGACGGAGTAAACGCATGCCAGCCAACGGAGTGGTGGTCATAGGCGTGGACGGCGTGCGCTTCGACACTTTGCAGGCGGCGAGGACCCCTCATATTGATGCGATCGCACAGGCCGGCATGCTCAGTTCATTTACCGTGACCGATCAGGCACCGGTCAATTCAGGTCCGCTCTGGGCATCGGTGGCCACAGGCGTGTGGCCGGCATTCCACGGGGTGTACGACAATAGTCTCGCCGGTCACCGGCTGGCCTCTTTCCCCGACTTCCTCCATGCGCTCGCCTGGACGGACAAGAGCGTGCGCACCTATCTGGCGGCCAGTTGGCAGCCGCTGGCGACGCGGATGTTCCGCCCCGCGCACCGGCTGGTCTCCCTGCACGGTGACGGGATCGGTTACCGCGAAGCCGACGAGGCCGTCACCCGTGACGCGGCCCAAGTCTTCAGGAACGACAAGGTCCATGCCGCCTTCCTCCACCTCGGCGAGCCGGACTCCGTGGCCCACCGCCATGGCGTCGGACCCGCGTACACGGAGGCCGTCGAGAGGGCGGACACCCGGATCGGCGAGATCATCGCGCCGCTTTCGGACCGTACGGACGAGGAGTGGACGATCATCGTCGTCACCGACCACGGCCACCGGGACGGTGGCGGGCACGGCGGGCGCTCGCCGGGGGAGACGACCGCGTGGCTGGCCGGTGCGGGACCAGGTCTGGTCGCGGGGCCGGCCCGCCATGTCGACGTCTTCCCCACTGTCTTCGCCGCTCTGGGCAAGACCCCGCACGCCGGATTCGGCCTCGCCGGCACCGCTTTGCAGAAGCCGGCACCCGCCGACGCGTGACTCTTCAGCCGACCCCGCCGCCGGGGGTGTGCTCATCTCCCCGCGCCTGCGGAGCGGCCAGGACCTCGCGGAAGGCGCGGAGGAACCCGTCCACGTCGGCGGCGGTCATCTGGCCCATGGTCGAGAGCCGGAAGTGGTCACGTGCGAACCCGGCCTGGCCCGCGTAGATCACGAATCCGCGGGTTTTGAGCGCGTGGTGCAGATCGGTGTACGAAACACCCGGCGGAAGCGGGAAGACGGTCAGGCAGACGGACCGTTCGTCCTCGGGAACCGGGCAGTTCAACCCGAGCCGCCCGAGCCCGTCGCGCAGCACGGCGGCGAGCCGCGCGTACCGCGCGTGCCGCCCCGCCGGGGTCTCGGCGATGACGAGGCCGAGGGCCGCGTCGAGGGCGTAGCAGGCCGGAACCGCGGGCGTGAACGCCGGGGCGGCGGCGTGGTACTGGGCGGCGTAGTGACGTCGCAGGTCGAGATAGAAGGACCGGGCGTCGGTGGGCAGCGCGTCGAATCCGTTGCGGGCACCGATCACGAAAGACAGACCTGGTACGCCCTCAAGGCACTTGTTGGACGAGCCGACTACCCAGTCGACCTCGTCCTCGCGCAGCGACAGCGGCTCGGCCCCGAAGCTGCTGATCGCGTCCACCACGACCTGCGCCCCCGCCTCGTGGGCGAGTCGCACGACGGGGCGCAGCGGGTTCAGCACTCCACTGCTCGTCTCGTGGTGCACCAGCGCCACGTGCGTGGCGGGGTGCCGGGCCGACAGCAGCCGGGCGACCTCGTCGAGGTCGATGCGGTGCCCCTCGGCGCCGCGCATCCGCCGCACCGGGACGCCGAGTGCGGTGGCGATGCGGTGGAGGCGATCGCCGTAGTGCCCGTTGTCCAGGACCAGCAGACGTCCGTCGGGTGGCACGACGGAGCCGACCGCCGCTTCGAGCGCGGCGGTTCCTGAGCCGGTCAGAAGCACGGCGGCGTGCCGCCGGTCGCCGTCGGCGACAGCGACCAGTTTGTCGGCGACGCGTGCCATGAGGTCGGCGAACTCCGCCTCCCGGTGGCACACGTCGGCCCCGGCCATCGCGTTCCGTACCCGCGGATCGGTGAGGACAGGACCGGGGTTCATCAGCACCTGCCGACCGGGTCGGGGAGTGGCTTCCACGGCGAAGGGCCGGTGGTTCATCCGGTCACGAACTCCTGGAATCGGGCGGCCGAGGCCGGCGGCGGCAGCGTCGGTCGGCCCAGCCCCGGATCGGAGCCGCTGCGGATGGCTATGTGCCCGAACGAGGTGGCCGTGCCGCGGCACACCGTCCGAAGGCACTCGGCGATCTCCGCGCGGCTGGCGGCGCTGACGACTCTCGGGTATCCGCAGGACCGCGCGAGAGCGGGAAAGTCGATGTGCGGTGATCCGGTGGCCTGGCCGCCCGTCGACTCGTACGCGGCGTTGTCGAGCACCACATGGCCGAGATTGGGCGGCCTGAGCCGGCCGATCGTCGCCATCGCCTCCAGACGCATGAGCGCCGCCCCGTCGCCATCGATGACGATCACCCGCCGCGCCGGGCTGCGCAGCGCCACCCCGAGCCCGACGCTTGAGGCACAGCCCATGGAGCCCACGACGTAGAGGTTCCCGGCGCGGTCGCACATGGCCTCCAGTTCGCGGGCCGTCTTCCCGGTGGTCGCGATGACCGCCGCGTCGGCCGGGGCGGCACGCGTGATCAGCTCGATGACCTCGGCCCGCGTCGGGTCCCCGGCCGCGGCGGCACCCGGCTCGGCGCGCTCGTACGGGCCCACGGTCCCCTTGGGCACGAGGACGGCGAACGGCGACCGCCGCTGCGCGAGGTGCCGGGACGCGGTGGCGAGCAGGGCTTCGGCCCCGGCCCGGTCGTCCGGCAGGACCTCGCTGCGGATGCTCATCGCGTCGAGGAGGTCGCGTGTGATGGCCCCCATGAGCGTGTGCTGGGGTTCGTCGGTACGGCCGGGCTGCCCACGCCAGGTGATCAGCAGCAGCATGGGGACCGCCATGGTCTGGACAAGCGAGGTCAGCGGATTGACCGCGTTGCCGAGACCGGAGTTCTGCATGATGACGGCCGGGCTGGCCCCCGCGAGCCGCAGCCCCGCGGCGACGGCGACTGCCTCGCCCTCGTTGTTGGCGACGAGGTAGTCGGCGTTCGGGCTGTCCTCGGCGGCCGCGATGACTCCGCCGAGATACGAGCAGGGCACGCCGACGAAGGGACCGAATCCGAAGTCGCCCATGCGGGCCACCAGGTGTGCCGGGTTCAACATGCCGTGGAACCTCCTTCGGAGCACTGCCGCGGTGGTGCCGGCGGTGCCGATGGGCGGTTGTCGTCGTTGTGCCGGTGTTCCATTCTGGGTCCGGCCGCATGGGCTGGGAAGACGGTCATCCTTCCGCGGAGCAACGGCTCGAAAAAGTGGGGTTGGTATGGATAACCTCGATACGACTGATGTGCCACGGGTCTATGTGGACATGACGGGAGACCTCTTTCACGCGGGCCATGTGGCGCTGCTCAAGGCCGCCCGGCAGTTCGGGAATTGGCTCGTCGTCGGGGTGCTCTCCGACGAGACCGTCGCCTCCTACAAACGCCGACCCGTCATGTGCCTCGCGGAGCGGGTGGCGGTGATCGAATCATGCAGATACGTGGACGAGGTCATCCCGGACGCGCCATTTCGGGTCACCGAGGAATTTCTCGCGGAGCACGGGATAGCGAAGGTGGTGCACGGCGACGACATGTCGCCGCAGGCCACGGAGGACATGTACGGGCCTGCCGTAGCGGCCGGGAAGTTCGCGTACGTTCGCTACACCCAGGGAATCTCGACCACCGAGATCATTCAGAGAATCGTGGCAGCGCATTCGGACGACCCTCGATCGGCTTCGCCGATCGGATAGGCAGGGGCGAATCTTGAAGACCGAGGATTCATCAACCGTCAGGAAACAGTCAGTACCCGTATCCGCAGTGTCCTCGCACAACGAGTGGGACCCGCTCGAAGAAGTGATCGTGGGCACCATCGAGGGCGTCACGATCCCCCCGCTGACGCACGAGATGAAATCCATGGTGCGCCGGGACTACTGGGATTTCTATCGGGCGCACGCGGGCGAGCCCTACCCGGAACACCTCGTGCGGGGTGCGTCGAAGGCGCTCGACAACCTCCAGCGGGTTCTGGAGGACGAAGGGGTCGCGGTCACGCGCCCCGGCCCCGTCGACTACGCCACCACGTCGTTCCGCACGCCGTACTTCGAGTCCACCGGCTTCTTCAACGCGGACGTGCGCGACGTCCTGCTGGTGGTCGGTGACGAGGTCATCGAGGCACCGATGGCGTTGCCGCCACGCTACTTCGAGCACGCGAAATACCAGCCGTTGTTGCAGCAGTACTTCGAGAGAGGCGCTCGCTGGACCGCGGCGCCGAAGTGCTCGATGGGCCGACACATGTACGACGACGACTACCCGGAGGAGCACCTGGAGCTGTTCCGCGGCGAGCCGGGCGTCCCGGACGACGTGGGCCCGCTGCGGGGCCGGTTCATGACCACGGAGGCCGAACCCTGCTTCGACGCCGCGGACTTCTCCCGCTTCGGACGCGACATCGTCGCCCAGCGCAGCCAGGTCACCAACGAGCTGGGCATCCGGTGGCTGGAGCGGCACCTCGGCAGCGAGTACCGCGTCCACCGGGCACGCTTCCGCTCCTCGGGGCCGGTGCACATCGACACGACCTGGGTCCCGCTGGGCGAGGGCCGGGTCCTCACCTGTCCGGCGCGGCCGTGCCTCTCGCCGGAACTGGTCGACATGTTCAAGCGGGCCGGCTGGGAGATCATCGAGGCCCCGGAGGGTGTCGCGCCCGCCGAGTTCCAGCTCTCCAGCCGCTGGCTGTCGATGAATCTGCTGGTGATCGACGAGCAGCGGGTCGTCGTCGACAAGCACGAGGAGCCCACCATCACAATGCTCAGGAGCCTCGGCATCAGGCCCGTTCTGGTGGACTTCAAGGACCACTACGTCTTCGGCGGCGGCCTGCACTGCGCGACGCTCGACGTGCGGCGGCGCGGCACACTCAGGAGCTACTTCGACTAGGTCGTGTCGTTTGGATCTTCGTGGACCAGGGCTCCGCCGACGACGCACCCGTCGTCGGCGGAGCCCGCTTCGTGTGGGGCGGCGCTTCTTTCCGGGCCGAAGACCGGCAGGAGGGCGCGAGGCGCGGAGGCTCCACCGCAAGCGCCAACCCGCACCCGGTGGTTAAACGATTAACTTTTACAGCGCCCAGCGTGATCGGCCGACGACAGAAAGTCCTTCGGGGGCATCGCTTCCGGCAACGTATGAGGCCATGCTCCCGGTCCTCGGGGGTGGTTGGCGTTTCTTTCCGGGGGTTGAAGGCCAGAAAAACTGGTGCGACGCTCGGGGACTCCAACACAAGTGCCAACCCGCGCGTGAACCATGATTAAACGATTAACGCGCGGCAAGGCCCAGCGTGATCGGCCGACGACAGAAGAGTCTTACGGAGGCGTCGCACCTATGGGGGATTCCGTGAGTGCAGCGGCAGGATCAGCTACCGACGGTCGGGGCGTCACCCGCGTTCCGACGCACTTGCGCAGCGTGCGTACCGCAGGACTTCCCTTACCTTCCGATGTGACGGCGATCGAGCGAGTGCCGGTCAACTCCCTGGTCACCGGCGGGTCTCCGCGGCTGAACGGGGAGGACGAGGAGCACGTCCGCAATCTGGCCGACACCCAGGGGCCACTGCCTCCACTGGTCGTCTGCCGACGCAGCATGCGCGTCATCGACGGCCGCCATCGCCTACGGGCCGCGGTCCTTCAGGGGCGCGAGTACGTGGACGTCCGCTTCTACGACGGCACGGAGGAGGATGCGTTCGTCCTGGCCGTGCGGCTGAACACCGAGCACGGCCTGCCGCTCTCCCGCGCCGATCGGCTCACCGCGGCGCAACGCATCATCAGCTCCCACCCCGAGTGGTCGGACCGGCTGATCGCGGAGGCCAGCGGCATCTCCGACAAGACGGTGGCCAAGCTCCGCTGTGCAACCGCGGAACTTCCGCACTTGTACACCCGCACCGGATGCGACGGCAGGACGAGGCCGCTGAGCACCTCCGAGGGACGCGAGCGGGCGGCCGCCCTGTTCGCCGAGCGCCCCGGCGCGTCGCTGCGTGAGGTGTCCCGGGAGTGCGGGATATCCGTGGGTACCGCGCGCGACGTGAAGGACCGGGTGCGCAGGGGGGTCTCCCCGCTGCCGGGCGATCGGCAGGGCCCCGACGAGGAGGCTTCCGCGCCCGAGGCGGAGCCCCCGCCGCAGGCTCCGCCGTGGTCCTGCGGGCTGCCGGAGGTGCTGAGTGCGCTGAAGCGTGACCCGTCCCTGCGGCTGACCAACATCGGCCGCCTGTTTCTGCGCCTCGCCCTCAGCCATCCGTCCGACGCCACCGAGTGGGAGCAGTTGGCACGCGGGCTGCCGCCGCACTGCCTCGACCGGGTATTGCAGTTGGCGCGCAGCAATGTGGACGCCTGGCAGCACTTCGCCGCCGTTGTCGAGAGCAGGCGGCACCACACGCACCACTGAAGCCCCCGCCCAGGGCGGCACACGACCTGCCGGAACGGAACACACCCGGGAATGTCCGGCCCCGCCTAGTCGGCCATGGCCACGGCGTCCCCGGGTCGGTAGTGCCGCACCAGTTCCTCAAGCTTCGCGTTGGCCTCCGGGGTCTCCGGCTCGGCCGCGCGCACCCGGTCCCAGTCCTCCTTCGGCGCGGTCTGGTACAGGCCGAAACACTTGGCGATCCCGATCACTTCGGCGCGGCTGAGCTGGGGCTGGTCGAGGATGCTCACCTCCGGATCGGAGATGTCGCAGAACGTCTCGGGGTCGAGATAGCCGTTGGACTCCGCGATCCTGCGCAACTCGGTGCCGTGCAGCGGCGAGAAGATGAAGCACCCGACAGTGTCGATGTCGTCCGGCAGGCTTCGGGTGAAGTCGATCGTTTCGAAGATCAGCTCCCGTGTCTCCTCCGGCATGCCGATGATCAGGTTCCCGGTGGTGGAGAAACTGCGGCCGGAACAGACCTCGAAAGCCCGCCGCAGTTGGTCGTTCGTCTGGAAGCGCTTGAGCATCTTCCGCCGGTACTCGGCGTTTCCGTGCTCCACCCCGATGCTGGTGCGCAGCATGTTCATACGCTCAAGACCGTCCGCCGCATGCTCGGTCATGGTTTCCGAGCGCGTGTTCATCCAGAACGGGATGCGGTAGTCCTCGTAGCGTTCGACCAGCTCGTCGAAGTACTTGTTCGGGACCGCCAGAAAGGTGTCCGCGAGCCAGTAGACCAGCTCGATGTCGTGCCGCTTGTTCAGATGGTCAAGCTCCGCCATGACCCGGTCGAGCGACTTGCGCCGGTAGAACTTGCTGCCCTGTTCGGCGACGGCCATGCGGTTGTTTCCCGGCGAGTTGCAGTAGGTGCACTGATACGGACAGCCGCGCTGGCTCTCGATGCCGATCGTGCGCCACAGCCGCCCCTCCATCGGGCGGTAGATCGCCTGTTCCTCGAAGAGGCTGTAGTCGGCGAAAGGCAGTTGGTCGAGGTCGACCCGCTCCCCCAGCGGATTGCGGTATAGCTGGCCGTCGGAGCGTACCCAGAGGTTCGGGATATCGGTCAGCGGGCGGCCGTCGCACATGCGCTGGCACAGTTCGACGAGGGCGATCTCCCCTTCGCCGCGGCACACGAAGTCGCCCACGTTGTCACGGAGAATGAAGTTCGGGGCGAAAGTCGCGAAAGGACCTCCCCAAATCGTGGGAATCTTACGGTCCTGCGCAGGCAGCGCCCGCATCATCGCGCGGCCGATGGAGTAGGTGTTCTCCACGACGGAAACGGCGATCAGGTCAGGCTGGAACCGGGCCACCTTGGCCCGGAAGTCGTCCAGCATGTTGCTCTCGCGGAACCGCACGTCGCGTTCCAGCCAGTCGAACTGCTTTGTGAACGTACGGTAGTGCACGTAGTTGGAGGTGAGTTCCTCGACGTAGAAGGAGCTGTCGAAGAGGTCCACCTGAAAGCCCTGATCCCGCAGTATCGCCGTGAAAAGGCCCATGGAGTACGGCATCATCGCCGCCTGCTGGATGTTCGGGTAGACCAGCAGGACCCTGAAGTCGGACGGTTTCTTCCATACGTCGCGCCGTTTGCCAGGGGTGCGCAGTTCGATCTGCTGGACCATCGGGTTCCCTCCGGGTCGGTACGTCCTCGCGATGTGAACGATGCACACGGGATGGCTCCGCACGACCGGTCATCCGTGCGCTGCGGCTGTCACTGAGCCGGTAGGCCCCAGCGCCGTTCCAGCAAGCCGGCCTCGACGCATTCCTGTAGCAGTTGCCAGAGCGCCCGGGGGCTCAGCCTGCCTTCCGCGGCACGCAGCGCCGCATCGAACATGAACCATTCGGCGGCATCGAGAAGCCAGCTACACAACGGGGCGGATTCGGCGGGCAGTTCGATATCGATGCCGTGGCCGCCGTAGTCGAGTACCACCGGCGGTTCCGCGGTCAGAAGCCGTGCCGACGCGCCGGGGACGAGCCGGAAGGCCGCCTGGTGGTGGGAGGCGAGATTGCCGAGGAGGTCGTCGACGAGCAGTGTCTCGGGGGACTCCAGGGCCGCGCGGGTCTGTTCCACGGCCTCGGCCAACCGCTGCCGGGCGTCGGGGGTCGGGCCCGCCAGCGGGAACGCCCCGATGGGGGTGGTGCGCATGAACGGGTCCTGGGTGAGCCGCCGTTCGAGCGCGGCCAGCACTACGTGCGACCACGTCGGCAGGGCGAAGTGGTACCCGATGGACAGCGATGCCTCGTCGTCCGCGAGGGTGGTGTGGTAAATGCCGCGGGGCAGCAGCAGCACGGAACCACGCCGCATCTCGATCTCTTGCAGGTCCGTCACGAATTCCGTCCGCAGGCCGACGCGGGGCAGCGAGGGCGGGAAGTCCAGCTTGGCGGCCAATTCCTCGTTGTAGAGCGGGTACTCCAGATGCGGATGCCGCCCCACCCGCCATCGCTTGTGCCCGCGGACATGCACCACGACACTGTCGAACCGGTCGAAGTGCATTCCAAGACCGGACCCGGAGCCCGACGGCGAGTAGACCATGCTCAGCACCAGCGGCCTGGGGTTGCTCCAGGGTTCGGGCAGGCCGCGCGCGGCCACCGGCTGGTGCGGCAGCCCGATCGCCTCCAGAATTCCCCAGCTCCGCTCGATCGCCTCCGGAAGGTTCTTGAGCATGCGCCAGCAGACGAGGGTGTGGCCGGCGTGGTAGAGGGGGACCGCGTCACTGATCGTGGTCGGCGGAAAGGTATGGAGATCCTGTTGCTGCCCCGTCGTCCCTGCGCTTCCCTCGGTGCCGGCCGCGTCCCGGAATCCGTACACCGACACCATCATGTCGGGGTCGAAATCGGCCAGGGCTTCCGGGGTGGGAAAACGCTCCGCTATGCGCTCTTCGAGGTCCTTCGGATCTCCGTGCTCGACCAGCGGGCGCCCGCTCGTCCAATGCTCCTGCGGTGCGCCGCGGCGGCTCGCCTCCGGAAACAGTTGTCGCAGTGTGTCGTGGCCCCCGGGGCCCGCCGCCGTACCGTCCATGGAGGGTGCCGCGTAGGTCATATGCCTCTTTCCCCTTTCCCGCGCACGCCGACGCGGACGGCTCGACCGTCCGCGCAACTGATCAACAAGAAATGATCACGAGCGTGTTTACGGCTCAGTATGGCGCACCGGATGCGGCCGTCACACGGTCCGTTTGAACAGTACGGGTGAACCGGATTCCGCCCGCGCCGTCGAAGAAGACAGTGGACATGGCAATCACTCGCGGAGTTGGCTACCTTCAGGATGGCTGGCCGGAACCATTGCCGAAGGGGCCGGTCGCCATGCCCGTATGCCGGCCACCCGGTGTTCTGAGCCGCGATGACGATCGGACGAGGGAGTTCGTGTTGGGCAAGGTAAAGACCCCGCCATGGCCGGTTGCGGACGATGCGCGTTCCGGAGACGGAAGCGGCACCTCAAGGGCGGCGGGAACGCCCAAGACCACTCAACTGCGAAGAATGCTCTGCTCGACGGATCTGGAATTCATCCTGGAGGCGCACAACGGCATCAGCGCCGTCGTGGCCGAGGAGGCCGGATTCAATGGGATATGGGCTTCAGGGCTGGCTCTTTCGGCCCAGTTCGGCGTGCGGGACAACAATGAGACGAGCTGGACGCAGGTCGTCGACATGGCCGAATTCATGGCGGACGTCACATCCGTTCCCATACTCCTCGACGGCGATACCGGCTACGGCAACTTCAACAACACAAGGCGCCTGGTCCGCAAACTCGAACAGCGTGGCGTCGCCGGTGTCTGTATCGAGGACAAGGCGTTCCCCAAGACGAACAGCTTCATCAACGGAAAGCATCAGACGCTGGCCGACACCGCCGAATTCTGCGGAAAGATCGCCGCCGCGAAGGACTCGCAGTCCGACGACGACTTCTGTGTCGTCGCCCGGGTGGAGGCGTACATCGCAGGCCGGGACACCCGGGAGGCGCTCCGCCGGGCGGAGGCGTACCGCCGCGCCGGTGCCGATGCCATCCTCATCCACAGCGCCTGGTCCAAACCCGACCAGATTCTGGAGTTCGCGCGGGAGTGGGCGGGCCGGGCCCCCCTGGTGATCGTGCCGACCAAGTACTACAGCACCCCGACCGACGTCTTCCGCGACGCCGGTGTGAGCCTGGTGATCTGGGCGAACCACCTCATCCGCAGCGCCGTGGACGGAATGCAGCAGACCGCGCGGCAGATCTACCGGGACCAGTCGCTCGTCGAGGTCGAGGACCGCGTGGCGAGCATCAAGGAGATCTTCCGGCTCCAGGGCATGGCCGAACTGGAGGCGGCGGAGAGCCGCTACGCCGACGGCGCGGGAGCGCGCACCGGCGCGATCGTACTCGCGGCTAGCCGGGGTGAGAAGCTGACCGATCTCACCAGCGACCGCCCGAAGGCCATGCTGCCGGTCAACGGCAAACCGCTGCTCGACCGGCTCATCGAACTCTGCAACGGTCAGGGGATCGCGGACGCCACCGTGGTCGCCGGCTACCGGGCCGACCGCATCGACACAGAGGGCATCACACTCGTCCACAACGACGAGCACGCCACAAGCGGCGAACTCGGCTCGCTCGGCTGTGCCCGCCACGCGTTCCGCGACGACATGGTGATCCTCTACGGAGACCTGCTGTTCCGCAGCTACGTGCTGCGCGAACTGCTGGATTCGGACGCCGAGCTGACGGTCGTCGTCGACTCGCAGAGCGGCACCGGCGACACCGCGGGCATGCGCGACCGCGCCTACTGCTCGGCACCCGACGACCGTTCGGTGTGGGGGCGGCCCGTCGCGCTGGAACGGATCACCGGCGCCGCCGAGCGGTCCAGCACCCGGGCCGACGGCCGCTGGATCGGAATGCTGCGCGCCCGGGCCGACGGGCGGGCCTGGATCGAGCAGGCATTCGACGCGCTGACGGCCCGGCCGGACTTCCCCCGCCTCACGCTGGGCGACCTGCTCAACCATGTCGTGGCCGCGGGCCATCCGGTACGGGTCCTCTACATCCACGGCCACTGGCTGGACGTGAACTCCCTCACCGACCTGGAACAGGCCGGCCATTTCACCAGCGGCCGGCCGTGAGGGAGGAACATGACCCAGGCACCTGCCCGCGGCTCCACCGCGGGCACCCTGCTCGTCGCCTATGACGCCGCCGACAGCACGCTGTCGCCGCTGCGGGTCGCGGAGGCGGCCGCGGACCTCGGGTGCGCACCGGCGTTCATCACGGCCGGGACGTACCGCCACGACAAGGTACGGCCGCTGCTCGCGTCCCTCGGGCGGGTGGTCGACGGTTCCGGGGGCCCCGATGCGGCACTCGTCGGTGAGCTGCGCGGGCTGCGTCCCGCCGGAGTCGTGACGTTCAATGAGATGCTGCTCCCGTTCGTCAGCCGGCTCGCGTACGCCCTCGACCTCCCCGCCCACGCCCCCGCTGACCTGGGGCCGATCACCAGGAAGCCCCTTCAGCGGCAACGGCTGGCCGACCGCGGCGTGGAGGTGGTCCGCTTCCGCGAGGTCGCCCGGGTCGACGAGGTCGAGAGCGCCCTGGCCCACGTCGGCCTGCCCGCCATGGTCAAGCCGACCGTCGGCGCGGGAAGCCGCGGCACCCTACGCGTCCACACCCGGGCCCAGTGCGCGGCCGCCGTGGCGGAGATCGTCGGCCCCGACGCGGCCGCGCGGGGTGTGCCCGGCGGGACCGCGATCGTCGAGGAGTTCCTGGCCGGGGCCCAGGTCGAGCACCCCTGGGGCGACTACATCGGTGTGAGCTGCATCGTCGGCGGCGACGACGTGCACCCCTTCTTCATCGCCGGCAGATTCGCGTCCGCCGACCCGTTCCGGGAACGCGGCGCGTACGGCCGCCCGTTCCGGCTTCCCGAGCCGGTCCTCCGGGCGGCCCGGGAACTGGCCTGCCGAGTGGTCCGTGCGCTCGACGTCCGCAACGGCGTCTGCGAAGTCGAGCTGAAGCTGACGAGCACCGGCCTGCGGGTGCTCGAACTCAACGGCCGGCTCGCCGGATGGGTCGACGAGATGGCCGTCAGGACGGGCTCCGCCGACCCCGCGGACCTCGCACTGCGCAGCGCGCTCGGCCTGGAGATCCCCGTACCGTCCGGCCGGACGAACGGGCTTGTCGCCTTCGTGTACAACGTCGTTCCGCCCATGACGGCCACCGGTGTGGTGGCGGTGGGCGACGGCCTGCTCGGGCTCCGCGCCCTCGACACCGTCGAGCGGGTGGAGATCCACACGGCTCCGGGTGCCCCCGTGGACTGGCGTGAGGGCACGCGCAGCCGGGTCGCCTCCGTCTCCGGAACCGTGGCGGACGCCGCCGAGCTTCCCCGGCTGGTGGCACGCATCGAGAACACCGACTGGATCGAGTACCGGTGACCCCGCCGGTGACAACTGATACCCGATGGGAGACGCGTGGTGACTGAACACCCGGCTCCGCAGCCCGCGGTCGAGCAGATCCGGGACGAGGCCGACTTCGTCCCCGTCGTGCGCGCGGTGTGGCGGGACATCCTCGGCTGCGAACCGCCGGACGACGACACCGGATTCTTCGAGGCGGGTGGGGACTCGCTGCTGCTCCTGGCCCTCGTCGAGAAGCTCACCAGGGCGAGCGGGCTCCCGCTCAGGACCCTGGCGCTCTACCGCGCCGCGACGATCCGCAAGCAGGCCGCCCTGCTCGCCGAGCTGAGCCGGGACGGCCGCGGAGACCCCGGTCAGTGCATGTGAGGGTGCGCCGGGAAGGCTGCGCCCTGTCGCCGAGCGGAGACGATCACTCATGGAAGAGACCCGATTCGGGCAGGCACGCGGCCGGGCTTTCACCGCGACCGTCGACCGGGGGGACATCGACACGGCCGCCTTCGCGCGGGCGCTGGCGGACGTCACGGCAGCGCCGGAACCCGCTCCGCCCGAGATCGGCATCGTGGAATGCCCGGACGTGGCAGGGCCCTTCGAGGGGTACGCCCGTCGAAGGGCGTGCGCGCTGCTCGACGGCATGCCCGGCGGTGGTCCCGGCTCACGACTGCTGCTGCTCTCCGAGCACGGCATGCTCCGCGCCGTACTGGCGGCCGGCACCGACGACGCGTTCGACGCGGGGTCCACGGCCGCCCTGCTGCGTGCGGCGCTCGGCCGCCACGACGAACTCCGAGGAGGAGCGGCCCCGGAGCGGGAGGACGGCAGCGGCTGCGCCCGCGCGCCCAGAGGCGCCGTACCCGCCGGGGCACCGGCGCGGCTCGCGGCCGCGTGGTCGGTCCGGCTGGGCGTCCGGCTGGGCGGGGTGCCCGGCCGCCCGGGGCCGCCGGGGGACCGGCCGGGTCCGCAGGACCACGAGGCGCCCGGCGGGCGGCTGCCGGTTCGGCTGTCCCCGGACACCGCCGCCGCGGTGCGGGACCGCTCGCGCTCGCTCGACGTGTCCCCGTACGCCTTCCTCCTGGCCGCGTTCGCGCTGACGCTGCGCAGGCTGACCGGTGTGCGGGCGCTGCCGGTGGAGGTGCCCTCGGTGGACGCGCCGTGTGCCGAGGGGGTGCAGGTCGTCGACTACGGGAACGCGGTCCCCGTACGGATCGCCCCGGACGACGACCAGACCCCCGACGCGTATGTCCGCCGGGTGCACGAGGCGCTGACCCGCGGCCTCCACAGGTCCGGTCCCCGCCATCCGCTGCTCCGGCCGTCCTGCGCGGGCGAGAGACGCCCGGGTGGAACCGGCCCGCGGTCCGTCCTGGTGGACGAGGCCGGTACGGCACGGTGCGCTGTCGGCCTTCGGCTCTACCACGGCGACGGCTCCCTCGCCGGGTTCCTGGAGCACGACCGGGGGCTGTGGAGCCCGGGGGAGGCGCAGGGTTTCGCCAGGGGTTTCGAGGCCGCCGCCATGGATCTCGTGAGGGCCACGTCCGAGGGCGGCGCCGCTCGCACGCTGGTGGACATCCGGTGCCTCTCCGCCCGGGACCGGATGATCCTCGACCGGGTCAACGGAGCGGTCCGGGAGTTCCCGCCGTCGTCCCTCGACGAACTCTTCCGTGCCACGGCGCGTCGCCGGCCGGGCACGGTCGCGGTGCGGGACGCGGAATCCGCGCTGACGTACTCCGAGCTGGCCGCCGCGGCGGCCGAACAGGCGGCCCTGCTCCGTGCCGCGGGCGTCCGGCAGGGCGACACGGTGCTGGTCGGTGTTCCGCGGTCGGTGGCGGAAGCCGTGGCGGTGCTGGGCGTGCTCTGGGCGGGGGCCGCCTATGTCGGTGTGGATCTGTCCGAACCCGAGGCCCACACGGCGAAGATCGTCGCCAAGGCGTCCCCCGCGGCGGCCGTCGTCGCCGGTGAGCGCTCCGGCCGACTGGCACGGTGCGGTATCCCCACCGTCAGCCCGTGGCAACCGGGACGGAGTTCCGGCGCCCCCGGCGCCCCGCCGCCGCCTCCCGACCCCGATCGTCTGGCCTACGTCGCCTTCACGTCGGGTTCGAGCGGCGACCCCAAGGGCGTGGCGATCCCGCACCGCGCGGTGATCCGGCTGGTCCACGGCGCCGATTACCTGCCGCTGGGGCCGGGTGAACGGATGCTGCGGCTGTCCCCCCTGCCGTTCGACGCCTCCACACTGGAGCTGTGGGGCAGCATGCTGACGGGAGCCACGCTCGAAGTGTGCCCGCAGGACCGCTTGTCGCCGAACGAGATCGGGGCCTTCCTCGGGGAGCGCCACATCACGGTGGCGTGGCTGACCGCCGGTCTGTTCAGGCTGGTGCAGGAGTTCGCGGGCGGCTCGCTCGGCACCCTGCGTCACCTCATGACCGGCGGGGACGTGGTCCCCCACGAGCACGTCAGGCGTGCCCTCGTGGACCATCCAGGTCTCGTGGTCAGCAACGGCTACGGGCCGACCGAGAACACCACCTTCACGACGGTCCATCAGGTCCGTGACCCGGCGGCGGTCGACGGACCGGTCCCCATCGGCACCCCCGTCCCCGGGACCCGGGTGTACGTCCTGGACGAGCGGGCGAGGCTGCTGATGCCGGGCGCGGTCGGGGAGCTGTACATCGGCGGGGAGGGCCTGGCGGCCGGATACCTCAAGGACGCCGAGGAGACCGCCCGCTCCTTCGGGTTCCTCTCGCCGGACGTGCCGGAGCGGCTGTACCGGACGGGCGACCTGGTCCGGATCGATCAGGACGGGCGCATCCACTTCCTCGGACGCGCGGACGACCAGGTGAAGGTCCGGGGCCACCGCGTCAGGCTGCATGTGATCAGCGAGGCGCTGACGGCGGTCGACGGAGTCGAGGAGTCCGTCGTCACCGTGACCGAAGGCGACAGCGGTGACAAACGGCTGATGGCCGCGGTACGGCTGACCCCCGGTGCGGGGGTGAGTCCGGCGGAACTGAGGTCACGGCTGTGCGGCCTGCTGCCGTCGTACCTGGTCCCCGCCCTCTGGGCGGTGGTGGACCGGCTGCCCGTCACGGCGAACGGCAAGGTCGACCGGCGTCTGCTCGCGGCCGCCGCGCGGCCGGCCGGTGCCTTCGCGCGGCACCGTGTGGCCGGTGGAGCACGAAGCGGTCGGGAAGGGTAGTCATGGGACGCTTGTCGAATCGGCTGCGGTTGTTCCGGGTCCTCGGGGACACGGGTGCTCCCACTGCCGTCATGCTGGCGACGGCACTGGTGGTCGAGAGCGCGATGCCGGCGGGGAGCACAGCGGCCCTGGCGCTGCTGGTCGACCGCTTCGGCAGTGCGCCGGACGGCGGCCTGGTCGGGGCCACGCTGCCCGCGCTTCTGCTCTACGGCGCCGCCCTGGCCATGGGGCAGGCCGCGACCGCCGCGGCGGCCCCCCTCACCGCGGTCGCGGCGGGACGTATCGACGGCATGCACCGCACCAGGGTCAGCCGGGTGGCGACATCGACACGGATGATCGACAAGCTGGAGCGCTCGCGGGCCCAGATCCTGCTCCGCGAGGCGGTGGTGGACCGGAGCCGGGGCTACAACTGCACCCCGTCCGACGGCGCGCTTGCCCAACTGCGCATCCTGGCGGCCCTGGTCGGCGCGGCCTCGATGTGCGCGGTACTCGCCTCCTTCGCCTGGTGGCTCCCCCTCTTCGGCCTGCTGCCCGCGCTCGTCAACCGTACGGTGCGCAACCGGGAGAGCCGGGACATCACCTCGCACTGGAAGGCCGCCGCGCACGGAGAACTCCACGCGGACGTGTGGCGGCGCGCGGCGGTGTCGCCGGGCGACGGCAAGGACGTGCGGATCTTCGGATTCGGCTCCTGGATGGTGGGGCGGATGCAGGACAACATCCGGGACGCCAACGCGCCGCTGTGGACCTACATCTCCCGGATGCTGCGCCGGCTGTGGCTGCCCTTCCTGGTGATCGTCCTCGGCCTTGCACCGGCGTACGTGATCGTTTCCGTGCGCGCGGTGGACGGGGCCACCACCGCGGCCGTCGCGGTGGCGGTGATCAGCGGCGGGTGGGGACTGCTCCAGGTGCTCCAGCCGGACTTCGACCACTACCAGTTGAACGGCTCGCTCCAGACCCTCGGCGCCCTCGACCGGCTGCGCGACCTGCTCGCCGACGACGCGTGCCCGGCGGCGGCCGGTGACGCCGCGGCCGCCGACGCCGTCCCGCACATCAAGTTCGACAAGGTCTCCTTCCACTACCCCGGCAGCGAACGGCTCGTTCTGAACGAGCTGGACCTGGAACTCGCGCCCGGCGAGCTGCTGGCCATCGTGGGACTGAACGGCGCCGGGAAGTCGACGCTGATCAAGCTGATGGCGGGGCTCTACGCGCCGACCGCCGGACGGATCACCGTGGACGGCGTCGACCTGGCCCGGCTGGACCCCGCCCGATGGCGGGCCCGGATGGCCGTGGTCTTCCAGGACTTCGTCCGCCACGACCTCTCCGCCGCCGAGAACGTCGAGTTCGGGTACTGCTGGAAGCCCATGGAGGAGCGCTCGCTGGTGGCGGCCGGGAGCGAGGCCGGGTTCGACGAGGTGGTCGGCCGGCTGTCCAACGGCTGGGACACCCCGCTCTCCAGGGCGCGCACCGGCGGGACCGACCTCTCCGGTGGCCAGTGGCAGCAGCTCGTCCTGACCAGGGCGCTGTACGCGGTGAACCGCGGAGCCCGGCTGCTCGTCCTCGACGAGCCCACCGCCCACCTGGACGTGCGCACCGAGTTCGAGGTCTTCGGCAAGCTCGCCGAGCGCCGGGGCGAGACCGGCGTCGTGCTGATCTCCCACCGGCTCTCCACCGTACGCGAGGCCGACCGGATCGTTCTGCTGGAGGACGGCCGGATCACCGAGTCGGGCACCCACGACGAACTGATCGCCCATGGGGGCCAGTACGCACGGCTCTTCGACATCCAGGCGGAGCGCTTCCGCCGCGGATACGACGATCGTGCCGAGGAGAGGTGGGCTCTGTGAGCCGGTACCTTGCGCTCTGGATCGGCCTCTTCCGGCTGTCCTGGCGTACGCAGCGGGTGCTGACCGTCGCGACCGCAGGCGCCATCGGCCTCTCGGTGGCGTCGGTCGCCGCAGGGGCCGTCGCCCTGCGGGAGGTCGTCGACGCCATCGCGGCCCGCGACATGGGTCCTGCCGTCGTATGGGCAGTGGTGGCCGCGCTGGCCTATGCGGTCAACCTGGTGCTCCAGGACATGGGCGAACTACTCAAGATCACCACGGCTGACCGGGTGGCACGCCTGGAGATCCACCGGGACGTGCACCGCGACCTCGCCGCGCTGCCCGGTATCGAGCATCTCGAACGCGCGGACTTCCTCGACCGCGTGACGATCGTCCGTGCGAACACCGGGCTGCTCGTCCAGAGCGCCTGGAACGCCCTGGGGGTGGTGGCCGGTGTGCTGCAACTGGTCGTGGCCATCCTGCTGCTCGGTGCCGTCGACCCCTGGCTGCTGCTCCTGCTGCCGCTGGCCGCCCTGCCCGTGCTGTGCAATCGCAAGGGCGAGCACATCGTCAAGCGAGCGGAACTGGAGACGGCCGAGTCCTACCGGCTGCACGAACACCTCATCACCACGGCCACATCGCCGGGCCCGGCCAAGGAGATCCGGATCGCCGGGTCGGGCAGCAGACTGATCGAGCGCCAGGCCGAGGAGTGGCGCAAGGCGATGGAGCCGCGCGCTCGGGCGCAACTGATGCGGGCGCTCCTTCTGCTGCTCGGCTGGTCCACCTTCACCGCCGGACTCATCGGCGGGCTGCTGTTCCTCCTCTTCCGGGCCGGTGCGGGCCATGGCTCGGTGGGGGACATCGTCCTCGCCGTGGCAGTGGCGTCGAGCCTGCGGCAGACGGTCGGCGCGACCGTGTCCACCACGTCCTCGGCGGTGGGCGCGGCCCGCGTCATCGACCCCTACCTGTGGCTCCGCCGCTACAC
Organism: Streptomyces sp. NPDC050560; assembly: GCF_044457285.1. Lineage (NCBI taxonomy): Bacteria > Bacillati > Actinomycetota > Actinomycetes > Kitasatosporales > Streptomycetaceae > Streptomyces > Streptomyces sp. NPDC050560. The sequence continues at coordinate 456,696 of NZ_JBITGT010000008.1, forward strand.
GCGGGAACAGGGCACGGGCGACAGGGCCGGCCGGGCGTGTCCGGCGGCGCTGCGCGAGGGCATCACCGTCGACGACCTCGGCTATACGTACCCCGATGCCGGGCAACCCGCGCTCGACCAGGTCAGCGTGCACATCCCGGCGGGGTCCGTGGTGGCGATCGTCGGGGAGTTCGGCTCGGGCAAGACCACCCTGGTCAAGCTGCTCTGCAAGCTCTACGCGCCGGACTCGGGAAGCATCCGGGTGGACGGCGTCGAGCTGTCGGCCATCGACGCCGGGCAGTGGTGCACCCGGCTGAGCGCCGTATTCCAGGACTTCGGCCGCTTCCACACCAAGCTGGGGCACACGATCGGCCTCGGGCAGGTCTCCCGTATCGAGGACCGGGCGCGGATCGAGCAGGCGGTGCGCGAGGCCAGCGCGGAGGACTTCGTCGCCGCCCTGCCGCACGGCCTCGACACCCAGCTCGGGTCCGAATTCGACGGTGTGGACCTCTCCGAGGGGCAGTGGCAGCGGACCGCCCTGGCACGCGCCTCGATGCGCCCCGACGCGCTGCTCTTCGTCCTCGACGAGCCCACCGCCTCCCTGGACGCGCCCACCGAGCGGGAGATCTTCGAGCGCTACATGGCGCACGCCAGGGCGCGTGCGCGGCGGAACGGCGCCATCACGATCGTGGTCTCGCACCGGTTCTCCACGGTGACCGGCGCGGACATGATCCTCGTCCTGGAGGACGGGCGCCTGACGGAGAGTGGCGACCACTCCACGCTGCTGGGCCGCGGCGGGCGCTACGCGGAGCTGTACACGATGCAGGAGAAGGCGTTCTCGCGCGACTGAGAGCGAGCGGAGCGCGGCGTCGGCATCGGGTCCTGGCATCCGCCCGGAAAGGAAACGGAGGACCAGCAAGGTGTTGCACTCATACAAGATCGCGGTAGTCGGGATGGCATGCCGCTTCCCCGGCGCCGACGACTGCCGTCGTTATGCGCGGAACCTACGGGAGGGCGGGGACCACATCACGAGGATCTCCCGGGAGACCCTGCTCTCCCGCGGAGTACCGGCGGCACGCGTCGACCATGCACGCTACGTTCCGGCCCGGGGCGCCATCGACGGCTTCGACCTGTTCGACAACGAGTTCTTCGCCATATCCCCGGCGGACGCGACGGCGATGGACCCGCAGCACCGGCTGTTCTTCATGACGGCCTGGCATGCCCTGGAGGACGCCGGCCATGCGGCACCGCGGCTCCGCGCCCGCGCCGGGGTCTTCGGCGCGTGCAGCCGCAACTCGTACGCCACCTCACCGGCCGAAGACGTCAGGAGCCTGATCAACGATGCCGGCGACCACCTCAGCACACGTCTGTCGTACAAGCTGAACCTGCACGGACCGAGCATGACGGTCTCCACCGCCTGTTCCAGCTCGCTCGTCGCCGTCACCCAGGCCGTGCAGGCCCTGTTGCTGGGGCAGTGCGACCTGGCCCTGGCGGGAGGGGCGTCGCTGAAGGTCCCCGTGGAGGGCTACGTCTTCAGGGAGGGCTCGATCCTGTCGCCCGACGGCTACTGCCGCGCGTTCGACGCGAAGGCCGCGGGCACGGTCCCGGGCGACGGCGCGGGGGTGGTGGTGCTGCGCCGGCTGGACGAGGCGGTACGGGCAGGAGACACGATCCGTGCCGTGATCTCCGGCTTCGGGCTCACCAACGACGGCAGCGACAAGGTGGGTTACAGCGCGCCGAGTATCGCGGGCCAGGCCGCCGCCATCACGGCCGCGCACACCATGGCGGACGTGGGCCCCGCCGACATCGGATACCTGGAGGCCCACGGGACCGGGACGGTGCTGGGCGACGCGGTGGAGGTCACCGCGCTGCGGGAGGTCTTCGACGCCGTACCGCGCGAGCGGTCCTGCGCCCTGGGCACGGTGAAGAGCAGCATCGGGCACCTCGACGCCACCTCGGGCGTCGCCGGGCTGATCAAGGCCGTGCTCAGCGTGGAGCAAGGCGTCATCTATCCCCACGCCCGTACGCAGACCCCGCATCCGGAGCTGGACCTGAACAAGAGCCCGTTCCACGTGCCCGCGGTGTGCGAGCCGTGGCCCGCGAATCGGCGGCGGCGCGCCGGAGTCAGCTCCTTCGGTGTCGGAGGCACCAATGTCCACCTCGTGGTGGAGCAGGCACCCGAGCCCCCCGCGTCACCGTCCCGCCAGGGGTACTGGCCACTGCTCGTCAGCGCCAAGAACCCGGAGTCGCTGCGTCTGCAGATCCAGGATCTGGCCGAGTGCCTCTCCTCCTCCGTCGGCCTGGCGGATGCGGCGTACACCCTGGCCGAGGGGCGCGAGGCGTTCTCCCACCGGTATGCCGTGCTCGCCCGGGACGCCGACCAGGCGGCGCGTCTGCTCCGCGCCGCCGAGGCGGGCCCTGGCGCCGCCACCGCCTCCGCCCGGAGGGCCCTCTTCGAGTTCCCGGCGGCGAGTGACGTGACCCCGGCCCTGGTACGGGAACTCGCCCGCGGCCACGCGGCCTTCAGGGCGGCCTGGGGCGTATGGGAGGCGGCGGCGCCCGGGTGGGAGGCCGACCGCTGGAACGAGCGCGACCGCCCCGTCGCCACCTGTGCCTTCCAGTACGCGCTGGCGTGCCTCTGGGCGGCCTACGGCGTCGAACCGAGGCGGGTGGCGGCGTACGGACTCGGTGCCACCGCGGCGGCCGCGTTCACCGGCGAGATCACCGTCGAGGAGGCCGCCCGGCTCGTCGCCGCGGGCACCGGCGCGCGGACGCCGGGCGGGTCGGTGGAGCCGGGCGGGCCGGTGGAGTCGGGCGGGCCGGTGGACGGCCTCCGGATCTCGATGGCCGCTCCTGGCCGGGTCCGGGTCGACGGCGCGGCCGTGCCCCCGCCGCCCGCCGGGGCCGACGTCATCATGGCGACGCTGACCGCGCTCTGGCAGGCGGGTGCCGACGTGCGCTTCGGCCCGCTGTTCGCCGGAGGCGGATTCCGGCGGGTGCCGTTGCCCGGCTACCGGTTCAGGGCCCGGCGCCACTGGGCCGTCCGCCCCCAGGCCGCCGCGGCCGGGGAGTCCTCCGCCGGTTCCGGCAGGACCGGCACGCCCGCCGACTCGGGCGCGGGCCAGGACACCTCCGACGAGGTGATCCTCGGGCACGTCATGGACGTCTGGGAGGAGGTCCTCGGCAGTCGGCCCGACTCGGCCGACGCCGACTTCTACGACGCGGGTGGCGACTCGCTCGCCGCCACCGAGCTGGTGGCGGGCATCGAGGAGCGCCTCGACGTGCCGCTGGGCTCCGACACCGTCTTCTCCGACCCGACCCCCGGCGCACTCGCCGGGCGCATCCGGTCGCTGCTGTCGGCCGATGGCGCTCAGCCGCCCGCGAAGACCGGTCAGGAGTGAGAGCGGTGCGCCCCCGGAACCCGGAGCACTACCCGTTGTCGTACCAGCAGGAGGAGGAGCTGCGGGACTACGGGCGACATCCGGAGTACGCGTCCAGCTCCTGCGAGGTACGCCTCTTCCGGCTCGGCCAGGATGTCGACACGGAGTGCCTGTCCGGCGCCGTCGACGACCTCACCGGGCGGCACCCTGCTCTCCGTACGACGATGGGCGAGTGTGGGTCGGGCCCCACGCAGTGGGTGCACGAACGGCTTCCGCCGACGTCCGCCGACGCGCCCCGGCCGCGGAGCGTCGAGGCGCTGGCGCACCGGCTCGTCCGGGCACGCCCCACCCTGGCCGGCATCCTGGACGGCGGACCGCTCTTCCGTGCCGAGCTGCACGACATCGCCGGGAGCGCCCTGTTCTCGATGACGCTCCAGCACCTCGTCTTCGACGGCTGGTCGCTCCGTGTCCTGTGGCGGGACCTCGCCGAGTTCTACGCCGCGCGGCTGTCCGGCCGCCCGCCGGAGCTTTCGCCCCTGCCGATGAGTTATGGGGAGTTCGCCGTGCGGCAGCGGGAGTCCTGGGCGGCTCTGCGGCAGTCCGCGGTGTCGTCCTGGGCGTCGGCGCTGACCGGCTGTCCTGGCACCGTCGCCTGGCGGAGCCAGGGCACCGCCGGGGCCGAGGGCGGGGGCGGTGCTCCGGCGCGGGTGCTCCGGTTCGACCTGCCCGCGGAGTGCGTGCGGGAGGCGCGTGGCCTGGCCCGCGCCGCGGCGGCGTCGCCGTTCACCGTGCTGCTCTGCGTGTCCGGCGTGGCGCTCTCCCGGGTCCTGGACCAGAAGGATCTGCTGCTGGCAACGGACTTCGCGAACCGGGAGAATCGCGCCGTCCGGCAGGCGGTGGGGTTCTTCGCCAACACCCGGCTGACCCGTGTCGACATGCGCGGCGCGCCGTCCCTCCCCGAACTCGTGGCGTCCGTGCGCGATGCGTGGCGCGCGGCCGAACCGCTTCGGGACGCCCCCGTCGGCCCGCTGCTGCACGCGCTCGGGCGCCCGGAATTCGTCAAGGTCGGCATGAAGATCGCCGACCGGGAGGGCCCGGCCCTCACCCTCCCGAAGACGACGGTCGAGGAGGTTACGCTCACCACTTCCGACCCCTACTGGCGAAGGCTGAAAGTCGAATGGTCGGCCGGCGAGTCCGGTTACCGGGCGGACGTGATCTTCCAGCCACCCGCCGTCGACCCCTCCCTGCCCGCCGCGCTCGCCGACGAGATCGTCAACCTGCTGCGCGCGCCGGTACGTACGCGGTGACATGCCCCGGTGCGTGACGCGAAGCGGGTCCGTGCCCCGGTGTTCCCACGCAGGATGAGGGCGATGGAGTGCAGCCCGCCGTCGCCGACCTGGTCGGGTGCGGCCTGGAGGCAGGCGGTCCGGCAGCCGCAGACACCGGCGCCGAGCGTGCCGCCGGGCCTCGCGGGCCTCCCGTGTCCACCGGGCGCGCGCCACGCACCGACCCGCTGGAGCGCAGCTCCTCGCGCAGTGCGGCCACGGACCGGTGGAACGCCTCGGAGCCGTTCAAGTACGGCATGACGTAGGGGGCGGTCTCGGGCTCGAAGCGCCGGCTCTCCGCCAGCGGACCGGCGTCGACGGTGTCGAAGCCCAGCCTGTCGAGCAGCGCGGCGGCTTCGGCCTTCGCCGCCGGGTCGTCCCCTGCGATCGGCGGTGCGGACGCCGCCCCCTGGCGCCGCCTGCCGCGCATCTCCCTCGACGGCCTCAGCAGCCGCAACACGGAGCCGTTGCCCGCCCCCGCACCCGCCGCCCGGGTTCGGACACCGCCCGCGACGAAGCCGTCGTGACACACGCCGGGGGCCGTGGTGCCGTGGCAGGCGGGGTGTCGCGGTCAACCCCGCCAGGAAACCAGGCCGTTGGCCACCAGAGTGGCCGTCTCGGCGACGAGGGCGGTGTTCGTGGGGCCTGCCGGGGCGAGTGTGTGGGAGAGGATCGCGAGGAGCAGTGGGGGGTGGTCGGGGGGCCATACGACGCCCACGTCGTTGGCTACTCCGTAACTCGTCGTGCTGCCCGTCTTGTCGGCCAGGGTCCAGTCGTCGGGGAGCCCCGCGCGGAACATCTCGCCGTCGGTGGTGTTCGCCACCATCCAGCCGGTCAGCCTCGTACGGTCGCCGGGGCACAGGGCGCGGCCGAGTACGAGGCGGGCGAAGTCGCGTCCGATGGCGGCGGGGGTGGTGGCGTCCATGATGCGGTGCGGGTCGGGGGAGTCCAGCGGCTCTTCGTGGTCGAGCCGTGTCGCGCGGTCGCCCAGCGACCGGCAGAAGCGGGTGACGGCCGACGGGCCGCCCAGTTCGGCCAGCAGGAGGTTCGCCGCCGCGTTGTCGCTGTCGCCGACGGCGGCCGCGCACAGGCTCTCGACCGTCATGCCGTTCGCCAGGTTCTCCGGCAGCCCGGTGACGGGGGCGTAGCCGGAGCGCGCCACGAGCCGCCGGTCGTAGTGGACGCGGCGCGCGAGGAACGTGCCGTCGTGGTCCAGGTCGCGCAGTACGGCCGCGACCGCGGGCACCTTGAACACCGAGCAGATCGCGAAGCGTTCGTCGGCCCGGTGGCACACCGTGGCGCCGGTGGCCGTGTCGACGGCGTACACGCCGAGCCGGGCCGCGTTCTCCTCCTCCAGCGCGCGCAGCCGCGCCGCGAGGGAGCCGCCGCCGGGCGCCGGGACGTGGGCGCTGCCGGGCGCCGGGACCTGGGCGCCGCCGGGCGCCGACGCGTGGGCGCTGTCGGCTCCGGACAGCACGCCGGACAGCGCCGCACCGACGCCCAGGGCGAGCGCGGTCCGGCGGGAGGGGAGCGCGGCCCGGCCCGGGGGGAGGGCGGTTCGCCGGGAGGAGCGGGCCTCGGGCACGTGCATGAGGGACCTCTTTCGGGAGTGCGGCAGTAGCGCCGCCAACGCCGGGCCGTCCAGCGGAGTCAAGGCGTTGGGGGCGTGGCATGTCGAATATGCTCTGGGGTTCGAGGCCATTCGCGTCAGATATCGCCGCACGCTGGAGGCGCGTTGCTCACGGAACGGCACCTGGAAATATTTCTCGCGCTGGCCGAGGAAGCCCACTTCGGCGCCGCGGCCAGGCGCGTGGGCATCACCCAGCCCCCGCTCTCGCAGGGTCTGCGCCGCCTGGAGGCGCTGCTCGGCGTCCGCCTCTTCGACCGCGGCCGGGGGGTGACCCTCACCGAGGAGGGGGCGTCGCTGCTTCCCCACGCCAGGCGCGCCCTCGCGGCCCTTGCCGCGCTCCACGAGGCCGCCGCCCACGAGCAGGGCGCGCGGCGCCGGCTGCGGCTGGGGCTCGCCCCCGAGATCCCCGCCGCGGTCGCCGCCACCGTCGCCGCCGCCCCCGTACACACCGGCGAGCACGGCCGTATCGCGGTGGTCACCGCGCCGACCAGCACACTGCTGTCCGAGACCGCGGCGGGCCGCCTCGACCTCGCCGTGGTCAGACACCCCGCGGTCCTGCACGGGCTGGCCGCCGAGCGGGTCGTGCTCCTGCCGACGTCCCTCCTCGCCCCCGCGCCCACCGCGGAACGCGGCGGCCCCGCACGCCCGTTGCCGTTCGCCGTGCCCCGGCGCGAGGACGCGCCCGCCGCGCACGACCTGTTCATCGACACGCTCGCCAGCCGGGGGCGCCGGTTCGACACCGTCGTCGTCTCCGACGAACGCGCCGCTCTCGCCCTCGTCGCGGCCGGTCAGGCCGTACTGGTGACCGCCGACACCACACTGGCCGCCGACGGTGTCGAGCGCGCACCCGCCGACGACCCGCCCCTGCCCCTGCGGCTGCGCGCCGTGTGGGACCCCCGACGGCCGGAGGATGACGGCATCGCACGCGCGGCCCGCACCGTGACCGACACCCTCGCGCGGCAGGTGGCACGGTGACCGGTGGGGCGGGGCGCGGCGGTGTGCTGCGGACCCTGCGCACCATGTTCGACGACGCGGGGGTACGCGGCTGGCTGCACGTGGCCGACCTGCACAGGCCCGAGGCGTGTGTGTCCCTCGACGCCGGTGAACCGGTCCCCGTGGGCTCGCTCCACAAGATCCCGCTCATGGTCGCCTTCTGCCGGCTGGCCGACGCGGGGGGCCTCGACCCGGCGCTGCGTGTGACGCTCGACCCGGCGCAGCACATCCCGGGGCCGACCGGTGTCTCGATCCTGCGCGACGCCGTGACGGTGTCCCTGCGCGATCTGGTGACCCTCATGATCACCATCTCGGACAACACCGCGGCCCACACGGTGCTCACGCACGTCGGCACCGCCGCCGTCGACGAGGTCTGCCGGGACCTGGGCCTGGCGGACACCCTCGTGCGCGGCGGTGTGGTCGCCTCGTTCGACCGCATGGTGACGGAGACCGGCGCCGCCGACCTGCGCACCGCGCTCGGGCATATCGCGGACAACGACACCGCCGTGCCCCCCACCGTCTACGACCCCGCCTCCAAGGCGTCCTCCACGCCCGCGGACATGTCCCGTCTGCTGCACGCCATTTGGACGGGCCGGGCCGGTTCTGTGGAGAGCTGCGCGTTCATGCGCGACCTCCTCGGCAGACAGGCGTGGCACCACCGGCTCGCCTCCGGGTTCCCCTACGACGACGTCACGGTGTACGGGAAGACGGGGACGTTCGGCGCCATGCGCCATGAGGCGGGCGTCGTGGAGTTCCCCGACGGGGCCGCGTACACCGCCGCCGTCTTCACCCAGGCGGCACGCGCGGACCGCAAACTCCCCCGGGCCGACGCGGCGATCGGCACCGCGGCCCGCACCGCGGTGGAAGAACTCCGGGGTGGGGGGAGGGGGTGGTAGGGCGCTCGCGGCCGGCGATCGGCGCCCGTCGGGGCGAGCGGTCCGCGCGCACATGGGCGGCCGGGCCGTCAGCGCACGGCAACCGCCCTACCACTCACCACCGCCGCAGCGCGAACCCCACCCCACCCCCCGCCCCAACACCCCCGCCAACCTGTCGATTGCCGGGGCGTTGTGGGGGACCGGCCGTGGGGGTTTGAAGCGGCGAGGGGTGGGGGGATCTTGGGGCTCATCAGGGTGGCGAAGGCGATCGCGCGTTCCGTCGTGGCGGTGTCGAACGACGGGGTGTGGCCGACGGCGCGGGCCAAGTCCCAGCCGTGGGCGAGGTGTTCCATCGTGAGGATGTTCAGCGCGGTCGCGCCGGGCATCGGGCCGAGCCGCGTCGTGACCGTGCGCTCCAGCGCCCCCTGCTCCCGGAACGCGGCCGGCAGCACCGCCGCGTTGTCCCGGAAGGCCGAGTCCTCGCGCTTGGCCTCGCCCGTCATGGTCACGCGGAAGTTCCGCTGAAGGTCGAGGAGATGGTCCACGACCGCGCGCACGTCCCAGTCGTCGCACGGGGTCGGCGCCGCCCACCGCCGTTCGTCCAGGGACTCGACGAGCCGCGCCACCTCGTCGAGGACGTCGGCAAGGTCCGACACCAGGTCCGTCGCCCGCTCCTTCACCTCGGGGAACGCAGGGCTTTCGCGCGCGAGTCCACGGTCGTGTCCGCGTCGTCCCGCGTGCCGTGGCGGTGGCGCTACGGGGCCGTGAGGGCGGTGGCCAGTTCGCCGAGGCCGTTGAACCACCGGTCGGCGCCGCCTGTCTCGTCCGTACCGGCGGCGGTGGCGTTCGCTCCGGGGTGTCGTACGTATGCGGTCCGCATGCCGCTCGTGCGGGCCCCGCGCAGGTCCCAGGGGTGGGCGGCCACCATGAGGACGCGCTCCGGCGGGCAGTCGGCGGCGTCGAGGGCGATCCCGTAGACCTCGGGCGCGGGCTTGTAGGCGCGGACGGACCCGGCGGACAGGGCGGTGTGCCAGCGCAGCCCGGCGTGGGCGCTGAGCCGCAGCAGGGTGGCGCGGCCCGCGTTGGAGAGGGCGACCACGGGCAGCCGCCCGGCGATCCTGTCGAGACTCGCGGTGGTGTCGGGCCACGGGGGCAGCCGCCTGCTCACCGTGGCGAGCCGGGCGATCGCGTCCTGGTCGGTGAGCCCGGCGACGGCGGCCGTGTGCCGGGCGGCCTCCGCGTCGATCACGTCTGCGGCGGCGTACGGGCGCCCGCCCTCGCCCACGTGTCGCTGCGCGTTGTCGCGGTACCGCTGCCAGGTCGCCGCAAGCGCGGCGGTGGTCGCCTCGTCGGCCGTGGGCAGCAGCGCGCGGATTTCCGCCCTGAGCCCGCCTGTCTCGTCGACCAGGGTGCCGAGGACGTCGAAGACGACGACCTCGATGCCGTGAATCCCGGCCATGCGCTCGCTCCTTGAGGGGGGTGGTTGGGGTGGGGGCGGTGGTGTCACCGGTCGGGCAGGTGATGAGCGTGGCACGGGTGGTGTCACCGGTCAAGGGGGTGATGGGAGTGAGGGGCGGGGGCGGTGGCCGCGGGTTAGGGTGAGCGTGGTGTGCCGGGAAGGCTGGTCGGCGTCGAGTGAGACATGCCCGCCGCCACTGACCGGAGTCGCCCATGGCCCCCCTTCCGCCCCGGCCCCCGTCCGTCCCGCGCCGCCTCTTCGTACGCCCGGGTGCGCGCCGGGCCCGCGAGGTCGCGTCGGCGCTGCGCAGCGAGACCGTCGGCGGGCTGCTGCTGCTCGTCGCCGCCGCGGCCGCGCTGATCTGGGCGAACACACCGTGGAAGGGCGGTTACGAAGCCCTCGTCGGGGCCCGCTTCGGGCCCGCCGCGCTGCATCTGGAGCTGAGCGTGGCGCAGTGGGCCTCCGACGGGCTGCTCGCGGTGTTCTTCTTCGTGGTGGGCCTCGAACTGAAGCGGGAGTTCACCGAGGGGGACCTGCGCAGACCGAGCCGCGCGGTGCTGCCGATCGTCGCGGCCGTCGGCGGGATGGCGGGGCCCGTGGCGCTGTATCTGGCGGTCAACGCGGTCGCCGACGGGGGCACGGCCCGCGGCTGGGCGGTGCCGATGGCCACCGACATCGCGTTCGCCGTCGCCGTGCTCGCCGTGACCAGCACCCATCTCCCGGCGGGGCTGCGCTCGTTCCTGCTGACGCTCGCCGTCGTCGACGACCTGCTGTCGGTCGTCGTCATCGCCGTGTTCTTCAGCGGCCGTATCAGCCCGCTGCCGCTGCTCGGGGCGCTGGCGGCGGTCGCCGCTTTCGGGCTGCTGACCCGGGCCCGCACCACCCGCTGGTGGCTGCTGGTGCCGCTGGCGCTCGCCGCGTGGGCGCTGATGCACGCCTCCGGTGTCCATGCCACCGTCGCCGGGGTGCTGCTCGGGTTCAGCGTGCCCGCGCGCACCGGGCCGGGCGGCGAGACCAGTCTCGCGGAGCGCTTCGAGCACCGCTGGCGGCCGGTGTCGGCCGGGCTCGGGGTGCCGCTGTTCGCCCTCGTGTCGGCGGGGGTGTCGCTCTCCGGGGGCCTCGGCGGCACCCTGCGCGACCCGGTGGGGCTCGGCGTCGGGGTGGGGCTCGTCGTGGGGAAGCTGGTGGGGGTGTTCGGCGCGACCTGGCTGCTCGCCCGCTTCACCCGCGCCACCCTCGACGAGGAGCTGTCCTGGTGGGACGTCTTCGGCCTGTCCCTTCTCGCGGGCATCGGCTTCACCGTCTCCCTCCTCATCGGCGAACTCGCCTTCACGCCGGGCACCGCCCACGCCGAGCACACCAAGATCGCCATTCTGCTGGGCTCCACGGTCTCCGCCCTGCTCGCCGCACTCGTCCTGCGGCGCCGCAACCGCGTGTACCGGGACCTGGCGGCGCCGACCGCCACCACCGGCGGCAGTCGGCGGCCCTAGGGCGTGTCCGCAAAGTCAGGGTAGCCACAGTCGTAGGCAGGCGAGGGTGACCAGGGCTTGGTAGTGGCGGGCGCGTTTGTCGTAGCGGGT